>JAKSNX010000005.1 GCA_024405815.1 Paludibacteraceae bacterium | reverse complement strand
TAAAGCAGAAAGTCCAAAGCGTAGAGGGTGTCAATAGTGTTACCGTAAACATAGTATTTGAGCCCGCCTGGGACCAAAGCATGATGACCGATGAAGCCAAACTTGAGTTAGGGTATCTGTAATTTTCAATAAAAAGTGCATTCTAAGGTATTAAACCCGTAAAATTAGTGGGTGGTGCGTAATAATGTAGTAGTTTGTTTTTTGCGGTGTTGTACTTTTGCGTAATGTTTATATATAATAATGTGGACTCTGTTTCATATCTTTGAAACGGAGTTTTTTGCAAAAATCCCTAAAATTGAACCTAAAAATCAAATTTATAACCTTAAAATCAAGTATTATGAAAAAACTTAAACTACTGATTATCAGTGTGTTACTCCTCACCGGGGGGGGTAATTTTTTGTTAGCGGCAACGCAGTATTGCGGAAAAGTGCTGAAAAGTGGAGCTAATTCAATTACACTAACTTGTGAAAAAGTAGGAGGCGTTCCTACTATGACTATTGAAGGAACTAATCTCAATGGCTTAGGTGGCTCGTTCTTTTTTCCTGACGGATCTACTGGTTCGACAGATTTGAGAAAAAGGATTACAACAAGTACGGCGACAAAAATTGTGATTAAATTCACTAATGCTGCTGATTCTAATCCTCAATTGCACACACCTCTTTATGTGTTGATGCCAGGAGAAGTGACTTTTGCTAATCCATCTCCAATTGATTGGAATGCGACTTGCACTGCTCCTACAGAACCATCAATCACAGTTACAGAAAAATCTTTAGATTTTGATGCCACAGGGTCTAAAACTCTAAATGTAACATTGGCAAATCTTACCAGCGATGTAACGGTTTCCTCTTCAAATCCACTATTTGCCATAGATAAAACCTCTATACCTCAATCTACAACCTCTACTACGGTAACTGTTACTTGCAGTGCCACTACAGATGCAGAGGGTACAATTACATTTACATCTACAGGTGCTACTCCCGTAAATATCCCTGTTTCTTACTCAACCAATACAGAATGTAAGGGTAAATTAAAAGAATCGACAGGTGGTGATAGCTTTACGAATGGATATAAATACCAATTTGAAACTAATGGTTCCTCTGTAAATATTCAGTTTGAACTTTTGGACAAGAAAACAGGACTTGTTGCATATTTATGGAACGAAACTTCTGGTTTTGCTGAAATAGGTATGACTGTTTCTAATCAAACGGCTACAATTACTCTTAATAATTGCACTAAAGGCGATGTTTTGAAATTTAGATGTAAATTTGCTTATCAGGGAGGGGCTGGTATGGCTGTTACCAAGCAGTTCTTGTACACAGTAGGTAATAATTGTAAAGTAGGTCCTGCTCCAACAATAGATTTATCAACATACGATTTACAGTTTACTGCTGAAGGTCAATCCAAGACCATTGATGTTACGGGTGCTAACCTTACAGATAATATATCCATTTCATTTGATGCTACTAAGGTAAGTGTTACGCCTACTACAATAACCAAGGCTGTAGATGGTACTGCATCAGGAACAGTTACAATTACCAATATTGCATCAACTGATTTTGCAAATTCTGTTATCCGCTTTACATCTACCGATGCAGACCCACAAGAGGCTAAGGCTTCATATCATATACCAGTGGAGATTGTGTTTAATGAGGATCCTAAAAAATCTTATATAGAAAATTCAGGTGTTCACTTGGTGTTCTATGGTTATGGTACTACATACACTAATAATCAAGGCGAATTGGAAAAATATAAAGGTAGTACAGCAAGTAGTTCATCAGGGAATATTAATAGTTTAACACCAAATGCTGCTCAAGGTGATAATTTATATTGCTTGCTCAATGCTGTCCCAGCATCTGATGATGTAATAGAGTTAACCTTGAAATACGAAAATGGTGATTCTGGTACAATTTTCTTCAAAAATAATGTTCCTCTAAACCCATCAATGAGCGTATCTCCAACATCGTGGACTTGTATGGCACAGGGAGCAACCAAGGAGTTTACAGTTACCGCCGAGGCTCTGAAACAGGATATTTCAATTACATCGTCTTCCGCTCACTTTACTGTAGATAAGTCTTCTATCAGTAAGGATGCTACATTTCCACAAAAATTCACTGTAACTTGTGCAACATTTGCAGCGGGTGAGAGTGAAACTATTACACTTACATCAGGTTCACTTACAAAGACAATTACAATAAACACTCAGAATCCTGAGCCTACAATGAGTGTTTCACCGTCAGAATTGTCGTTGAACGGTAAACACAAGAGTGGTGTTATTACACTGTCTGCACAGTATTTAACATCTGATGTCAGCGTTTATTCAAACGATGGAGCTTTCACAGTAGATAAGGGAACTATCACAAAAGAAGAGGCAAATGACGGAGATGTTGACATTACCGTAACAAGCAATGCCGCTGGAGATGCAACCGCCACTATCACAATAGAGTCTGGTACATTGTCAGAACAAGTTAATGTTACATACACAGCCCCTAAAGAAATAGTGTTTAAGGATGGTTGTAAAATTGATGGAGCACAATTACATTTGTTGTTTGAAGGTTATGGAACTACATACGATAAAGATATTACTAAGTATGAAGTTTCTATTTCAAGTACACTTCCTTCGTTGACAGGTGTTACACAACAGCAGGCACAAGCGGACAGATTGTATTATGTTATGAATGCGGCACCAAGAAAAGATGGGGCAGAAATTGATATGACTACCGTTACTCTGACATACGATAATGGAGATATGGGTACAATTATGTTTAAGGGTTGGGAACGCTATATACCACAGCCATTTAATCATGGATTATATGATGCAGAAAATGCTACAGTCACCACAGATTTCCATTCAAGTGGTTGGGGTGAAGATACGGAGAGTAGTGCAGAAATAGTGGGTGATGGAGATGTTAAGGTTAACATAGTACCTGCTAAGAATGAGATATGGCAAGGTCAGGTTAAATTGCAAACAGGTATCACTACACTTGACCCTTCTAAGGTGTATAGTTTGAGCTTCAAGATGAAGTCAACTAAAAATTGTGGTGGCGTTACAATTAAAATGTTTGATGACCATGCAATGCTTTATGGAGAGCGTGCAATTACGTTAACTGCCAATACAGAATATGTTTATAATATGACAGATATTGTAAATACATACACATTAACAAATGGTGTATTGGTATTTGATTTTGGTTATGCTGCTGCAAATACAGACATTGAGATTTACGATATTGCTATATTTGCAGAAGAAGCATCTGTGTTTACAGAATTGTTCGATATAGAAGAGGCTTCAATATGTAAAGTTTGGTCTCCTGTACAAGACCCAGTGGCTACTATTGATGTGGCTACAGGAACAATCAATGTGGAATTGAAAGCACAAGGGAATGGACAATGGAATAACCAGGTTCATGTTTGCACAGGTATTACAAAGTTGAATCCTAATGCTGAGTATAAATTTAAGTTTACAGCAGTTGCTTCTACAAATGATTGCGGAGGTGTAACATTTAAGGCGTTTGATGATAATGAGTTGGTTTTCAGAAATGCTAATATACAACTAAATACAACCCCATACAATTTTGAGTCAGATTGGGTGAAACTAAAAACAGGTAATACTAATACCGCTGGTGCTATGGTATTTGATTTTGGTTGGGACCCAGTTCAAAATATAACAATTTCAAATATCTCAATACTTGAAAAGGTTAAAGCCGTGCAAAATGAATCACAAGAGAAGAGTTATTCAAATCTTGCTGATGCCATTGAAGAGGCTGAATCTGGAGATAAGTTGATTGTTAATGTTGATTTGGATGAATCTGTTACCTTAAATAAGTATATTAAACTTAACAGTAACGGTAAATCTGTAGGTAATGTTACCATAGACCTAACCGGTAAACTTGAAATTACAGGTGCCACTAACTTTAACACCTTAATTATAAAGAGCAAGCCAAATGTAGGTGCAGGACAGGTATTTACAAGTGGTGCTGGTTCCGCTACAGCAAGCGAGGTTTATGCGGAGCGTGAGTTTAGAGACAGCTTCCAGCAGTTATGGTACTCACTTGCATTACCATTTGCTTGCGATGCCGCTTCAGGACTATATAATACAAACGGTACTAAGATTACTAAGGGTGTTTGGTTCAATGAGTACAATAGTCAGAAACGTGCCGATACAGGTCTATCAAGTGGCAACTGGGATTATGTAACGTCATTGAGCAAGGGTACGGCATATATGATATATATGAATGAGGGTATCAATACCGTACGCTTTAAGGCTGCAAATCCTAATGATATCTTTACTCAAACAGCAAGCATTCCATATTATGAATATAATGGTTCTGCTGATGCTGAACACCATGGTTGGAACTTTATGGCACAACCTATGTCAAGTAACGCTTGGATGGGAGTAAGTGCAGGAAGTGCAGGCTTTATTCAAGTTCTTAGAGAAGGTGGTGCAACCGCCAGTGATGGAACAACATCAGGTCAGTATTCTACAGTGCAGGCGTTTAGAACAGCAGATGTTATTGCACCTTACACAGCATTTATGTTCCAAGCAAGTGCTGATGGCACTATGAACTTTAATGCAAGTAATGGCGAGGCCGTTATTAAGAGTGCTGAATATGAGGAGACTTCTTACTTCAAGGTAACACTGTCTGATGCAAACGGTAATACAGACGCTACATTTGTAAGTGCTTCTGAAGATGCTTCTGCTACAGAATATGAGATAGGCAAAGACCTTGCTAAGTGCGGTAGTTCTTCTGCATTTGTTCAGATAACAACAACTGACCTTGGTCTTGAACTTACAGTTAATCAGGCTAAGGCTTATAACGGTGAGGCTACAATACCACTATTGCTGAATTGCCCTGTAGCAGGTAGCTATACTGTAAGTGTGGCAGAAATGTCAGAAATAGGTGATATTTATCTATTGCGTAATGGAGCCGTTGTATGTGATTTAGGCTTTGAGGGCTACACCTTCAATGTTTCTGAAAAGCAACTTAACAAGGAGTATTCATTACTTATCAAGTTAAATGGTGGTGTATATACTGATGCTGACGGTGCAGCAGAAAACAGTATATATGCTAAAGATAGAGTTATTTATGTAAATGGCATCTATGCTACAGATGTTACAAACATTGCAGGTCAGAGCGTAAGCAACCCTGTACCTGAGAAGGGTGTATATGTAGTAGAAGATGTTAAGATTTCAGTAGAGTAATAATTAAAAACTTGAAATATTATGAAAACTTACAAAAAACCACAAATGGTAAAAATTCAAGTTGAGACAGAAGAGTGTGTTATGCGTACATCTGGCATGCCACCTGTTACACCACTTGAACCTTAAAAGGAGTGATATAATTTAGTTATCATTTTCTAAAAAATAGCGGCTTAAACATTAAGTCGCTATTTTTTTTACCCGTAATCTGTGGGAAAAATTTAATTGTGTAGTGTTGTAGTAGTGGCTAATGTTGGTTGTAGTATATCAGTGTAGGTACTACAACCATTTTTTTAAATTTATATTTATATCTTTGCACTTGTAAAATTTGGTTTTGCCTTAACAAATACTCTGATGATAAAGCAATTTATTAAATCCTTAACCGTTTTTGCATTACTGCTACTACCTACAACAGTATTAGGAGCAGATTACGGTGGTGAGGTTTTCCGCTTAAATAACGATGGTGGCTACGATGCTATGTATAAGTATCGGTTTATGTACTACATGACCACTGCCGATGATGCACAAGGTGAGCATTGGGCTACAATTATATTGGTGGGTTATCCTAATACAGCAGAGGTGGCAGGTTTTTACCTTAGGGTGTTGGACGGCGGTCAGATTACAAGCCCTGCCGGCAAGACAGGTGAGTGGGGTGCCAATGCCAATCCTTCTCAGAGCGCATATTATGATAAGGTAAACATAAATTATGAGATAAACGGCTTTACACAAGACCAAGCTAAAGAGCATATAAAAGCTGAGTTTATAAATGTTAAATTCAACTGCCTTGAGGTTCCGCAAAAAGCCATAAGGATTAAACTGCACTATAAAAACAAACTTACTAAGTTCAGAATAACTTACAAAGGCTCATATAGGAATAATGGCGGTAATATAGAGTTCTCTAACAATGAGTGGAACTTTGACGGTGGTACAGGAGAACGCCACGCCCCGTTGCTATCGCTTGACGGTTCTCTTGCTGACCTTATAAACCAACAGACAGACTCTGATAACACCATCTATTTGGGAGAGCCTAAGGGTAACTCCTTCTGTACAGAAGACCCTGAGCCGCTTGTGGTTAATCCTATTAACACAGACCCAATAACAGGAGGTTGCGGCACACTGCTTGCGTCTACTAATTTCTCACCTAAGAACGCAGGAGCAGACCACATAACACTTGATGATATTATTTGGTATGACCCAACTAATTCCGTAAATGTAGAGGTTTATTACCCTGAGGTCTATTCCAACGGTGATTTCCCGATGGGTGAGTATGACAAAGGCTATGCCATAGTGTCAAATCCTAAAGTCTTGTCAGGTGATTTGGTTCATAGAGAGGATGGTCAGAACCGCCTTATAATAAAACTACCAAGAATCTACTCAGACCCAGTAGAGGGGCAGGACCCTATATTTAGGGTTAAGTTAAACGGAATGAAAGCGGGCAATGCAAATCCTGTAACTATGAAAATAGATTGGGAAACCGTCAATGATAACTGTCTTGTACAGGATAAAAGCGTAGGTCCACAGAGTGAGTGGCTGCGTTATGACTCTCAAATAATAGGTTACACAGGAGTAGGGGATATAAATATAGATGGAATAAGACCTGCTACCGCTAAAACCAAACAACAGTCTGTAACACTCCCATCGGGTGCCATGAATTCTTTCTTCTGGAAACCGAGGGTTAAAATAAGCAACGGCTGTACAGTAATTGCTATTAAAAGTATTAGCATTTATGGTTGTCCTCACTACTATATACAAAAGAGCATAGGTAGTAATCTTGCTTGTGAAGGAGAGGTGGTAAACCTACAGGCAAACGGATTCCCTGAGACTGTGACATCAGTTGATTGGTACAGGAATGATGACCCAGAGGGAACAGGTACATTTCAGAAAATAGAGGGAGTAACCGCCCGCAATATTGACTTTACATCAGACCTTAACGCACACTCTTTCTACGCACAGGTTCCTGGAACAAATTATCGTACAGATACCGTGATGGTTCAAGGTAAGGTTTGCTGTAGTACGGAGAGTGGCTCATACGAGACTCTGTATGAAGAGGATTTTGGTACTTTCCCTGCCCCTACAGGTTATCGTAGAGACTGGGCAAGTGTAAGGAATCATACATATAGGGGCGTGGGGCAATGTATGTGGGATGGTGATTATGCTGTGCTTCCTACTACCGATGAGGCAGTGGCACCGGGTGCATGTCCACCATGGGAAAAAGGTCATGGAGACCACACAGGTAACGGTAATGGCGGATTCCTTCTTATAAATGTGGGTAAGGACGCAACAGAAAACGATAAGCTTCTTATGGTTTATGATATACCTGATCATGACTACTGTGAGGGTATATGGTATAACGCATCTATTTGGGTGTCGCAGATTGCAAATCCAGGGCAAAACCCAGCCAATATAATTATCCGTTCATATAGTGTGGATGATAGCGGTAATGAGGTTCTGCTTGGTTCTGCCGTTACGGGCAAGCTTGATATTTTCCGTATGGAGGAGTGGATTAACTTCTCCGCATCGTTCAGTCCAGGTAAGAATGTTAAGAAAGTAAGAATTAAAATATTTAACCGTGGTAATACCGGCGATGGTAATGATGTTTGCTTTGATGACCTTACTGTTACATCTTGCTCTCCACAGGCTGGTCTTACAATTCACGGCGGACTGTTGGAGTACGAGTATAACTGCGGTCAGAATATAGACTTTAACATAGAGATTCCTGGTCTTAAATCCAGATTCTTTGCCAATGACCCTTGGTGTGCTTGGCAGAAATCAGCAGACGGAGGTATCACTTGGACAACGGTTACCACATCACAACTTGATATGGATGTTATGAATATACCTGACATTCCAGCCAATGTTAAGTCAAAAGAGTTGTATAGGGTGGTTATGGCTGGAGATGAGACTACACTGAACAAGATTATATCAGGTCAGGAGATTAAGTGTCAAGTATTTGCTGTAACTAACACCGTTACAGTTAGTTGTAACGGAGAATGTCCGGTTTGGGCTGGTCCAGATATTTATCATAACGGTTCTGATAATTGAAACTGCGTAACTACATATTGCTCATTTTTCTAACCTGTGCGGCTACATTATTTGCTCAGGGTAGTGACGGGTATGTTTGCTCCGAAGATGCAACTACATATTCTGTAACAGTGCAGGTGGCATACGGTGTGGTATCGTGCGATGAACAATCCGGAGCCGTCATTACGCAAGAGGGTAATATTTGGACCATATCGGGTCTTGAGAACGGGACAGAACGTACCATTAGGGTAACCGATGATTATGGTTGCTCATCTTACATAACCGCTTATAAATTATGTGTTAAGCCAGAGAAACAGTGGCCTACCATATTTATGCCTTACGATGAAAGCAGCACTAACAGAGATTTTCTTGTAGATATAGAGGAGGGTCCCGTAGAGTTGTATGTGTTTGACCGCAACGGTAATATGATTGCCCACACCTATAACGGTTGGGACGGATATGCTAACATAAATGGCACCACAGCAATAGCAATGCCAGGTGTCTATTATTATAAAGCCATTTTACCCGATGGCAGTGTACGTAAGGGTAATGTAGAAGTTTATAAAAAGTAAATAACATCAAAATCTAAATACTATGAAAAAGTCAGTTCTTTTAGTTTCATTGTTTGCAGTTTCTGCTGCTATGTTTGCAGTCGCTCCTTATCCTGAAACAGGGGACCAAAGTGTATGTGCATCAACACAACCATACGGGGTAGAGGAGAATGCAGGTTCTACGTACATTTGGAGTATTACAGGTAATGCCTCTGACAGAACCATTACAGCAGGTGCCACATCGGGTCTTATATCTGTAGAATGGATAAATAAGGGCAGTTATATTATGAGTGTGCAGGAGAAGACTGCAGACGGCTGTCTTAGTGAACTATCTACAATAAACATTACTGTAGTTGCAAAGCCTGTAGTGGATAATATTACAGATACAAGGGCTTGTTCAGGAGAGCCTATAGGAACAGAACTTCCGCTTATGGATAAGTCAGGCACAGCCATTACAAGTTGGACACTTATTAGCGTAGATGTGCCTGCAGGTGTTACCGCCGATGCTGGTAATGTAACGCCAGGTACTACTACAAGCAAAACATTCTTATCGGCAGATAAATATACTAATAATGGCAATACGGTTGCTAATGTGGTATATCACCTTACCGCTACTGTAGGCTCTTGTGTAAGTGATGAGTTCACTATCACCGTACCTATTAACCCTGTAGTTCCAAAACCGGTAATATACCACCAATAGGTTTTAGTATTATTCCACTAAAATTCTGCAACTGTTTCCGTTATGCAATACGGAATAAACTCCTTTAGGTAGCATTATTTCAATGCTACCTTTATTATTGCTCTCATAAATCAATGCCCCCATATCATTATATACAGATACGGTGCCGTTCTCAATGCCGGAAACACAAAGCATTCCATCATTGGAATATACGTTAACGGTGTTTGAATCTTCTGTATTTTCAGTCCCTGTAGGAATAATCCCTATTTTCTTGTCAAGCCAGTCAAAACGCTGTGACACGTATGTCTTAACGGCATTAACCTCGGCATCAAAACTGCCCAATGCCCTTGGGTTCATGTGAACTTTATAGTTAAGTATAGGCCAACGCATAAAGTTAAGATTAGCAGACTCTCTTATATCATTTGCTGTATTATCTATGAATGATAGGATGTAATCTTTAGTAAAGCCGTTTGCCCTGGCATAACTCCAAATATACTGTAAGTCATCTTTGTAGTCTGTAATCAGATTTTTGGCAAAAGTGTTCATTCCTGCGGCTTCGGAGCCTCCCGATTCAAACAGATACTGTGTTTTGTTGTTTATTGGGTATGTACGGTAATCGTTCTCAAACGCTATGTCAAAATCCCATACAGGACCGGTAAACATAATATCGTTCAGCCTGTCCTTGTACATATAAACACTCCAATATGTGTCTGTGTTTCCGCTGAATTCACCTATCAAAAAGTGCTTTAAGAATGACTCTACATCAAAAATCTTATCAATCTCACTCTTTTTTCTGTCATAGACAGCCTGCTGAACCTTATTGACATACTGTTTTATGTAGTTTGTCTGTTGAGGCACAATATCATCTTCATCGGGGTACTTGATAGTTACAGGAGTATTATGATTTGTATAGAACCAAGATTTATCTCTTTTTTGCTCTCCCTCATCAGGGGCATACGCATCTATTTCAATCATATAACCGCCTGTAAGGTTATCACCCTCAGTATCAGTGTTTTTCATTTTAGTAACATTAACCCTATTGTCGCCCTGTTCCACTTGGTCACATAACTGGTAGTTACCCCGATACTCACCGTTTACAAAAACATCTACAGAGCGTGCCGCAGGGGTGTATTCCAATCCAAAAATCCTGCTTGCCTCAAACGCTATAAGGTTACGCATAAGGGTCTTGTCTCCCATATTGTTTATAAAAGTCCATTTTTTCTCTTTGGCTGGCATACCAAGCAGTTTAACCTTGTTGGCAAGCTTTATCTTATAAGGTTTCTTGGCAAAACCCCAGCTTGCATTGCCCCTGCCTTTTATCTGTAGTGCATCTGAATAGAACTCCTTGCCATTATCAGATATTATGGATATAGTTCCGTCCACCCAATCCTCTTTATTTAGAATATCCTTCTCGTTTACAGTATGAATGGTAACGGTAGGCAGTTTTGTAAGTTGAAATAGTTTGGAGTCATCGCCCTCCGATGCGTAGCCGTAGAACTCAAGTTCACTAACCTTGCAACGCACAGTATCGCCTTGTGCACTATAACCGTTATTGCCTGTGTAGTGGTTAGACATTACAAACCTAACGTATTTGAAACCTCTGGAGCAGGAAACATCGGCATAGTGCATGCCCGCTGTTGGGGTCTCCTGTATCATATAAATAGGAATTGCATCCATAAAATCAGGAGAGTTGGCACCCTCTATAACGCCTAGGAACATACGTTCCCTCTCTGCCGCAGGGCAATATCCAACCTTTGTTATCACACACTTTTCAGGCAGTTCCAATCCAACCCAACCGAATTTTCTCTGATTAGACCAGAAATAAGTATTCTGTTTGCCGTCAAATGCTTTGTCTGCGGTGGAGTTTTTGTCAACCGATGCGCAACTTACGGCTTTACCGTTAAGTTTATTTGATGTTTGCGCTATAGTTACACTACAGGCAAGTCCTAACATCGTGGTTAAGACCACTAATCTTGAGTATTTCATTGTTTAATTATATGTTTAGATACATAACCATCGTTTGTTCCAATAACCAATACATACATACCATTGCTTAAAGCAGATATATCTATAGTTGCATTCTTATCTGTCAAGTTACTGTAAGATGCCACCATTTTGTTAGAGTAGTCAAATACAAATATCTCTGATATCTCTGTATCAGAATCAACATTTACTATACCCGATGTAGGATTTGGCCAAACCTCTACACCGCTGCCAGCCAAAACATCTTCTGCGGCAGACGGAGTGCAAGGAGTGGTTTTGTTTGTAAGAGAACCGCCGTCAGCAGGGTCTTGATATACACGCACATAATCTACATACATTTTTTCTTCTGTAATAGACTTGTCATAATCGCCGCCTACGTATGTGCCGCCTATTGCCAAATTAAGAATAAAGAAAAACTCACCAGCCTTAAATGTCTTAACCTCATCATTGATGTTCATGGTAACAATATGTTGTCCGTCAACAAAACATTTAAGATATTCGCTTGTCCATTCAAGAGAATAAACGTGAAAGTCATTAGGGTTATCAATGTTCTTGCCTTCTCCGTAAGAGGCTGGAGAATAAGAGGTTCCGTGGTTCCAATGGAATGTGCTTAAAACTCTTTTATTAGAGTTGTTCTGACACATATATTCCATTATGTCTATCTCTCCGCAGTAGGGCCAGTTAACTTTCTCACCTAACATCCAAAATGCAGGCCACACACCTTTTTTAGATTCAGGCAGTTTGATTCTTGCCTCTAACTTTCCATACTGAACCTGTAGTTTGCCCTTTGTTATCATTCTGGCAGATGTAAAGTGGGTCTTGTATTTAGGATTATATTGAGTCTCATCTGCTATTGCCCTGATAACCAAATTACCGTCCTCTATATAAGAGTTCTCCTTTTTATCAGTGTAGTATTCTGACTCCCAGTTACCCCAACCGTCCTTACCTGTGCCTATCTCGTGAGTCCAAACTGTTTTGTTAATCTCATCACATTCAAACTCATCAGACCACACTAATTTATACTCTGCATTAGCAGTAACAGGGATTAAGAGAGTTGCCAAAAAAAGCAACGTAGAGTTAAATTTTTTCATATTTTTATATATTGTAAGGTTAATTTTAAGGTTTTCAAAGTTCAAAAATACAAAATATTATTGTATTTTACAATAAAAACCATTTCGCACCTTATTTCATAATAAAAATAAAAAATACTACAGCAATACTACCTCCCGTCATTTTGAGCAAGAATCACCGAAGGTAAAAATCTTTTAGTAATTTTTTTGCAGAATTACATAAAGTATGAAAAAAATTATGTAAGTTTGCAAAATAAAGTTTAGAACAGCAATGATAAGTAGTGAAGTTAAACAGATGATACCAGTTATTCAGGAGTATTTCTCTAGTCAGCCTGTTTCTAAGGCGTACCTTTTTGGGTCATGCTCTAGAGGAGAGGAAACGCCTAAAAGTGATGTTGATTTGCTGGTTAAATATGAAGATAGTAATAACTTATCTTTGCTGAAGATATCATCTATGATGTGTACATTAAGTAAAAAACTTAATAGAAAAGTAGATATGATTGAGGATGGGTATCTGCTTTCATTTGCAGTACCATCAGCAAATCGTGATAAAATTTTAATATATGAGAGAAAGAGTTAGAGATATAGAAAGATTACAGCATATTAGTGATGCCATTAACATTATAATGGAACACAAAGATGAGATGGAGTTGGATGAGGTTATAAAAAATCCGATTCTGTATTTTGGCTATGTTAAACATTTAGAGATAATAGGAGAAGCCGTATATAAATTAACTAAAGAATTTAAGGCAAATCACTCGGAAGTGGAATGGGATGCCATTTCTGGTTTACGTCATATTTTGGTGCATGGATATTATCAAATAAATCCTTATCAAGTTTGGAATATTATTCAAAATGATATTCCTGTTTTAAAACCAAAAATTGAAAAATATATAAGAGAAGAGCAATCTGAGAAGTAAGCATATAGGTATTTGTAATGTTTATAATTTTGCATACTGCGTACTAATGTAGTATGCAATTTTTTTGTATGTAGTAGAGGGGTTAAGGTGCGACGTATATATAATATGTGTGCTAATGCTTATCTTTGTTCAGTTAAAGTGGATTTTTATCCGTAAAACAGAACAATAACTTAAAAAATCAAATACTATGAAAGCAAAAACAACTACTTTTTTGTGGCTCTGCGGTATCCTCACCGCACTGTTTGTAACCCAATCTGCGTTTGCAGTTGATTTAAGACCTGGGTCTGAGTATGTGGAACAAAAGATTATCAGGAACTCTGCAGACCAAAACAATGACCCAGCTCCATTTAATTTGACGATTACTACTCTTTCTAATGGTGATGTTAAATATACTATTTCTTCAAACAATGGAACACCTGTTTCATGGAATGGCAGTGGTTTGGATGAGTCAAAATTTTGCCTAAAACATAACAATGATCCACAGAATGCAGTTAATATGAAAAACAATTATTTGGTACTGCAAGCTCCTTCAGGCAATGACATTATATTGAAAAATCTAAATAGAAATACCATTTTTCCTGGTGCGATAGTTGTTTACGAGGGTCCTATTTCTTACACATATGGTGGAGTTGCAAAAACTACTGTTTTTAATGGTGGGCAAGATGCTATTATTTATACGTATGGTACAATAGAAAATCAGTCTGGTCCGACATTGACTATGCAGAATCTTCCTTTATATCAGGATAATTCGGCTTCAATGGCTTATATAACAGCATCATACAATGAAGATAACGGAGAAATTACTTTTAAAATCAACAGTAATGCAGATGGACGCGATGAGGGGAATGTGGCATATTTCAGAACAGCAAATGGTGGTGGTCTCGATGCAAGTTATATTATTTTGAGTTCTTATCTTAAACCTGAATTATGTGGGAAGAACATACTACAGTACTATACAAGAAATTCATTCGCAAGGGACGATCAAAGTAATAAGGCCATTGTTTTTACGCCGATAGGAGACTTTGTGGCTCCGTCTGATATGACGTTAGCATATTGGAAAGGAGTGGGGCAGTGGGACAGCTATGTGTCATGGTTTCAGACGCAATCAAGGGGAGCAAGAACTTCTTGGTTATATCGTCTTCCTATAGAGGATAAAGCGAGTATTAAAATTAAGGTTGATGAATTTACTAAATCAACAGTAATTATTAACTCTACAATTTCAAGTGATTTACAAGATAGTGATTTTGCTTTCAAGTATCGCATTCCAGGTTCAGAATGGACCACAGCATATACAGGTGCATTTGTTGAGAATTACACATTTACGGGTCTTGCCCCTCAAACGGCATACGAGTTTCAAGTTGATGCTTTGACAGGAGATGTTGTTACCGCTTCTTCTAATGTTTTGTTTGTAACTACATTGGCTTCAACTATTGATATTCAAGTAAGTGATATCCTAAAGAGGTCTGCAGTTGTAAATGTTGATAATTCTGATTTTTATGATGTTGCGGAATATAAACTTTCTTACAAAGAGAGTGGAGCCCCGTCATATACAGAATTGGGAATAGTTGCTTTACCATATACACTTGAAGGTCTGACTGCAGGTACCCTATATGATGTAAAAATTGATGCTGCAGCACCTACGTTTGATGACCCTACGGAACAAATATCTCAAAATACATCTTTCTCAACATTATCTAATGGTAGTGATGTGTGCTCTGTAGAGTTGAATGGTGGTGGTACTGTACGGGCTTATCTAAGTATGGAAACCGCTACTAATGGGGATGTTATTCTTTCAATTGCTGCAAATGCTGCTGGAGATAAAACCAATATAGGATTTAAAAACGAACAATTTGTGCGTACATCATCTCTTTCTGATGGAATTTGGAAAGTTGGTAATGAAAAGGCAAATGTTTATTTTAGCAATATTGAGTATGCTTATAAGAATCCTATTGCTACAATTAAGCTTATACCAGGGGCTGTGATGCCTGCTAATGCTAAACTTACATTTACAGGTACGATTGGATGGAATGAATCAAATACAGATAGAAATACTGGTAGTGTAACAGTGTCATATACCTACGGCACAGTGTGCTGTAATTTAGAACCAATTAAGGCAGAGGTTGTAGATGTAACAGGAACAACCGCAACAATTCACACTTCAAATGCGTGCTTGGTTGATGATGGTAATGAATATAGTTTCAGCTTAAAATACAGGAAGTATGGTGAAACTGAATATACAAGCGTGCCTGGTACCATAGGCAAGCATGAATATGTGTTATCAAAATTAGAGTATGGACAGGAGTATGAATATTTTTATGAGGCGGTGCAAATTGGTAATCCGGAAAATATTATCACAAGCAATGTCCAGAAATTTCTTGTAAGAATTAAAGGTAATGAGGTGTGTGGACACGTGGAGTATAATAGTGGGAATAGCTATATTTCCATAATAATGGAAACATCTTTGCAGGGAGATCTTGTAACATCAATATTTAATACAAGAACACCAGAGAACAATTTGAGTTTTAGAGACGACGGCCCCAGTGCACATAAAATTTCAAATTATAAGGTAATATTACCTGACGGAACAGAAACGGAAGCTTCTAATTATTTTGAGGATTTTGTGTTGTCAGGTTTTAAAACAGTTGCTGTATTTAAAAAGAAAGCAGACATACCTGCCGGGTCAAAAATCAAGCTCAATAGTACACACATGGTATGGAGGTCAGATGTAAATAATGATGCTTATGTTGTACTTGAAACAAAACCCGTATTTACTTACGGCAACTATTGCAGTGATATAATAAGTGAATCTTGCAACCTTTCTTATAAATATAATACAACTTGCTATATAAGTATGGAGACAGATATGCTTGGCAATGTTGTGGTATCTATTGAAGGTGATAATAATACAAGGTTCCGTACTAATAGCGGTGATAACGGTATGCATATATTAAGCCGCTACACTGTAAATGGTGCTGCCGCATCTAATTATTTTGAATCAATTGCTGTTGCTGCTGACTATAAATCCATTACATTGACACCAAAAACCACCGCTCATTTATCTAATATTGATAAGATTGAGTATAATGGTCAAATTCTTTGGAAAACAGATAACAATCCTGACGAGTGGGTTGATAACAAGAAAATCCAGCATACATACGGAACAGCTTGCTGTGAGGCTGGTAAGGAGTTAAAGCTGACAGTTGATAACATAACTCAGTCTTCTGCTACTGTAAGTGCTTCTAATTTCTGCTTACAAGACCAAGACTATAACTACAATTTCAAATATAAAATAGCAGGTTCCACAGCAGAGTACTCAACTCTTCCTTATCAACCAAGCGGAATATATAACCTAAACAATTTGATAAGCGGAGTAGAGTATGAGGTTGTTTATGAGGCGGTGTATCCAGGTGCTACTGAGCCTGATTATACTATTAGTGCTAATTTTACCACTTCGGATTATAGTGGTGAGGTTTGTGATAGAGAGTTTCACATGAATAGTGAGTATCAAATAGGCTTAAGTCTTGAAACTTTGCTTAATGGAGATGTGCTTATGTCTATAAGTAGCCATTGTGGATATGATGATGTTAAGTTTGTTAACGAGGCTGGACATATTGCTACAAGCAATGAATTCTTTAAAGTTAACGGAGTGGCGGCATCTAACTATTTTGCACAGCCTGTACTTTCTGCAGACGGATTAACATCTACTATGAAATGTATAAATCCTCTACCAGATAATGCAGTAATTACTATTGCAGGTAATAATAATAAACTAGTATGGTTTGCAAATAATGGTAATCATTGGATTATAAATAGTGATCAATTTAATAATTTCTCATATACATACGGTACATATTGTTGCTCACTTGGTGCTTTGCGTGCTACAGTTGCATCAATAGGAAAGCATACTGCATCAGTTGAGATTCAAGATGATTGCATAATAAATGATGAATATCAGTATCGTATTAAGTATCAAATTAAAGATACACCGTCTTCAGTGGCAGTGGTTGATGGCAGACCAGAATTTGGCGTTTATATGTTAAGTGACCTTATGAGTGGCACTAACTATGAGGCAGTAGTTGAGGCTGCTTACCCAAGTTTTGCTAACGCAGAGGTCTTTGTACAATCTAATAAGGTGGAGTTTGCTACAGAAATGCCAGGCAGCGAGATATGTGACAAATTGTATAAAGATGGTGACTATACTATTAACCTTTCAATGGAGACTTTGCAAAATGGTGATATTAAGATATCTCTTGTGGGTCAAAGTCATGAAAGTGTATTGTATAATGAACGTATGTTGAATAGTATCAATTGGTATTTAGTTGATGGTGAAGCGGCATCTACATATTTTGCAGACCCAGTGGTGGCTGCTGATGGTAAGTCTGCTACTATAAAGCTAATAGATGCTTCTATAGCAGATAATGCTGTTATTACTATGACAGGCGAAGCTGGAGGCGGTATCAGATGGGATGTAGATGGTGTATTCCATTATATTACTGGTGATAATGAGCAATTCGCAGACTTTAAATACACATATCATACAGTATGTTGTGCTGATGGCAAGAATTTGCTGTCAAAAGCAAAAGACATATCATATAATACAGCAAATATTCAAATATATGATGGTTGTATTTTTGGAAATGGCTATGAATATAAATTAACTTATAAGTTAAAGGATTCTGCTATAGAAACAGTAATAGAGGGCAGAGCAGATAATGGATTGTATATGTTGGATAATCTGTTGAGTGGTGCAACATACGTTGCGGTTGCAGAGGCTGCTTATCCAAGTTTTGAGAATCCAACCATAGAGGAGCGTGCAGAGGTTGAGTTTACCACTCTATCTAAGAGTAGTGAGGTATGCGATAGAATATTTAGCACAAATGGACAAGGTGATTATGCAATAGGTATAGACTTTGAAACATTAGGTAATGGTGATGTGCTTATTTCTATTAACAATCACTGTGAGTATGATGATGTTAAGTTTTCAGATGAGAATGGTCACATGATTACTGACATTAGTTTCTATAAGGTTAACGGAGGAGATGCTTCTACATACTTTAGTAGTCCTGTTCTCTCAGATGATGCTTTGACATCTACAATGAAATGCATAAGTCCTCTGCCGGATAATGCAAAAATCACTTTGACAGAGAATAATTATAAACTGGTATGGTTCGCAGATGGAGGAACTAAATATACACAAGAAGCCGCTCAATTTGCTGGGTTCTCTTATACATACGGTTCTTATTGCACTGCTAAAGGTTTGGTAAGAGCAGAGGTTGCTTCAGTTGCATTTGAGACTGCAACAATAACCGCTAATAATAAGAGTATTGCAGGTGAACCTTATGTTTACAGATTAAAATACAGGAAGGCAGGCACTACAGGAGATTATACAATTGCTGCAACTTCATTCCAAAGTGTATATGAAATCACAAATCTTTCCGCTGGCACAGACTATGAGGCAGTACTTGAGGTTGGATATCCTGATTTCTCTGCTGGTGCAGTTAGCAGTTGGACAGTATATTTCTCAACCTTAAATCATCAAAGTGATGTTTGTAATGTTGCAGTTGGTCCTGGTGCATTAAAAAAATCTACTTGCTATATTAGTTTGGAAACCAATGATGGCGGTGATTTGGTGGTTTCAATAAGCGGAGATAAAGTTAAGTTCCGCAGTGATGTATCTAGTCTTGATTGGAAATTGTCTGGATATTCTGTTGGAGAAGAAAATGCTACCGAATATTTTGAAGGAACACCTGAACATTCAGATAAAAAATCAATATTCAAGTTGAAGTCAGGAAAATCAATTCCATTAGGAACAAGAATTAAATATGCAGGTGTAATATCTTGGTCATACGATGGCTCGGATGATTACGTTACAGATATTACTGTTGCCGGATTAAATATGGAATTCAGTTACGGTACTATGTGTGTAACATCTCCTATAAGAATAGGTGATAACTACTATGACACAATGGAAGAGGCTGTAGCCGCAGCAGGTGAGGATGATGTAATCAGGTTGTTACAAAGTATTGATGATGATTTGAATGTTACCAAGAATCTTAATGTAAATGCAGACGGATTCAGTATGGGTAACGTTACAATTGGTGATGGTTACACACTTAATTTGGCTGGTAATTTAGGCTGCGATGACTTGATTCTTAAATCAGGTGTTACAACATCAGGTCAGTTGTTGCCAAACGGTTACAATGTAGTGGTTAATGGCAACGCCTACTTTGACAAGCAGTTTGAGCCATCAAGCAAGAGAATGTGGTACTCATTGTCATTGCCATTTGATGTTAAGGTAACGGATATGTACAATGCCGCAACAGAGGCACACGAGAACCTTGCGTTTGATGATGAGGTTGCCATAACTGAATATAACAGTGTTGCACGTGCTAACGGTGAAACAGGTTGGCAGTATTTGGAAGACCCATCAACTGTACTTAAAGCAGGTACTACATATCACTATATTATAAATCACTTTGCTCAAAATAACAACATTCGCTTTAAGGCGGCTAATAAGGCAGAGTTGTTTGCAGACAATATAATACCTCTTACTTATTATACAGGCAGTTCATCTGATGTGACAGACTTTGGCTGGAATGGTATAGGTAACAATCAGTTGTATTCAGTTAAAATGAGTTGTGATGGAATTGCATACGGATTGGTATATCAGTCTATTTCTGATTCATATAATCCATATTTATTGAATGAGACTTCATTTAATCCTGGTACAGCAGTGTTCTTGCAGAGTTCAGAAGCAGCACCTACAGTAACATTAAGTGCGGCTCAACTTAAGTCAGCGGAGATTATTGTTAATCCATTTAAGTTGAATATATCAGGCAATGGAACAAGTGACTACTGCTATGTTTCTGCATCAACTGAATCTACAGATTCTTACAATATGGGTAAAGACCTTGTTAAGATGGGAACATATAAGTCTGGCAACTATGTTTCAATGTGGCTTGGTGCATACGGTTTGGATTTGTCTTGTGCAGACCTTATGGTAAGCGGAGGCGAGGCATACGCCGGACTTGGCATTTATGCTCCTAAGGCTGGTAATTATAAGTTGTTTGCCGATAAGTTTGTAGAGGGACAAAGCATCATTCTTACAAAGAATGGTGTAGATGTATTTGACTTTGCAAATGGTGAGTATGTGTTAGCTCTTGCTAAGGGCATTAACGCAGGCTATGGTATAAAGATAGTTGTAGAAGATATACCAACCGAAACAGAAACAATAGGGAATATAGTTATTTCCGCTAAGGATGGCAAGATATCAATCAAGGGCTTGAACGGTGGTGAAGAGTATGTGGTAAATAATATGTTCTTTAATGTGGCAAGCGGAGTTGCTAACGGTTCAGAGGTGACAATAGAAGTACAAAAGGGTACATATATTGTTAAGGTTGGTGAGTCTAACGTAAAGATAATTGTTGATTGATATAATATTAAGTAGAATACAAAATTTATAGATATGAAACAGAAATATAAAAAACCTGAGATTAACACCATACAATTGGAAATGGAGTGTGATTGTTTAGGACATACTTGGGTAGGTTCTTTGGGAACATCTGCTGACCCAACGTTTGGTGGTATTTCCATTTGGTGAGTAATAAAATATATTAACCTCACACCACTGGTGTATAGCCAGTGGTGTATCTAAATTTTTATACTATGAGAAAAATCTTTACTAAAGTGATGTGGCTTGCTGGTGCCGCCGCTGCATTATGTATAAGCCAAAGTGCGTTTGCTGATGTGGCATTACGCCCTGGTTCTGAGTATGTGGAGTCTTTGATTATCAGGGATTTCTCCAACCCAGCCTCAGACCCTAAACCGTTTAAGCTTACTGTATCTACATTGGAGTCAGGCAATGTGGCGTTCAAGATTGAGTCTGCTGATGAGACCGCCGTATCTTGGCGTGACCAAGGTCTTATTGTGGATAGCGATAAGGCTCTGCTTTGGACACAAGGTGGAAACAAGGGGCTTAGAGAGTATTTTCAAACCAAAAAAATGACCGCAGATGGTGCTATGGTTGATAAGGTGGATGGCTTAGATTACTTTGAGCTTGTGCCAAAAGAGGGTGTAG
The DNA here is from genome assembly GCA_024405815.1 of Paludibacteraceae bacterium. Classification (GTDB taxonomy): domain Bacteria; phylum Bacteroidota; class Bacteroidia; order Bacteroidales; family Paludibacteraceae; genus Enterocola. Next base: position 33,436 of record JAKSNX010000005.1, on the reverse strand, counting down.
ATGTGCCTGTAGGTTCTAAAATTTGCTATCTGCAAGGCTTTATGTATAACTATAATGGGGAATCACGCTCTACAGAGGTTCACGCAGGTGTGTTCAGTGATTATTTTCTATATACCTACGGTACCTATAGTGACAAGCCTGAGCTTACAGCAGTTTGCTCAACTCCTATAGGCAATGCTGATAATCAGTATGCCTATATAACTGCCGCTACAGATGATAACGGTGTTATTACATTTGCTATCAATTCCAATGCAGACGGCAGCCCTGTTGGTAATATGGCATACTATCGTAATAATGGTTTCAGCCCTGAAAATATGTATGTATCGTCTGAGTCTGACTTTACTGTATGTGGTAAACAGGCAAGTGAGTTCTATACAAGGGTTAAATCAGACCAAGTGGTTACATTCACCCCTATAAATGGTGTTACAATACCAGAAGACCTTGTTCTTACAAACTATGACCAAAACATAGAGTGGAGAATAGAAGGCGGTGATGGTAATGTTTGGGGACCGTATCCTTTCCGTTACAAGATAGGTACAGAATGCATTTTGGGTAACACTATTAAAGTTAAGGTTGATAATGAAGGCCTTTATACCGCCGATGTCAACTATGACTTGACTTATTTTATGGAGGGTGCTGAGATTAAGATTAAGTATCGTGGAATAGATGAGCAGGATTATAAATATGTAGAGGATGGTGCTGTTATTACCGCTAATCCATATACTATTACAGGTCTTAAACAAGGTGGTAAGTATTATGTAGTGGTAGAGGGAGCATATCCATCGTTTGAAGAGCCACAAGAGACTGTGGCTTCTGCTCCTGTAGAGTTCCAGACAGAGACCGCCGGCAGTGAGGTTTGTGACCGTCAGTTTACCGCCGATATTACCTATTGGATAGGTGTAAGTATGGAGACATTGCCAACAGGAAATGTGGCTTTGGCTATAACCAGCAGTTACTATGATGGGGCGGTATTTGTAAAGGAGGCTATGGCTTCTGACATTAATTACTATGCAGTGGAGGCTCCGTCACTAATTATGGATGCTCCTGCATCAGATTATTTCAGTGATATAGAGCTTTCTGCCGATATGCGTACTGCTACATTGATGTTGAAAGAAGGTGTAACTATGCCTGAGGGTGCTGTGATTAAACTTGCAGGCAATGGCAAGATAGTTTGGAAAGAGGGCAATACCACCCGTTGGGTTGATAATCAGGAGCAGTTTGCAGGCTTTATGCACACCTACGGTACATTCTGCTGTGCTATAGGTGTTATGCGTATTGAAACCTTAAATATAGGTAAGTATGATGCTTCATTTATGACTTCTGCCAAGTGCCTTGAGAATGACGGCTATACATACCAGTATAACTTCAAGTATCGTTTGGCAGACTCTACAGATGACTATACAGATGTAGCAGGAGAGGGTAATGTCTATCAGTTGACAGACCTTACACCTGAGCATTCGTACGAGGTTGTATTTGAGGCTGCAACCCCATCGTTTGAGGAGATGGAGAGATATGAATCTGAGGTGATAACCATTACCACAAAGGGAACAAGTTCTGAGTCCTGCAAGGTTCCGTTTACAAGCGGTGACAGTAACATAGGTGTTAGTATGGAGACATCTCTTGATGGTAACTTGGTGGTTTCATTATCATCGGATGAGGCTGAACTTATGTTCCGTAATGAGGGTCTTACCCAAATAGGTAACTATAAGGTTAATTCAGAAGCCGCTTCCACATATTTTAATCAACCTGTATTTGAGGAAGGTTTGACATCAATGGTATTTACACTTAAAGAGAATGCAGAAATTCCTGAGGGTGCTGTAATAACATTTAACGGTGTGGTGGCTTGGAGTACTGAGATTAATCCGAATGCGTACGAGTTGGGCGTTACTCTTATACATACATACGGTAGTTGCTGCTGTGAGGCTCCTTATTCTATTACAATATTGTCTGCTGAGGGTGTAAGTGATACAGATGCTGAGATTGAGATAGATAACCGTTGCATTATGTACAAGGATTATCAGTATCGCTACACATTAAGTGTAGAGGGTGTTCCATCTGACCCTGTTGCGTTTACAGATTGTCACCCACTTACAATTACAGGATTGCAGCCAAGCACCACATACGGTATTCTAATTGAGGCGTCTGCCGATTTTGATGCTGAAGAGCCTGTTATTATAAGCGATAGTGGTGAGTTTACAACTCAACAGGCAACTGCCGCTAATGAGGTTAAGAACCCCGATGTTTATGCACAGAATGGTACGGTGTTCTGCAATAAGCCGTTTATAATAAAGAATCTGATAGGTGTAGATGTTACTGCACAAAACGGCACTCTTAATGGTACATATTTGATTATTTGTGCTGACAAAACTTACTCTATAAGTGTTGCCAAATAATATATAGGTTAATAATTATGATGGAAATTGCCACCGCTAATTGCGGTGGCAATTTCTATTTATAAAAGTATGACTTTATAGTCTTTCAAAAAGTGTGGTGAGGTCCACATCGGAGTTAACGCCCATCTTCTTACGCATTCTGAACCTTAGCATTTCAGCTCCCCTTACGCTTATGTTCATAAGTGGTGCTATCTCTTTTGTAAGCAATCCCATTTTTATATAAACGCATAACTTAATCTCTTTTTTTGTAAGGTTAGGGTATGCCTCTTTAAGTTTGGTTATGAAATTAAGGTGCGTTACGTTAAAGTCATCTTCAAATTTGTTCCAGTCAACATCTGTGTCCATATTCTCTGATATATTGGTCTGTAATGCCAATATCTTACTGTTGGCACCGTTATAATCACCACTTTTTATAGCAGTGGCTATTTTCTTAAGGTCTGCCTTAATGCTGGATAGGGTGTCGTTATGGTTAATTCTGCTTAATGTAATGTTAGCAAGTTCCTTGGTCTTTAGCTTTAGGTTTATCTCTGTCTGCTCATTCTTTAGGGTAAGTATCTCTTTCTCTTTTATCAAACGCTCTTCATTTATGGTGCGTTGGCATGCCAAAATCTCACGGTCTTTCTCTATCTCCAGCTTGCGTTTGCTCTGTTGTACTCTGTTGTGTAAGATAAGATAAAGCATATATAATATTGCCAATATTATGATTGCGTAAATAATGTATGCCCACCAACTGCGGTAGAATGGGGGATTAACTTTAAATTTATAGGTAGTATAGCCCTCTTTGCCTGTAAAAGAGTTTTTACACTTGATATGAAGCGTGTAACTGCCACCGTCTAAATTAGTGTATTCTTTAGAGTTGCTTGATAGGTACGCCCCATAATGTTTCTCTATAGGCTCAAGCATATAGGAGTATTTGATATGTGAGTATGATGTGACACCTGCACCGCCCATAATAAATCTAAGAGAGTTGTATTTATAATCCAAAACCACATCTTTATCTATGTTGGTAAATGATTGTCCATAGACAATAGAGTCTTTCACTGTTGTTATCAGCACCCTTCTTACAATAGGGTTTGAGGCTTGGGCTCTGTCATATTTCTTGATGGCTGTGGTGTCCGGTATCAGAAATCCCTTATGGCTGCCAATCAAAACATTGTTATCTGGTAGTGCAAACAGAGATTCAAATCCGCCCACTCTAAGTCCGTCATTATCCATAAAATTGTAAAGTTTTCCATTGTTATGGCGAATGAAAATGGTGTCTCCTTTTATAAACCAGAGATTACTGTTAGCGGTCTTGACAACTGAAGGATAGTTCCCTGCACCTGATAATTTTTCTAATAACGGGTTCCCTGTGTCAAGTTTGTAGTTGTCATTTATTGTGGCTACAGTTGTTGGAGATGATACCACTATGTTGTTGCCTATCTTGCGGATAGACCAAGAGCCGTCTTGTGTAACAGCTATCTCCTTATACTCAATGGTGTCATTGTTTATGGTGCCGCATAGCAGTTTGTTGTTTGTTGATAGAATTATATTCCCTTTTTTGTCAATTTCAAAAATGCGTGGGTTTACATCTATTCCCTTTAGTTTTTTTATTGTATAGTTTCCGTTTGTTTTTGTTACAGTAACAAATCCTGAATACCTGCCTGCAATAATGCCATTATCTGCACCAAGTGGTACTTTTGCAAGTTTTCTGACTCTCCAGAACCCTGTGGATGTGCTTATTGGGCTAAGTGTATTTCCGTTAAGATAAAATAGTCCGTTGTCTGAACTACATATAAGAGTGTTGCCTATTATGTCAAGGCTCCATATCTGACCAGTGCAGCCTGTAACTACAGAGAAATCATTACCCTTGTTTAAACTCTTGAAAACTCCTTGGTTTGTACCTATATATAAGGCACCGTTATATACACACGCCGCATAACCGGCACCCATAAAGTTATCTCGTCCATATAGGTATCGGGTAGGAGAGCCGAATGATATACGGTCTATACCATTGTCAAGCCCTAACCATAGGTTGCCTACATTGTCAAATACCATACTTAATATGGTGTTGTTTGCAAGTCCGTTCTTGGTGTTGAACCATTGTACGTTTTTACCTGCAATATCTGTTACTGCCACACCTTTATTTATAAAGCCTAATGCTATATGGTTGTTGTTGGCTGTAATGGAGAATATATCACCATCTATAAGTATATTGTCCACATCTGTGCGGAACGGTTTTACGCAATCGCCGTCATATATAAAAATGCCGTTCTTTTGTGTTGCTATCAGAATGCCTCCGTTGCCATAACAACAGATGCCTCTGACCACCTTGTCTTTCAGCAGTCCGTTGTCTTGAACAGAGTTTATGCTACTGCCTGTTATTATTCCTAATCCGTTCTGACTATCTATAAAAATGGTTTCACCTGATTTTATTATTCCATATACATGCCCTTTGGTAGGAATGTCATTAAATGTACCGTCAGTATTGTGCTTTATTAGTTTGTAGTCTGTACGTACATATATGCAGTCATCACCCAGTACTATTCCCCATACCTGCCCAAAATTCTTAAGGCTGTCAGGTAGCTGCTCAGATAGTGATGTGTATGCCAATGTGCCTAACTCTGTAGGTGAAAAGTATCCGTATTCATTGTCGCCACCTGCATATATTGTATTTTTAGTGTAGTTTATTTCCATTGCTCTGACCACTGCGTTTGCCCCTTTTATCTTATACGCAGCCCAGTTGTTTCCGTCAAACTCAAGCAGTCCGTTATTGTTCGCAAAATAAATCCATCCGTTCCTATGTGTGTGAATTTGCCAATTTTGTGTACCTGCATTATAAGTATCAGTATAATAGTTTTTTATAGGTGTAACTATAGATGCTGACAATAAATTTGTAGTAGTTAAAAATGCACATATTATAAATGTGCGTAATAGCATTTCTTTCATAGTATTGAGTGTTAAAAGTTATGGCAAAGGTAACACCTTTTTTTATATTATGCAAATAAATGTGAATGCTATTGTAGTAATCAGGTTGTATTTTAATAATTTGTTTACATTGTTTTTTCCCCTATTTTTGTAATGTGAAATATCAAATGCTATGAAAATGAAAAAAACTTTTACAACTATTGCATTGGGTGCTGTCGTGTCCTTTGTGCTTGTCTCTTGTAAGGAGACAACCGCTGTTGAGGTGGACTCCGCAACAGCAGTGGTCAATACCGATGAGTGCAGGGGTGTTTTTGACGGTATAGGTTCTTCTTTAACAGAGTCATCTGCATACGTGCTTGCCTGCCTGCCTGAAGATGTAAAAAATAAGATTTTGGAAGACTGCTTTGGAGAGAGTGGCGCCAATTTCTCTATGTCAAGAACCCATATAGGTGCATGTGATTTCTCTGTGGAGGGTAAGTACTCTCTTGCCCCTATTGCAGACGATACACTAATGGAGTATTTCTCACTTAAAGAGGATAAAGTAGGGCTCCCTAAGTTGCGTTACCCTAATATAATCAATGAGCATTACGATTTGTACAACCTGATGAAAGATGTTGCAAATCTTAAGAACTCACAAGCGGATAATACCTTCAAAATGGTTGCTTGTGCTTGGACTCCGCCAGCATGGATGAAAGATATAAACGACTACTACAGCAGAGAGATGCGTACTGGTGGAAGACTGCTTCCCCAATATTATCAGGCATACGCAAATTATATATTGAAATTTATTCAGGCATACGATGCTGAGGGATTCAGAATGTGGGCTATATCGCCAGCCAATGAGCCTCAGGGTAATGACGGCAGTTGGGAAAGTGTACATATAAGCCCTGCAGAGGAGGCTGTTCTCATAGGTAAACATATAGGTCCTACTCTTGAGAATGCAGGCTACTCTGATGTTAAGATTCTTGGTTTTGACCAGAATGTTTTTGAGGTTGCTCCGTATGCCGCCACTATTTATGGTGATTCTTTGGCTAATAAATATACATCGGGTATGGCGTTACATTGGTACGGAAGTACAGAGACCCCTTTCCCAGATGTGCTTGATTCTCTTCATAGCTCATACCCCGATAAGGCAATTCTGCACACAGAGGGTTGTATAGATAATTTAGGATTGCCTGCATGGGACGGCGTCCGTGACCCAAAGGGTTTCAAAGAGTGCTGTTGGTTTAAGAACGATGCGTTTTGGTGGTACCCAAATGCCACAGATTGGGCATATTCCACTAATTTCTGGACAGACTTGCACCCTAAATATGCATCTGTTCACCGCTATGCACGCTTTATTATAGAGGGTATGAATCATTATCTTACAAGTTTTATAGATTGGAATGTGGTTCTTGATAAAGACGGAGGTCCTAATCATGTGGGTAATTTTACGGGAGCTCCTGTTATGGTGGATTTGGAGACTAAAGAGGTTTATTATACACCTATATATTATGTGCTACGTCTGCTTAGTCGTAATTTGCGTCCTGGAGATAAGATTGTATATGTAAGTCAGGCGGAGCAGTTTAAGGATAATGTCTTTATAAGTGCCGTTGAGAAATCTGACGGAACATATACTGTATGTGTGCTGAATACATTGCCTGATAATGTGGATATTAAGGTTAAGTTGGGTGGCAGATTATATGAATTCACGCTGAATAAGAATTCTGTAAGTGTACTTAAACGTTTGCGTAAATAAAATAATTTTTGTAACTTTGCAAAACTTTTTAATCAAATACTAATGACATGAGAAAATTATTACTTCTTGTCACATCTATTGTGTTGTTTTCTGCGGGTGCTTTAGCCCAAAGAACTGTTACCGGTGTGGTATCGCTGAATGATACAGGTGAGCCTGAACCGGGTGTTAATGTAGTGGTTACCGGAACTACAAACGGTACTATTACAGATTTTGACGGTAAGTACTCTGTTACTGTTCCGTCAGGTAAATCAATCACATTCTCTTATTTGGGTTATAAATCGCAAACGATAGAGCCTAACGGTAATGTGGTAGATGTATTACTTGAACCTGAGTCTCAAGAACTTGATGAGGTGGTGGCTGTAGGTTACGGCTCTATGCGTAAGAGTGACCTTACTGGTTCTGTATCGTCTGTAAAGGCTGCTGATTTGGTGAAGACTCCTGCATCGGGTGTTGACCAAGCATTGCAAGGTAAGGCTGCCGGTGTAACTGTAAACGCTAACAGTGGTCAGCCAGGTGCTGCGGCAGAGGTGCGTATCCGTGGTATTGGTACAGTGCTTTCTGATGCATCTCCTATTTATGTTGTAGATGGAGTTATTACTAAGGATATAGGATTCCTCTCTCCTAACGATATTGCATCTATGGAGGTTTTAAAAGATGCCTCTTCAACTGCTATTTATGGTGCTCAGGCTGCCAATGGTGTTGTGCTTATTACAACTAAGGGTGGTGGAGATAAGGAGCGTCCTGCCAATATATCGTTCAATGCTTATTGGGGTTGGCAGAACCGTTGGAAAAAGCTTGACCTTATGGGACGTGATGAGCAGGTTAAGATGGAGACTCTTATAGAAGGTAAGGCTTCCACTATGAAAGAGTATCAAGATTACGGATTCTATACTAAAGACCAATACGGTAATACACGTGGTTGGTGGGATTTGCAGAACAGCGGTTCTAAATACTATCCTATCAATTTTGATTACGCCAATCAGGAGACGGATTGGCAGGATGAGGTGTTTAAGAAGAACGCATTTATGCATAACTATCACCTCTCTATAGATGGTTCCACTAAGGTAGGTTCTTATATGTTCAGTGCCAGCTACTTTAATCAGGACGGTACTATTAAAGGTTCTAACTATGAGCGTCTTACCTTACGTCTTAATACAAATTTCAAGGTTCGTTCTTGGTTTAAGATAGGTGAGAATCTTGCATTCTCCGCATCATCGGGGCGTAACGCTATGAATAACAGTTCATCTGCTGGTGCATCTGTAATTTCAGCCGCACTTGCTATGGCTCCATGGGACCCTACACACTATCCAGAAGGTTCTATAAATAATGAGGGTAAGGATATAAGCGGACAGCCTGCCGCAGGTTCTAACTTTAAGAATGTTACAAACCCATTCTCTATGATAGAGTACTCTGAGCCGTCGTCTAAGGCAGAGCGTTGGGTTGGCGATTTGTTTTTGGAGTTCACCCCTGTAGAGGGTCTTACCATACGTCCGTCACTAAGCTTGGATTTATCTAATGTGCGTGACCGTAACTTTAAGTATGCATACGAGTTCTCATCGTATGACCAAAATACTAAAAACTATCTTTCAACCAGTATGACACGTTATTACACTCTTACTAATGATAATGTGATAACATACGCTCGTGATATTAAGAAACATAGTTTTTCTGTTATGGCTGGTGAGTCTATGCAACAGTATGACTACTATAATTTAGGTGCCGCCTCTACGGGCATTCTAAATGATAGAGACCCTAATAACTGGTATCTTAACAAGACCACTAATGAAGAGGATAAGACTGCCGGCGATGGTGTTGACCGTCAGCGTCGTCTATCATTCTTCAGTCGTCTGCACTACTGCTTTGATAACCGTTATCTGTTAACTGTGAATTTCCGTGCAGACGCTTCATCTAAGTTTAAGAAGAGTAACAACAGTGTATGGGGATTCTTCCCATCTGTGGCTGCCGCTTGGCGTATAAGTGAGGAGAAATTTATGAAGAAATACTCTAAACTTGACTATATGAAACTCCGTTTTGGTTGGGGTCGTATAGGTAATGACCAAGTAGGTGAGACATCGTTTGTACAAACAATGGAAACCCCTGGTCCTTATTATGTAGGCTATGTATTGGGTCAGGCTCAGCAATCTCCTTCAGGTGCCGCAGTTCTTATTATTGCTAATGAGAACGGTAAATGGGAGACCACAGAGACTTGGAACGTAGGTTATGACTTTGGTTTCTGGAACGGAATGTTGACAGGTACTGTTGAGGGCTTTGTTCGTGATACTAAAGATGCTATTATGCCTGTTGTGGCTCCTGCTCATGTAGGTAATATGGGTAATCCTTGGTGGAATCCTAAATCTAATATAGGTACAGTGCGTAATGCAGGTATAGAACTTACATTGGGTCATAACTACTCTGTACGTAAGTTCAGTTACGGTATCAGTGCTAACCTGTCGTTCATCAAGAATGAACTTATAGCAATGAATGGTGCGTCTGTAGTTACGGGCGACCGTACTAAGACAGACCAAGGTATGCCTGTAAGCTCTTTCTGGGGATATAAATATTTAGGTGTATATAAAGATGCTGCAGAGGCAGCCAAATATGGCAGAAACATAGGTGATGCTATTTATGAAGACCGTAACAATGATGGTAAGATAGATGAGAATGACAATACTTATATAGGTAGTGCATTCCCTTGGCTTACAGGTTCATTGTCGTTTAACTGTGATTTCTACGGTGTAGATGTGTCTCTGTTCTTCCAAGGTGTTTATGGAAACCAGATTTATAATGCACTACGTGAGCGTACAGAGGGTACAGGTCTTACTAATACACTTAGCAAGGATATGAATAATGTATGTATCTATTATAATGATGCACAGCTTGCTGCATTGGCTGCAAAAGGGATTAACGGATATTCCATTATGGAAGAGTATAATGGTGATATTCCTAATCCTAAAGACCCATATAACTCTCAGACATCAAGTCGTTTTATAGAGGATGGCTCATATCTGCGTCTTAAAAACCTTACTATAGGTTATACAATACCTTCAAAATATACAAAGAAGGCTTATATTAACCGTCTGCGTGTATATTTCAGTGCAAACAACTTGTTGACTTTAACCAAGTATTCAGGTTATGACCCTGAAGTTGGTGGTGGCGTTGATTACGGTAACTATCCACAGTCCCGTACATTTATGTTTGGTATCAATCTTGATTTTTAACCTTGTAAATGTTTGTGAAAATGAAAAAGATAAATGCAATAAAATATTTGGCAGTAGTTTTTGCCACTGTTTCTTTGGTATCGTGTAATTGGATTAAAGAGCCATCACCAGGTACCGTAACCCTTGATGATTATTACACATCGGGTATAGCATGTGTGTATAATGTAAATGCCGTTTATGTTCCTCTAAGTTACGGATATAACCGTAGTTACTACTATGAGTGGTATTTTGGTGACATAATGTCTGACGATGCCCTGAAGGGTGGTGACGGTATTACAGATGGTCTTGATGCTTACGATATTGATAATTTCAATATAAACATAAACAATAACATTGTGCTTGATTTTTATCAGGCTCAGTTTCAGGGTATAGGGCGTTGTAATATGGCGTTGGCTAATATCCCCGATGTAGCGTGTGACTCCACTATGACACAGAAGGTTAAAGACCGTCTGCTTGGTGAGTGCTATTTCTTACGTGGATATTACTATTTCCGTTTGGTACGTCTGTTTGGCGGCGTTCCTCTTGTTACTACAGTGCAAAAGGACGATTCTCAATGGCACCCTGCACGTGCGTCTAAAGAGGAGATTTATACTCAGATTATAAAGGATTTTAAAAAGGCGGATTCTCTGTTGTGGAATAAGAGTGAGGTTGCAAATTATGAGAAATCAAAAGGTACACTTGAGATAGGTAGAGCCACCAAGGGTGCCGCACTTGCTATGCTTTTGAAAGTTAATCTTTATAAGGGAGATTATGCAGAGGCAAAAAAATGGGGTGATGAGTTTATTGCCACTCAATCTAATGAGTATGGATTGGAACCTAATTACTATGATTTGTTTACTTTGGAGCATGAGAACGGTATAGAGTCTATTTTTGAGATTCAGTATGCAGAGGAGGCTACAAGTGACTATGGTTCTGGTAATGGTTGTACCAGAGGTACATTTACACAGGTTCTTACACGTCCGCGTAACACTGCCATAGGTGGTTGGGGTTGGAACAAGCCTACAAATGACCTTTATGATGAGTTTGAAGAGGACGATATACGCCGTGAGGCTACAATTCTTATTCCTGACTATAACGGAATAGATGATGGTGACGAATATTTGGGTACCATTTATAATAACCGCAAGTCTGGTTGGTATAATGTAGCGGATAATAATGCACCAAAACTTGCCCATCAATCACGTGGACCACTTAATAAGCCTGAAATACGTTATGCAGACTTTTTGCTAATGTATGCTGAGGCATGTGCAATGTCTGGTTCAGGTAATGCCGCAACATACTTGAATATGGTACGTGATAGGGTAGGTCTGCCTGAATTTGGAGAATATCAGATTGAGATAAACGGAGAAATGGTTACTCCTGATATTATGCAAGCCATTAAGCATGAGCGCCGTGTGGAACTTGCTATGGAGGGACATCGTTGGTTTGACCTGCTACGTTGGGGTACTGCAAAAGAGGTTATGGAGAATTATCGTAAGAATGAGACCCCAGAAGCACGTGCAGAGATGAAACCTTGGGACGATAAGTTCTTGCTTATGCCTATTCCGGCAGAGGAGTTGAAACTTAACCCTAACTTAACTCAGAATCCAAAATATTAGTAAACTTTTTTTATTAACCTTTTTTTATTAACTTTAATTTTTTAAACTATGAAAACAAAATTGTTTAGTGTTTTAGCCTTAGTATTAGGCTTAGGCATGGTAGCCTTAACAGGCTGTAAAAAAGAATCCAAAAGCGAGGAGCCATCTGGAGAGGTAAAAATCACACTTCCAGCCACCGCTACAGTTGAGGTAGGTAAGAGTATTACAATTAGTGCTGTTATCACACCTGCTGTTGATGGCGCTACTGTTACATTTAAGGCAGACAATGCTAATGTATCTGTTGTAGGTGTTATGCAAACGGCTACTATTACAGGTATTACTGCAGGTACTTCAACAATCACCGCTACCTATCAAGGTAAAGAGGCTAAGTGCGTTGTAACCATAAGTGGTGGTGTTACCCCTGGACCAACTCCTGACTATGAGGTTTTGAAAGGCTCTGATTATTATGTTATGTTCCTTGACGGAACAACTTTAACATCTCTTGGAGATAAGGTTATTGCAGATTTTGGTACTAATGACCAAAACCGCTGGCTTTATGTATGGGATGGTACATTTGCAGGTGGCACACCTACAGGTAAGAATCCATTCGGTCTTCAGGAAGGTTGGATGTGCATGACTCAGGCTATTGGTACAGGTTGGGCAGGTGCAGGTTTGTGCTATGCTATTGCAGGTGAATCAGATGAGTATAAGGAAGCCGCTGATGCTGACCTTGTAAATCTTAATAAACTGAAAAGCCTTGATTATGAGAAGTGCGACCTTGTTCTTGCATTTAAGAAAGACCAGGCTGGTGTAGGTTATGAGGTTTCCATTATAGGTTCTAATGTTAACGGAACAGAATCTGGCACAGGTAAGGTTATGATAGATGATTCTAACTGCCCTGCTGACGGTGAGTGGCATATAATCTCTTTCCCACTTAACTCTATAGCAGGTCTTGATTTTGGTGATTTTGTAGGTTATGGTCCTAACTTGCTTACATTTGTTGCAAATCCTTATAAAGAGGGTGGTGACTTTAACTTAGGTGCCGCATTCATTTATAAGAGAGCAGAGAAATAATCCCTCTCCGTTTAAGGGTAAGGCGTTTGAATGTACGCCTTACCTTACTATTTAACCATAAAATCTTATAGTTATGAAATTTTGTAAAGTCCTTGTTTCTGCGTTTGTATTTTTGTGTCTGCTTTCATCGTGTGAGAAAAAAGATAGTGGTGGTGGTAATACAGACCCTATTATAGACTCTGATGATTACGCCTACCTTCAAGGTAAGAGTGCCAAGAGAGGTGTAGGTTTTAATTGGCAGAGTGAGTTTGACATTCAGTTGCTACAGTCTGCGGTATGCTGGTCATACAATTGGAGTTCAAATTGTGAAAATGAGGTATCGGTGTTACTTAAAAATTATGGCATTACATATTTTCCTATGGCTTGGAATGCCAATTATAATAAGGCAAGCATAACCAAATGGGTGGCAACGCATCCTGAATCTGATTTTATTTTGGCATTTAATGAGCCTAATCTGAAAGACCAGGCAAATATGACACCAAAACAAGCGGCTGGTTATTGGCCTGATTTGCTGAACTTTGCAAAGAGTCTGAATCTTAAGCTTACAACCCCGGCTATGAACCACGGAACGGTGGCAGGCTATAATGACCCTATTAAGTGGCTTGATGAGTTTTTTTCACAACCTGGCGTAAGTGTTAATGATGTGGATGCGGTGGCAATACATATTTATATGAATAATGTTACTGCAATGATGAATGATTTGACAACATATAAAAAGTATGGCAAGAAAATATGGCTTACAGAGTTTTGTAGTTGGGATGCCGCAACATCTGCCACGCAGATTCAGTTTATGAGTACTGCATTTAATGCTTTGGAACAAGACCCTGACGTAGAGCGTTATGCTTGGTTTATTCCAAGAGGCGGCTACGTAACAGAGGGTAAACCTTTTATGCAGTTGCTTACCAAGACTTATCCTTCATCATATACAGAAAGAGGTAGGGCGTTTATGTATCTTTCCACATTTGATAAGAGCGTAGTGTATCCGCTTGGAAAACGTATTCCAGCAGAGCATTATAGGGCTTGCAGTATAGCAGAAGATTTTACTTCTGTTCCAGTTGCTCTGACTACCGATGTTGACGGTATGCTCCAACTTGACGGCTTGTCACCTGCTACATCAGTAGATTATCAGGTTGCGTTTAACGGAGAGAGTAATGCAAAATTCCAGTTGCGTTATGCTTCCGGTAGAGACTCCAAACTTGATGTGTTTACAGTTTCTGCTGATGGTTCAGAGTCATTATGGTTCTCAATGGACGCACCTAAAACAGGTGGTGCAACCTATTGGGATACTTTAGACCATCCAGTAAGTTTGCCTAACGGTACTAAAGTTATCCGTTTGCGTCCGTCATCAGGTTTGTTAAGAGTGAACTGGATTAAATTTACAAAATAGACAGCATATTGGTTAATGAAAAAGGTTGCTTTTATAATATGCTGTATATCAGCGTTGAATGCGTTTGCTGTAAGCGGTGAACGCACTCTGATTTTTGATGAGGAGTTTAATGACGGTAAGTTTAACACTGAAATTTGGAACACAGAAGAGAACTCTCGTGGTGGCGGTAATGCTGAAATGCAATACTATAGGGCAGAGAATGTTACGGTAGAGAATGCCCCTACAGGAGAGGGTTGCCTTGTGCTTACTGCAAAAGTTGAGAACTACGGCAAGCGTCCTGCCACATCGGGTAGGGTGAACACTCACGGAAAATTCTCTTTCAGGTATGGAACTATGGAGGTTAGGGCTATGTTCCCTAAAACTTCTGACGGTTTGTGGCCTGCCATTTGGATGCTTGGAGACAATTTGGCTCCCGATATGGGTAACGATGATTCCATAGACAAGCAGAAACGCAAACTAAAAAAACAAGGTTATGTAATCTGGCCTAAATGTGGTGAGATTGACCTTTTGGAGATGGGGAATGCCGTAGGTATCAAAAACAATACCCAAGAGCGTTACTATAACGGAGCATGCCATTGGGGCGAGGACTTTAACGATGGCAAATATCCTAATCTTGTGCTTAACAGTACATCTGATTACAGCCTGCAAGACGGCAAGTTCCATCTTATAACCCTTGATTGGAGCAAGGATTCCATTCTTATGTATTTGGATAAAGATGTTTACCCCGATGTAAAGCCTTATTTCTCACTCTACATAGGCGGTTGCAAGAAAAAGAATGCTCCGTCAAGATATTTTAATCATCCGTTCTATTTGGTTATGAACTTGGCTGTGGGAGGCTACTTTACAGGTTTGCCAGCCCCAGAGAAATATCCGGAAGTGATTTCTCCTGACTTTGAGAACTTTAAGAAGATTACAGACTCCGCCCTTAAAAGCGGTGAGGCGAAACTTTACATTGATTATATTAGAATATACAAATAATTGAAAATTGACAGTTGAAAGTTATTGATTTATACTTTGGAACACCATCAGGGCTCCCGCACAAAACGCTTCCACTTGGAGGAGCACAGCATTGTTTGAGCACGTAGTGCGAGTTTGCGAGCACCGGAGCAAGTTTGGCGTTTTGAAGGGAAATAAGCCCGTTTTAGGTGTGACAGAGTATAAATCAATACAAACTTAATATGAATACATTATGAAATTATCTGTAAAAGAGAAATTAGGTTACAGTCTTGGCGATACCGCCTCCCATTTTGTGTGGGATTTGGTAGGTTTCTGGCTGTTAATATTCTATACCGATGTATATGGCATTACGCCTGCGGTGGCTGGTGTAATTATGTTTGTAGGTAGTATTTGGGACGCCATTATGGACCCTGTGGTGGGTGTGATATCGGACCGTACTAATACCAAATGGGGTAAGTTCCGTCCATATCTTATCTTTGGTGCAGTTCCATACGCTATTTTAGCGGTGCTTGCATTTACCACTCCTAATTTTGAGATGGGTGGAAAAATTGCTTACGCCGTAATAACCTGCTTACTGCTGCGTACAGCATACGCATTCGTTAATCTTCCATACTCATCGCTTGGTGCAGTTATGACCAACGATACATACGAGCGTGCAGGGCTTAACACCTACAGATTTATTGCAGCATACGTAGGACAGTTCATAGTTACAGGTCTTGCCCTCTATTTTGTTAATTTCTACGGCAATATGAATAACCCTGAACTTGCAGGGGAGGGTGTTAAGACGCTTGCCACCACACCTACCACCAATATGGCATCGGGTTATCAGCTTACAGTGGCTACATTTGCAGTATTAAGTTTAGTATTCTTTACTATATCATTCTTTACAACCAAAGAGAGAGTTGCACCGCCTGCCAAGCAGGAGAGTAACATTAAAAAGGATTTCAAATACCTGTTTAAGAACCGTGCGTGGGTCATTCTTACATTTGTAGGCATAGTGTCGTTTATTATGTTTGCAATGCAGAATGCTGCCATTGCGTATTACTTTAAATATTACATACACGATGCAGAGAACGTGCAGTTGTTTAACATTATAGGTACTGTAGCATTGATAGTTGCATTGCCGCTATCCAAGCCATTGGCAAAGAAATTCGGCAACAAGTGGGTGTATATAGGCAGTTCCATTCTGTCAGGCATTTTCTTCTGCCTGATTTATGCGGCTGGAGATAACTTGGTTATGGTCTATATATTCAATATACTTGCCAAGATGTCATACGCCCCTGCCGTTCCGTTGCTATGGACTATGATTGCAGATTCTGCAGATTACGGAGAGTGGAAATTCAATCACCGTACCACAGGACTCTGCTTCTCTGCAGCAGTGCTTGCACAGAAATTAGGTTGGGCTATTGGAGCCGCCGCTGCAGGTTGGATTCTTACAGCATCATTATTTGTTCCTAATGCGGAGATTCAGTCAGATAGTGCCATACTTGGCATAAAGTTGCTTGTAAGTGTAATACCTGGTGTGCTTTACGCATCGTGTGCTATAATTATGTGGTTCTATAATCTTGATACCAAGACCGTAGAGCAAATGAAACAAGATTTAGAGTTTAGAGTTAATAAAGAATAATGAATAGTTTGTATATACCTTTGACAGAGCGTCCGCACCCACGCGGACGTACAGTGGGAGGGACCCATAGGCTCACAGAGCCGTATGGGAGGGCCGAACACCTTCACAGAAGGTGAGAGTCTCTGGAGGAGGTATATACAAACTAATGCAAATATAAAAGTTAGTATTCTATGAAAGTAGGAAATATAAATATTGTTGAAAACACTCGACCTGTTACTGGCGCGTTTGCAGAGATTGATGGTGAGCAGTACTATGTGATAGATGAGTACGATAAAATGCAACCATTTTTCATAAGCATTGCAAGCGATTGTGATTTGTGGATGTACTTGTCATCATCGGGTGGATTGTCTTGTGGCAGAGTAAGCCCCGATAAGGCACTTTTCCCATATTATACAGATGATAAGATTACAGAAGGAGGCGATAATACAGGTTCCAGAACCATTATGAGAGTAAGAAAGGGTGGCGAGACCTACCTTTGGGAACCATTCTCATCAAGATATAACGGTATTTATAATATTAAACGCTCAATAGCAAAATGTACCGTAGGTAATAAGATACTGTTTAAGGAAGTTAATTATGACCTTGGACTTGAGTTTACCTATAAATATATGTCAGCCGACAGTTTTGGTTGGATTAAACAGAGCCATCTTAAATCATTGGATGCCGATGTTGATGTTGAAATTTTAGACGGAGTGCAAAATGTGTTGCCTGCAGGAACAAACAGAGTAACGCAGAATACATATTCAACACTTGTAGATGCCTATAAGCGGACAGAACTTGTAGCAGATGCCTCTATGGCACTGTTTAGAATGGAGTCCATTATGGTGGATAAGGCAGAGCCAAGTGAGAGCCTTAGCGTAAATACTATATGGTGCTATGGTCTTAATACTCAGATGTTTCTGCTATCATCTGCCCAACTTGACAGTTTCCGCAGAGGTTTGTCTATAGAGCCTGAGACAGAATCAAAAGGTGTGCGTGGCGCTATATTTGCAAATGCAAACCTTAAATTGGCAAAAGGAGAGGGCAAGGTTTGGTATTTTGTGGCAGAGGTGGCTCAAGATGCTGTTAAAGTGCGTAATTTGATTGATTATATAAAGGCGGACAAAAACATAGAACAGGATATTATAAGTGCTGTTAAGAAGGGTACTGAAAATCTTAGGAATATAGTTTCCACTGTAGATGGCATACAGCAGACCGCCGATGAGAATGGTGTGGCACGTCATTTTGCCAACACACTTTTCAATACTATGCGTGGTGGATTTTACTGCGATGCGTATAATATTGATAGTGAGGCGTTTGCAAAACATATTAAAATCTTTAATGTGGCATTGGCAGCTAGTTATGATAAGTTCCTTAAAGCATTGCCTAAAACTATATCTTACTTGGAACTTGAAAAACAGGTTGTATCACAAAATGACCCTCAACTTCAGAGGCTCTTTAAAGAGTATCTGCCACTTACGTTCTCTCGTAGGCATGGAGACCCGTCACGTCCTTGGAACCTGTTTAACATCAGGGTTAATGATGAAAACGGTAATAGAATTATATCTTATCAGGGTAATTGGCGTGATATTTTCCAGAATTGGGAGGCACTTTCGCTCTCATATCCGGGCTACATAAACGGTATAATTGCAAAGTTCCTTAACGCCACAACCGTTGATGGCTACAACCCATATAAGGTAACATCGGAGGGGATAGATTGGGAGGTTATAAATCCTGATGACCCATGGTCAAATATAGGCTATTGGGGCGACCATCAGATTATCTACCTTGAAAAGTTGCTTGAAATCTCAAGGCGTTACTATCCGTCAGAGTTTAAGAGTATGTTAGGCAGTAAGGTTTTTGCATACGCAAATGTGCCTTACCGCTTTAAGAGTTATGCAGAGATAGTTGCTGACCCAAGAAATACGCTTGTTTTTGATACTAAGGAGCATGACCGCATAATGTCTGAACTTGATAAAGTAGGCTCTGATGCGCGTCTTGTGCGTAATGCTGACGGAGAGGTGTGCTTGGTTAATTTTACAGAGAAGATTCTTGTTACCCTGCTTGCAAAACTAAGTAACTTTATACCAGAGGCAGGTGTATGGATGAACACACTTCGCCCAGAGTGGAACGATGCCAATAATGCCCTTGTAGGGTATGGCTCATCAATGGTAACACTCTATTATCTAAGGCGTTTTATCAGCACCTTAAAGGATATATATGCAGAGTTTGACGGTTCTGTAAGTTTTGAGTTAAATAGTGGAATTTGCACTTTGTTTAATGCAATAAGCGGTATCTATTTGCAAAAATATGGCAAATCCGTTCCAGATAAATTCTCTGATAAAGAGCGTTTGGATTTGATAAACTTGGTAGGAAGTGCCGCTTCTGATTATAGATTTGATGTATATAAGGGATTAACTGATAAAAAGGGTAGTGTAAGTGTAAGTGAACTTAATGAGTTTTTTGATACCGCACTAAAACTGATAGACCAGTCTATTAGAATTAACAAGCGTGCCGATGGTCTTTATAATGCCTATAACATTATAGAGTTTTATGATGGTGGAGTAAAAGTTAAAGAACTTTACCCGATGCTTGAGGGTCAGGTGGCTGTGCTTAGTGCCTTGCAACTTAAACCAGCGGAGGTTATAGATTTGCTTACCGCTATGCGTGGCAGCTCATTATACAGAGCAGACCAGAATAGTTACACCCTTTATCCTAACAAGCAGTTGCCTGCGTTCCTTGATAAGAATAATATTCCGACTGCCGATGCGGAGTCAGCCATAATAAGGCGTTTGCTTGCTGATGGTACAGGTGCCATAGTATCTAAAGACAATAAGGGTGGAGTACACTTTAACAAGACATTCAATAATGCGGAGTTCCTGAAGGCGGCACTTAAGAAACTGCCTGAAAAAGTTTCTGCCGAAGATGAAAAATACCTGCTTGACCTATATGAGCGTATGTTTAACCATCAGGCGTTTACAGGGCGTAGCGGTACTTTCTATAAATATGAGGGGCTTGGCAGCATATATTGGCACATGGTTTCAAAACTGCTTCTTGCCGTTGCTGAGAATATACAAAAGGCTGTAAAAGAGGGTGTTAGTGGTGCTGAATTGGCAAAACTAAAAGAGTTCTATTTTGATATTAAGGCTGGTATCGGGGCTCATAAAAAACCAGAGGTTTATGGCTCGTTCCCGTTTGACGCTTATTCACACACACCTATTATGGCTGGTGCTCAGCAACCAGGTATGACAGGACAGGTTAAAGAGGACATTATTACCCGCTTCTTTGAACTTGGAATAAGTGTTGAGAACGGTTTACTCTCTATAAATGAGTATATGTTACCCGATTCTGAGTTTATTGACGGCAAGTACATTAAGTTTACATATTGTGGAGTTCCGTTTGAATATCATAAGGGTGGTAAGCAAATAAAAGTTCATTATGCTGACGGCACCGTTAAGGAGTACAACACACTAACCCTTGATGCTGCGGACAGCAGTGCAATTTTTGCTCGCAATGGAAAAATTAGTAAGTTGACAGTGGACAGTGAATAGTTTGTATATACCTTTGACAGAGCGTCCGCACCCACGCGGACGTACAGTGGGAGGGACCCATAGGCTCACAGAGCCGTATGGGAGGGCCGAACACCTTCACAGAAGGTGAGAGTCTCTGGAAAGGGTATATACAAACATCCCCGTTCTAGGTGTTCCAAAGTATAAATCAATAAGGTACAGATCCTTCGCTAACGCTCAGGATGACGAGAGTAATATAGAATGATGAAAAAATTTTACATAGTGTTTTTTGTTCTTGCATTGTTTACATCGTGTAGTAAGTGTAAGAATGGGCAGAGTAGCATAGACTGTAAAGTTGACTCATTGCTGCAACTGATGACATTTGAGGAGAAAATCGGGCAACTGAACCAAATAGATGCAGGATATGTAAGCCCTGAGATTAAGGCTGGCATAACATCGGGTGCGATAGGCTCACTGCTTAACTGCCCTGCACAGAATATAAATGAGGTTCAGCACCTTGCAGTAGATAGCACCAGACTTGGCATACCGCTACTTATAGCACGTGACGTTATACATGGCTATAAGACCATATTCCCAATTCCGCTGGCACAGGCTTGCTCTTGGGATACAGCGGCGGTGGCATTGTGTGGTAAGGTATCTGCGTTAGAAGCCATTGCAGATGGTATAAAATATACATTCACCCCAATGATAGACGTTACCCATGACCCCCGATGGGGCAGAATAGCCGAAGGTTATGGAGAGGATTCATACCTTACATCTGTTATGGGTGTTGCTATGATAAATGGTTTGCAGGGCAGTGACCTTGCAGACGGCAAGCATATAGCGGCGTGTGCAAAACATTTTGCAGGTTATGGACTGACGGAGAGTGGCAGAGATTACAATGTGGCAAACACATCAGAAGAGAGGCTGAGGAATTGGATACTTCCACCGTTCAAGGCTGCGGCAGAAGCAGGTGTGGCAACATTTATGGCTGGCTTCAATGAGCTGAACGGAGTTCCCGTAAGCGGCAATAAATATCTACTTAAAGACATTCTGCGTAATGAGTGGAACTATGACGGTATGGTTATAAGTGACTATTTCTCAATAGAGCAGATGTTTGTGGAGAACTACACACCTACCCGTGGCGATGCGGCTCGTGAGGGTATAAACGCAGGTGTGGATATGGATATGATGGGGCATGTATATATAAACCATTTGGACTCACTTGTTAAGGCAGGTGCGGTAAGTATGGAGACCATAGATAATGCTGTACGCAATGTACTTAAACTTAAATTCAAGTTAGGACTATTTGACAATCCATACATTGATGATTCAAATCTTGGTTCAACCCATTACTCCCCCGATGCGTTAAACGCGTCACTTAAAGTGGCAGAGGAGAGCGTGGTGCTTGTAAAAAATGATTCAGTGTTGCCGTTAGACGCATCAAAAGTTAAGCGTATTCTTATTACAGGACCGCTTGCCAATGCTCCGTATGAGCAGATGGGAACTTGGTGCTTTGATGGAGATAAAACACACTCCGTTACACCACTTGATGCCATAAAAGAGCAGTATGGAGATAGAGTTGATATAGTTTTTGAACCTGCACTTGACTTTAGCCGCAGTACAGACCTTGAAGGAGTGGAGCGTGCCGTTAAAGCGGCATCTAAGGCAGATGTGATACTTGCATTTGTGGGAGAGGAGGCAATACTATCGGGTGAGGCTAAATGCCGTGCAGACATATCTCTGCCAGGTGTTCAGAATGAACTTATTAAGAAACTTGCCGATATCGGAAAATCTCTTGTTATGGTTGTTATGGCTGGCAGACCGCTTACAATAGGTGAGCAGATGGAACAGTCAGACGCTACACTTATAGCGTTCCACGGAGGTACAATGGCTGGCAAGGCGTTGTCAAATATAATTTTTGGAGAGAGTGTGCCATCTGGTAAATTGCCTGTAACATTTCCTAAGATGGTGGGACAGATACCTATCTATTATAATGATTACAAGACGGGCAGACCTGCTGACTACAGACCTACACTGCTAAATGAAATTCCTGTGGAGGCAAGGCAGACATCGCTTGGCTTCTGTACATATCACCTTGATGCAGGGGTTGGTCCGTTAATGGAGTTTGGCTATGGATTAAGTTACACCACTTTTGAGTACTCTCCTGTATCACTTTCAAAGAGTGAGATTGTGGCAGGTGACACTATAACCGCAAGTTGTACCATTACCAATACAGGCGGTTATGACGGCACAGAGATAGTGCAACTATATATTCATGATAAGTTTGCATCGCTTGTACGCCCTGTAAAGGAACTTAAAGGGTTTAAGCGTGTTATTATTCCTAAAGGAGAATCTGTTACGGTGGAGTTCCCTATTACGGCTAAGGATTTGTCTTTTTATAACAATAGTTCAGAACTTGTTTGTGAGCCAGGTGAGTTTGAGGTGTGGATAGCCTCATCGTCAGGGCTGAATGATAATGGTAAGATTTTTACATTAAAATAACTTTATGTTTAACTTAAAATTAATTATTATGAAAAAATGTTTACTGCTGATAGCGGGCTTTATGCTGCTATGTGCCACCACTGCATTTGCAGGGACGGGTGGATGTTCTGGTAAGTATTTGACCAATGGAGCCAATACCATTGAGATTATTCCTACCATTGAGAACGGTGCGTTCTATTTTACCATTCAAGGTTCAGGATTGTCTTGGATGGGTGGTACATTTGTAGAAATAAATGGCGTTGGAGGTAATGATATTAGAAATCTCATCTCTAAAGCAACCTCAACGGAAATTAAGATTGGACCTATGGGGAATGCCGCCACTGATACAAAAAAGCCAAGAATTTATACACCAGTGTATGTGTTGATGCCAGGTGAGGTCAATTTTGGCAATGTGGAATTTGCTGATTCAGATTGGTGTGAACCTTCATCCATAGGCATAAATCCAAGCAAAATCAAGTTTGGAAACACAGGAGAGAAACAGACAATTACCGTAACAGGTACAAAGTTGGAAGAGGAAATATCAATAGAATTTGATGAGACAAAAGTATTTATACTGAATACAACATTACCTGCTGAAGGTGGTGAGGTGGAGATTGAATGTGTTTCAACAGAAGAATTCTCCAACAGTACCATCTCTTTTGAGTCAGGTATGATTTCAGCAGAAGCCAAGGCTTCATTGGCATTTGCAGTACCTGAACTTTCAGTATCTCCTACATCGTTTAAGTTTACACCTGAGTCAGGAAATACAAAAGTGTTTACACTATCAACAAAGAACCTTTCTGCCGGAGTTACAATAGAATCAAACTCTCCTAACTTTACAGTAAGCCCATCTGAGATTACTGACATTACCGCCACATCTACACAAATCACTGTTACTTGTACTGCATCAGAACGTGAAAGTGCGGAGATTACATTCTCAACAGAAGATGTAACATACGGTACAGGCGTTATATCAAAAACAGCAACAGTTGCTTATTCAAACAATACCGCTTGTGAAGGTGTTTGCACAGATAAATATCCTGGCGATGCAGGTATTGCACCATTTGTAAAAGGTTGTGGATATAAGTTTGTTACCAATACAGATAATTCTATAACAGTTACATTTGAACTTCTTGAAGATGATGGTGAAATTTCCGCCGGATATCTATGGACAAGAGCCGGTTGGTCTCAACTTCCTGAAAAGAGTATGAAAATATCAGGCAATGTAGCCACCTATACAATACCTGCTGCAGATGCAGGCTCAATAACTGCAATTAGCGGAAAATTTGGTACAACAGCAGGTCCTTGGTATCAGACAGATTTCTTGAACTATACAAGAGGTACTGTTTGCAAGCCTACAATAAGTGTAAATCCTACATCATTGACATTTGTTCCTGGCGATGCTCCTAAAACCATTTCTGTAAGTGCACAGAAACTCAGTGGTGCCATAACCATTACATCATCTTCAGAGAACTTCACAGTTGAGCCTGCAACTATTGCCGCAGGTGCCACATTCCCTGTTCAGGTTACAGTTTCATGTATCGCTACAACTAATGAGGCTGCTTCACTTGAATTTGCAACAGAGGGTGGTGAGTCAGTGTATGTTGACGTTGAGTATATAGCATCGCCTATCATTATGCTTGACCCTGAAGAGATAGCATTTGACACCAAGACAACAGAGGCTGTAATAAATGTTACATTGGCTAATCTGTTAGGTGATGTAACTGTAGAGTCTTCAAATCCTGATGCATTTGCCATAGATGTAACTTCAATTAGTCAGGGAGAGACAAGTGCCGTAGTTACCGTTACTCGCCTTACAAATGAGACGGAAGAAGCCGTTATTACATTTACAACCACTGACGGAGAGTCAGGTTCCATTGAAGCGGAGGCAAATGTGTCTTACCGTAAGCCGGAGGTGATGACCATTCTCTCTAACTCTAAGTTTGAGGGTGCCGGTGCTTGGATTTACATAGACGGTTACGGAGAAAAGTATGAAAAAGACAACTCCAAATATACCGTAACCGCTAAGAGTACTAATGCAATGCTTAATACAGTAAGGAACTTTAACTGTGACGGCGACAAATTCTATGTAATATTCAATGCCGCTCCCGGTGCAGCAGATATTACTACAATATCAATTACTTACGCTAATGGAGATTACGGCTCAGCATCATTCAAGGGCTCTGTACTAACAATTCCAAGCATAAGTGTAAGTCCTGAATCACTCTCATTTGCTGAGGCAGAGGCACAAACAGTTACTGTAACAGGTGTTGCCTTGGGTACAGACATTACCATCACTTCATCTTCTGATAAGTTTACTGTTTCTCCTGCAACAATTACAGCCGCTCCTAACCTGAGTGCTACAGTAAGTGTGGAGTGTGTTGACTATGAGTTAGGTTTGTCAGAGACCATTACATTTACATCGGGAGATATAGTTGTAACATTACCTGTAGTTACCGCTACACCTGCTCCACAAATGACTGTAACACCGGAGTCTATAACATTCTATGAGGCTGAAGACGGCATCATTACAGTAGAGGCAAGGTATCTTGAAGAGGATATTACAATTGAGTCTTCTTCTGCTCAGTTTACGCTGTCAGAAACTACAATAAGCAAGGATGCCACATTCCCATATCAAATTACTGTTACCAACACCGCTGCAGAGGAAGGTGATGGCTCTATAACATTTACAACAGGTGATATAGTTGCATTGACAACAGTAAAGTGCATACCTAATACAAATTGTAGCGGATTCTCTAAAGAGAAGTCTGAAGGTCAGGACTTTATAAATGGTTATAACTATAATTTCGAGTCTCTTGACAATGGAGACGAGACCGCCGATGTTACAATCCAATTTGAACTTCTTGATGACAGAACAGGTTTGGTTGTATATCTTGAGGGTGTTGACGGTGAAAAGGGTATGGCTAACCTTTATGATAAAGTATATGCCATTACTCTTGCAGGAAGAAGCATAAATGAGGTGCTTAATTTCTCTTGTAAGTTTGCATTTGCCGGCGGTATGTCAGTAACCAAGGCATTCACATACACTGTAGGCGATAATTGCGAGCCTGGCTGCGGTCTTGACACTCCTCCTGTAATCAACACTTTGGCTGAGTCAGAAATCGGCTCCGATTATGCAAAATTAAGTGTTTCCGCTACAGATGAAGAGGGTGCAGACGTTACTCTGTTTATAGTATCTTCTGCCAGCTTTGACGAGCAAGTGCTTGAGTCAGAGAATGGAATACTTACAATAGAGAACCTTGAACCTGAAACAGAATACACTGTAGATGTTTATGCAATGGATAGATGCGACAATGTTTCTGACCCATCTTCAATAACATTTACTACAGATGTTGCAACTGAAGCCCCAGGTACTAACGCAGATACATCTGATACATACAAATTGTTTGAGAATAATATCAAACAAGTTGTTATTGTAACAGAGGAGAATGTGTATAAGTTATCCGGTCAGGAATTGAAATAGTTTTTTTAGAAAAATGGGGAGGGTGACTCCTCCCCGTTTTTTAGATTTTTTTATTATTTTTGCTGTTATGAAAAGAAATTGGCTCACATTACTGTTTTTGGTATTTGTGGTTTGTAGAGTTTATAGTGTAAATCAATACTGTGATTATAATCTCATAGGTGATGACGGAAATACTCCCGTCTCTTTAACTTGTGCGAAAACGGGAACTAACACCTACAAGATTTTAATCTCTGGAGTTGAAGGGTATAAAATATCAGGCATAGCTGACCAGTATGTTGAAATAAAGGGCGTTAACGGTAAGGCGGCTGGAGTAGCAGATGTGCTTAATTTGGTGTATAACAGCAGTGGTAACGGTTCTGCGTCTGTAACTTTTACCAATACTAATGCAGGTGCTTTGCCACAGCAACCTGATGGTGTGGTGGTTTTCTCTATAAAAGGCAGTGAAATAGTGTATGAATTGCCAACTGATATAGATTGGTCAACAGATTGTGTGAAGCATGACCCTACAGCACCTAAGTTCAGTACTGTTACGGCAACATCAGCCACAGTGGGAGAGGTGGTATTGCAGTTTAGTCTTACAGGAGACCCTGAACCTACAATGACGGTTAAGTTAGATGGAGTAGTAATGGCAAAATCAACTTATACTTATGCTGATAACAAGCTTACAATCAAATCAAACAAACTTACAGAAGGGTCTCACACCATAGTGCTTTCCGCTACCAATGGGGTAGCACCAGATGCTACTGTAACTACATCAATAGTAATTCAATCAAAACCAGCATGTGACCCTACGCTAAAACTTACATCGGGTTCAACCAAGGTATCCTTATCTACATTTAAGAGGGCAGATGGTTTCTATTTCCAAATAGAGGGCACGGGAATGTCCGGCTTAGGTGGCAGTTATGTGAGTACATCGTACGGACAGGTTGAGTTAGGAACCAAGTATGTAAAGAACACACCTACACTTATAGAGGTAGGACCTATGAAATCTAATTCAGTTCCAGTTTTCTTTACACCATTATATGTGTTGTTTAATCCTACAGAGGTTGTTTTTGCAGATGTACAGGGTAAGACATTGCCTTGGTGTGACTATTCTGACCCTACACCGCCATCGTGGAATGCAGACCCTGTAGTTGAGGGTGCAAGTGCACGCACAGTTTCTGTAAAGTTAAATGCAAGTGATGATATGGGAGTGGCAGGTTTTGAGTTTACGTTAGATGGTTGTGCCGCAACCAAAATGCCTGTTGAATTGGCAACTATAATAAGCGGTACATACGTGTTCTTTTTACCTGAGGGTTGTGATGACCTTACTGATGTGCCAAAAACACTCTCTATAAAGGCATACGATAAGACAGACAATTACTCGTCTGCCAAAACCGTGCAGGTAAAGAAAACGTGTGAGAATGTGGAGCCTGTGGTGTCTTGTGTATGTGGTGAGAACTCATATAGCAGTATATCATTTAGCGTAAAGGGTGCAGGTGATAAGCCTATGAACAGTTACATAGTGGGAGTTGGCAATGATTATAAGGCATTTGCTACATCAGACAAAGTACAGATATTCGGGTTACAGGCAGGTACTGCATACACATACAGGGTGTATGGTTGGAACGGAACATGTGTATCTGACGGTTACTATGAAATAACATGCTATACATGTTCTCAAGGCACAAAACAACTGATTCATGATTTTGAGAATGATTTTGCCTGCAAAGGGGCTGAAGTTCATTTTACAGCAGTAGGCTTTTGCGGTGGCGAAAGCACTTGGGAATATGGAACAAGTCAGTCAGGACCTTGGACTAAGATAGATGACAAATCAGAGACTGCAACTTTTGTATTTGATAAGGAGGGTACATACTATGTTCATTATAAAAACGGAACAGAGCATTTGTACTCCAAATCATTTACAGTAGGTCTATGTTGTGAGGAGGTCGGCTCAACGCAAGTGGTTATATGGAAAGAGACATTTGAGCCTAAAGATGCTCCAAGTTACGTTACAGAGGGTTCTAAAGTAAGGTATAAAAGTAATTATACACAATATAAGTTTGCTCCGTTTGACAGCAGTTGCGGCGAGGCTCCAGGTAAGGTTTGTGATGACTATTATGTGGTTGTAACCAATTCCACCGATGCCAATGCCTCTCTTTGCGGATGGCCTGGCGGTAAATTTGACCATACATCTGGTAACGGAACAAGTGGCTTTATGATTATAAACGCAGGTATTCCTGAAAAGGTTATATATGAGCAGGAGATTACACCAGCAGGTGGCTTCTGCACGGCTGGTATGTGGTATAATTTCTCATTATATGCCACAAATATAGCCAAGGCTATACATGACCCTGCCAGATTCCTACTTGAGATAGTGGAGAAGAGAAAAGATGGTTCAGAGGCTGTGCTTAACAAATGGGATACAGGCAATATTAAAGGCTCTGAAATGCAGCAATGGTATAAGTACGGTACCACATTCTCTCCATCGGTAAATGTTAAGTCAATTAGTGTAAGGGTATGGAATAAGGGTGCGTCAACAGAGGGTAATGATATAGTGCTTGATGACTTGCAGGTATCGGTATGCCAACCTAAGGCACAGGCATACGTAAATGGTGAAAAATCAGTTACAAATGTAGCGTGTGGCAGTTCTGTATCAGTGTCATCACGCCTGACGGGCTATGAAGAGGACTATTTCCCACAGGGTGCATACTATCTGTGGCTTTCAAATGCAGACGGTGCTTATAAGGAGACCCCTTACTCAGGTGTAAAGAAAGATAAATTTGATTATCCTACAATGCTTACATCAAAACCTGTGAAATTCTATTGCATAATAGCAACAGACAGGGAGACTGCGTTAAAGATATTTAACGGACAACCTGTTACAGATGCTTGCAAGGCGTATGCAGTTACAGATGAGATAAGTGTAAAGTGTGACCAATCTGAGGATTGCCAGAATCCGCCTGTAATTACACTGCGTACATTGGCAGGTGACGGAGAATCAAACCAGAGCGTTTGTAGCGGCGATGCAATAAAGACCATAACCTATACGTTAGAGAATGTAAGTGAGGCTTCTTGGACTAAGGATTTGAATGGCTTGTCCATAGATATGGCAAGTGGTAATACAAGTGTTGCGGTAAGCGGTACGCCTACTGCCACCACTATGTATAATATTAGTGTTAAGAGCAGTGATGTAAATTGTCAAGCCATATCTGTATCGGGTACAATAACGGTTAATCCAAATCCTACTTTTGAGCAGATAGGTGAAACCCAATGTTCTGCCGATATGAACAGTTATTCATTCAGTGTTAAGGTTAGCGGAGGAGAACTTATAGCAAAGCCTGTAACATCGGGTAATGTATCTGTAGATAATTTAGGCGGCGGAAATTGGAGTGTGACGGCAGGTAAGGATGTGGATGTAAAACTTACAGTAAAAGCAGGTGAGTGTACAAGTGAGACCACAGTTACAGCACCTGATTGTGAGTGCCCTGATATAAATCTGAGCATAAGTGCTTCTGCTGAGGAACTAACTTGTAAGGTAAAGGAGTCTGTAGTTACAGCAGTTACTGATTTGGCAGACCCTGAGTATTTCTGGAGTACAAAAGAGGCTGGCAGTGACAGCGATACCATTAAAGTAAGCAAAGGCGGAGATTATTCAGTTTATGTGGCATCAAAGGCTGCTCCTCAATGTAAATCGGCTACGGAGAGTGTCACCATAACAGAGAATATAGAGGAAGACCTTGCGTTTACCTTTAAAGCCGATAAGGATACGGCAAGCATAGGCGGAGACATTACAGCCACTATAACTATTACAAGCGGTAATGCTAAAACAATAGAGTGGTATGCCAATGGTTCTAAGATAGATTTCAGTGAGTTGGAGTATTCTGAAAAACTATATAAGGAGACCACATATCAGGTAAGACTTACAGGTAACTGCAATACTCCTGACCCACAGAGTGTTACAATTAAGGTTGTTTGGCCTACAATTATAACTCCATACGTGCGTGACGGGTATAATGATGATTTTATTGTAGGACTGAACCTGCCTATAAAGGTGTTTGACAGGAATGGCAATATGGTTTATGAGGGTGGCGACGGATTGCCAATGGATGTGGCACAGGATTTAATGCCGGCTGTATATTTCTATGTAGTCTCTTTACCAGAGGGAGATACTTATAAAGGTACTTTGGAATTGTATAAAAACAAATGATGAATTTAAGAAAAATAGTATCGGTTCTGCTGTGTATGGTATGCCTTAGCAATGCATACGCAGATGTCTATTGCTCCAGACAGGTGACGTCATCTGATGGAAAGAAATCCGTTACTGTTACTTGTAAAAGCCTTGGAGGTGACAAGTATAGGGTTGAGATAAATTCAAAAGATGTAATTACACAAATAGTCTCCACTAATATGTATTGCAATCCCGGAACGGTGAACATAGGCTCTAAACTCACATTGCAGTCAGATAAAAAGACAATTACATCAAGTGATTTTACCTGTGCGTCATCTCCTAATATATATGTGGGTGCGTTCACACTGAAATTTATTACCGCCACCTGTAATTTTGACATAACAGGAGCGGAGTTCTCTGACTGTGATGAGTCTGCTCCCGTGTGGGATTCTGACCCATATTTGTTATGTGGAGGAAAGAGGCAGATTTCATTAATGACTTCAACCCATGATGACTCTGGTGTGGCGGGGTATAAGATTACAATAGATGGTTGTGATATGGATTCCCCACTTACCGCACCTGTGCAGAAACATAGCGGAGCCATATCTGTATCGTTGTTAAAATGTAGGATTACACTTGATGAGACATCAGATTATACAGCTACCATAATTCCATACGATAGAGTTGGTAATGAGGGAGAGGCAAAAACTATTACAGGCATAAAGTTAAAGGAGGCTGAACCTGTGGTGATGGAGTCAGTATCTTGTGGAGCCATTACACCTACCACTATTCAGTTACTACCTGTAACATCAGGTGGGGTGGCTACCGCATATCAGGTTACATACGGCACAACAACAATTAAATGTGACGGAAGTGAAAGTTTTACGGTGGAAGGACTTGAACCATCTACAGAATATACATTTACGGTAAACGCCGTAGATGGCTGTGGTAATGTGTCAGCCACATCGGCAACCGCCACTTGTACAACCACTTATACTCCTCACGGTGGTGCTGATGCCGCTACTGAATTAGATGAAAAGGTATTTAGACCCACATCTACAGGTAACTGTGGTACATCTATTGCCGGTGGTACTGCGTTTTCTGTGGCTGGGGCATCGGGTAAATTCAATCATACAATAGAGGAGATTGATAAGTTTGGAGAATTGACACTTGCCAGAACCTTTACTGAGGCATATAGTAATGGTTATTTCCACGAGTCTGGCACACCTTCAGCGGGTGAGAACCAATATGCCATAGTAAGTAACCCTAAGGTGCTGAATGGCAACTATAAAAGGATTACAGATAAAAAGAACAGACTTGTGCTGGCTCTTGGACAAGACCCGTCTGGTGCTCAGTATCAAATGCTTACATTAAAGCGTAATCATTTGGAGAACGGCTCATTCAGAATCTCATTTAATGTTGAGGATTTGACAGATGGCACTCAATGTCCGCAGAGTGGATTGCCAAATATGAGACAACTTTGGATTCACGCAACCCAAAACGGTAATGTAATCTATGACGGACCTCACGAATTTACCGTTGGAACATCAAAGCAGTTTACAGTTTCAGGTAACGCACAGAAAGGCGATGTGGTTGCTGTTGAAATCAAGGCAAGGTTTTTGTCATCTTGCACGGCAATAGCAATTAGTGATTTGACCATATACGGCTGTATGGAGAGGGCTATTGAGACCCCTGATGGATTTACAACATACTGTGAAAACTCAGATGTAACCCTTATGGCTGTTGGAACAACTGCTACTAAATTTAAGTGGCAAAGTTCTCCGAATAATAAGGATTGGACTGATTTACAAGGAGTTGGAGATGATGATGTTATAAGTGTAACGGCAACTCTTGGAAATAAGTATTATAGATATGTGGAGGTGGACGGAAGTAAAAAAGAATCTCAATCATTTAATTTGTTAGGTCAGGTCTGCTGTACATATTTGGCGGAACAGACTATTGTATGGAAGGAGACTTTTGGCAATGGTACGGGCCGATGGCAGAATCCTAATGTTAAGAACCATACATTTGTGCCTGGTATAACCACTAAGATTGATGACGGTGGCTATGCGGTGGTATCAAATTCAAATGACGCTTGTCCGTCTTGTTGTGCCTGGCCTGCAAATAAGA
Source organism: Paludibacteraceae bacterium (assembly GCA_024405815.1). GTDB lineage: Bacteria > Bacteroidota > Bacteroidia > Bacteroidales > Paludibacteraceae > Enterocola. The sequence goes on along the minus strand of JAKSNX010000005.1, from coordinate 822 downwards.
CAGACCACACAGGTGATACTAACGGTGGATTCCTTGTCATAAATGTAAAGAATGTTAAGCCACCTGTGCTAATCTATTCCCAAACCATAACACCTGCTGACGGATTCTGTAAATCAACATATTATAACCTATCTCTTTTTGCCTCAAACTTGTCAGCCGCGTCAAATCTGCCGTCAAGTTTTATGTTTGAGGTGGTTGATGCCGCTACAGGCAATGTGTTAGGTAGGGGAGAGACAGGCGATGTAAACTCTTTTGGAATGGAGAGTTGGTTGAATTACGGTACATCATTTGCTCCAGAGAATAGTACAAGTGTAATAATTAATATCTACAATACAGGCGAGGCTGGTTATGGTAACGATGTGGTGCTTGATGATATTGCGGTATCGGTGTGCAATGCCAAAGTGGATTTATATGCTGATTATCCAAAAACTGATGCAGTTGTACCGTGTGGCACATCTGCGATCTTAACCGCCGTACCCGATGGTAATATGCAGACGTTTTTTGGCACAGACAAACCTTACTGCCTATGGCTAAAGAGTTTGGATGGTGGTTCTACTTTCTCTATAGTAAATGAGGCCAGCGGATATGGAAATGATAAGTATGAATACACCTCTGTTAGCGGTGAAAATGCAACGTTCCGTGTTATATTGGCGGTATCAGAGGAGAATGCCCTGAAAATTTACAGGGGAGACCCCATAGAGGAGTGTGTTATTTACACTAAAACAAATCTTGCAAGTGTTAAGTGTAATGGCTGTGTGGAGCCGCAATTTGTATTGCCAGCCGCCACAGAGTGTAGTACAGATAAACAGAGTTATAGTATAT
>JAKSNX010000049.1 GCA_024405815.1 Paludibacteraceae bacterium | reverse complement strand
GCGATGGAATCTTTATTAGGTCTGTTATTAAAATACAACGCCCCTCGTAAAAAATGCCTTACACTATCTGTAAGAAGGAACTGCACCTGCGATGCGGCATTACCCTTTATCTCATACAGTATGCCATACATATTTTTTTCAGGATTCTCATACGGCTGCTCGCTTATGGCATCCGCCTTAACCACGTGTTTATATACAAACTTACGTGAATCTTCCGATATTTCATAAAAATTGCCGTCTATATTCTTGTAACTGCAATAAATACGTGCGTTATATGCTGGATACACAATATCAAAAAAATCCTCTTCTCCCTTATGCTGAACCACACGTGCCACATTTGACGGATACTCAAACATTACAGGGTCATCAATCTGTACCGTATCGTATGTCTTATCCTTTAGTTCTATTCTAAAATATCCAATAGGTTTAGGCGTATAATTTACACACGATACAAACAACAGTGCTGCTACGCATATCTCCAACAGTATTTTACCAAATCTTTTCAACTTTTAAACCAAATTATAAAATTAACAGCCTTTTTTACCAACCACCTGCCAAACACGCCACTGTGATAACGGTTATAATATATTGACATTGAGCCATAAAAGGCATTAAGATACTCTTTTGAACGCTTGTTTGTACTCTTACCCTTTAAGTGCGTTACAGTTACAGGCAAATAATAATTATAAAGTCCTCTATCTAAAATAGTTCTTGACAAATCCACGTCCTCTCCAAACATAAAATAATCCTCACAAAGCAGTGCCGCATCACCTAACGCCTCTTTATTGACCAACATAAACGCACCAGCCAATATATCAGTTCTGCCCGCCTCAGTATCTTTTAGCCTATTATTATAATATGAGCCAAAGACTGCGCTATTTGGAAATATTTTTGTCAGCCCCGATATTTTACATAAACTATTCCACAGACTTGGCTTGTTACGCTTGCTCTCTGGCAGAAAATTGCCATCTCCGTCAATCATTCTTACTCCCAACGCACCAAATTTTTCCGCCTTAGAGGCAAAATCAAGCACATCTTTCAGACAGTTTTCAGGAATAAAGACATCGGGGTTAAGAAGTAGAATATATTTGGAATCAGCTTCTCTTATGGCAACATTGTTAGCCTTTGCAAACCCCACATTCTCTTTATTCTGAATAAACTTTACCTTTTGGAATCGCTCTTTTACAGCCACCTCTGCCCCGTCACCCGATGCATTATCAACCACAAACACCTGTATATCAATGCCTTGTGAGGCTTTATCCACACACTCAAGGCACTGTAACAGCAAGTCCTTGACCTTGTAATTTACTATTATGACAGAGAGTGTATTCACTTAGATTATTGTCCTTCCTGTAATCGTTCACCTAATCTTATAAGCCAATTCTTCTTAGGCTTATGAAGAATATAAGCATCATCATATACCGGTTTTGTCTGCCCCTTAATTACGGCATAAATCACTCCCCAATCAGGCAGACCTCCAAGATTACGGTCATCTATGTAAATATCTGCATTTATCTTACGAGAGAAATCCTTGTCGCCATCCTCCTCTTCAGGGTAGTTCTTGTTTACGGCATAAAACTCCAGACCCTTGCTGCGGCAATACTCCACCGCCTCATCAAGTGTCTTTCCTGTACGGTATGTCCACAGAATTATATTGCAATGCAACTCTTTCTGTAACTTTATAAGTGTCTCTATGGCAAATGGAATTGGCTTGCCTATCATCGGGTACTCATGGGTAACCAATGTGCCGTCAAAATCTACTGCGATGGTCATGATATTAATGGTTATTCGGTGATACGGTTATTCGGTGATTCGAGATTAGTTAATCATTCTTCTTTTGATTCAAAGTACTTGGTAATTTTATACTTGGTTGGTTTGGTTAGAATCAATGCTACAAACACTATTAAGTAGGCAAACAGGCTGGAACGGTCACGCAGTAGTGCGTAGCTTGCTATTGATACCAATCCAGGTACGGCAATAAGCAGCATCTGAATAAGATTCCACTTTAAATAGTACTCCAAATCCACCTGTTTCTTCATCTTGGCATTAAACAGAGATATTGCAAGTGGTATAAACACAAGTAGAAATCCCACATTTACATATCCCATAACTATGGCTTCTGTGCCTTGCAGAACTCCAATTCTAAGTGGAAACAGGTGTACTAACACTAACCCTATCACAAATACAGCGTAGATTAAATAGTACACCGTAACTAATTTTTTCTGAACTTCTTGCATAAATTTAAAAGTTAATAAATATAGTCCTTTATTTTTCGTCATTACCTAACGGTCTGTAAACAGTCTGAGCGTTAGCGAAGAATCTCATACATCATACATCATACATCATACATGATATTCCTGTCTATCCAATATTGACCTGCCTAATGTGAGGGAGTCTGAATATTGGAGTTCGTCCCCTACCGCAATGCCCCGTGCTATGGTTGTTATTTTAACATCATAATCCTTTAACTTGCGTGCTATGTAATACGCCGTGGTATCTCCCTCCATAGTGGGGCTTAATGCAAAAATAATCTCTTTTATACCCCCTTCAGCCACCCTGCCTACAAGGCTCTCTATCTCTAAATCAGATGGTTTTACACCGTCCATCGGGCTAATTACTCCGCCTAAAACATGGTACAAGCCCTTATATTGCTGCGTGTCCTCAACAAGCATAACCTCTTTTATGGTCTCCACCACACACACCGTAGAGGCGTCTCTTGTTGGATTGGAGCAAATCTGGCATACATCGCTGTCTGATATGTTTTTACATATTTTGCAATACTTAACCTCATTTTTAAGCAAAAGTATTGACTGTGCAAAGTCATTCACCTGCTCCTTATCCTGCTTTAATAGGTGTAATGCAAGCCTAAGTGCAGATTTTTTACCTACACCTGGCAGTTTAGAGAGTTGATTTACTGCATTTTCAAGCAAAAAAGAGGGATAAGACTCCATTTTTTTATTATCTTTGCACAATATTAAACTACAAAGTTACTAAAAAAGTTAAAATAAACAAACATACTCTTTCATACATCATACATTATACATCATACATTACAATTATGATTATCCGTTCCGCAACATTTATTAAGAGTAGCCCAAAGGTAGGTGATTGTCCAAAATCAAATCTGCCTGAATACGCTTTTATAGGTAGGTCTAATGTAGGCAAGTCTTCGCTTATAAATATGCTTGTAAATAAAAAAGGGCTTGCCCTTACAGGCTCAACACCTGGCAAGACCCTGCTTATAAACCATTTTATAGTAAACGATGAGTGGCATTTGGTGGATTTGCCAGGCTATGGATTTGCACAGCGTGGTAAGAAGCAGCGTGATGAATTACGCTCTATGATAGAGGGTTTCATCTTGGGCAGAGATTCGCTTACAAATCTTTTTGTGCTTGTTGACAGCCGCTTGGAGCCACAGAAAATAGACATCGAGTTTATAAATTGGTTGGGAGAGAACGGAATACCATTCTCAATAGTGTTTACCAAGACTGACAAATTGTCAAAAGACTCTGCCAACACTAACATAGAGGCATACAAAAACCGTCTAAAAGAAGATTGGGAGAACCTTCCCCCAATCTTTATAACATCGTCCGTCACAAGTGCAGGACGTGAAGAACTGCTCAATTACATAGAGCAAATAAATCTATATTCATCTGATTGATATACAACAACCAAACGTCATCCTGAGCGTTAGCGAAGGATCTCATACATCATACATATTATTTCTTCTCCTTTACAAATATCCAAAGGATACCTGAGATAAGAAGGCAGATGGCACAAATGGCAAATATTATGGATTTGTCTTCTGCCGCATCAATAATCTCACCCATCTTAAATGATGCTACAAGCTGTGGCAACACTACAGAAAGGTTAAAGATACCCATATACAGACCCATCTTTGACTGGTCAACGCGTGAGCTCATAATTGCAAACGGCAGTGATACAAGTGATGCCCAACCTATACCTACTATTACAAGTGCTACAAAGAATGTGTAGATGTTTGCACCGCAGAAATAGATTATGCCGTAACCTATTGCCATTGCCAAAATAGCACCTGTATGAGTGTGTGCCATACCTTTTTTGGCTGCAATTACATTTAGAACAAGAACAGGAAGTATAGCTCCTATTAGGTCACGAACAAGGAATGCCATTGAGTTTACTGTTTGAGCAGAACCAGCATCGATGTTTGAAATAACATTTGCAACATAGAAGAACATATAAACGTTCATAGTCTGAACGCCCCACCATGTAAACGAGTGGGCAAGCAGAATTTTTTGGAACTCATGCATATCCTCTTTAACTTTCATAGTGTTGGTTAGCACTAACAACAGAGCCACAATTTCTATAACCACACACGCAAGTTCCACTGCGTTCAAGCCTAAATAGTGAGGCATTGATGCTATCACATCTGCCGGGATAAACAGTTTGGCTACAATAACATAGATACCATATACAAGGAATCCATAAAGAGGAAGGATTGCATTGTTCATATCCTTAAGAACAGAACCTTGTGAGGCGGTTGCAGCCGTCTCAGCACTCTTTTCTGTATCATCAGCGGCTTCCGCTTTAAGTTCACGAGGTTCCTCAATAAAGAATATCGGGAGAATTGTGAACAATACAGCAATAAACATACCTACATAAATAAGGGTTTCATTACCCCAGAGAACTGCTATAAGATAAGCAAGCACACCGCAAGTACCCGATACGGTCTGCATCCAAGTATAACCCTTACTGCGTTGCTCTTGTGTGGTACAATCCGCTACAAGCGAACGTGTGGGGTTAAAACTTACATTTATAGAAAGGTCAAGAGTAAGAGCCACGCAAACGGCTATAGGAAGCAACCCTGCGGCACCCTCCATACCTAACATCTTTTGTACAATCTCAAGATTAGGCAATGCAAGAAGCATCATACCTGTAAGCAGCCCGCCAAATATAATCCAAGGACGGCGACGACCACCCATAAACCACAATTTGTCACTTACCGCACCAACAATTGGCTGTGCAATAATACCTGCTATAGGTCCGGCTGCCCAGACAATACCAATATCACCAATACTTAATCCATATTTTGTGGAAAGAATCCAGCTAAGTGCTGAAATTTGCACCGATAAGCCAAAACCCATTGCGGTGGCAGGCAAACTGAGCAATGCGTAGAACCATGTGCTCATTTTCTTTTGTCCTTGTAGCATAATGTTTTGATTTTTAAGGTTTTATTTATAATTATGATTAAATTCAATTATATAAGCATACAAAGATAGGAATTTTATTGTTAATAACAATAAAAAAGAGGCGTAAATTATTTTACGTCTCTTTTCCCACTTTTTCAATCGCTCCAAACTAACGGGGGCGAATACCCCGCTTATTTACGTTTGGCAAAGATTCTATCAAATAATTTGGTGTCATCTTTTCCGCGATAATTAATCTGATAATTATACATAGTTTTTAATTTTTATGCAGGCTATTCCAAGTCTGCTTATTAACTCTCTCCTCTTTGAAGCTCTCCTTCATCGATGACATTGCAAATGTAATACCACATTTCCATTTGTCAAGAGAAAACTATGTAAATTTTCAAATATTTTGTTACGCAAAGGTTTGCAATTTCAAAAGCATTTCAAAGAATTTACAAACTCTTTACATATATTTTACAAACAAGTTTCATTTTCCGCCAAACATCTCCTTTAACGAGCCAAGTGAGCCAAGTACACCAGTAGCCTCGTATGGAATATAGACTGTCTTATTGTCTTTGCCCTTTGTCATCTCTTTAAGACCATCTATATATTTTATGGCAAGCAGATAGTTTACAGGGTCTGCACCCTTGATTGAAGCTACAGAATCAGCTACATTCTTAATAGCCTGAGCCTCAGCCTCCGCTTGCAATATTTGTGCCTTTGCCTGGCCTTCCGCTTTTAGTACGCGAGCCTGTTTCTCTGCCTCAGCGGCATTAATTTCTGCCGATTTCTCACCCTCTGATTTAAGAATAGCGGACTGTTTCTCACCTTCTGCCTTTAGAATCTCTGCACGGCGGTCACGCTCTGCCTGCATCTGCTTCTCCATAGCTATACGAATGCTCTGCGGTGGCGTAATATCCTGTAGTTCAACACGATTCACCTTAACACCCCATTTATTGGTGGCATCGTCAAGTACAGCACGCAGTTTAGAGTTAATGGTGTCACGCGATGTAAGCGTCTCATCAAGTTCCAACTCACCCACAACATTACGTAATGTGGTTTGAGTAAGTTTCTCAATAGCCATTGGCAGATTCTTGATTTCATACACTGATTTAACAGGGTCAACAATCTGGAAATATAGCAATGCGTTAATCTCTGTCATAACGTTATCTTTGGTAATAACGCTCTGTTTGTCAAAATCAAACACTTGCTCACGCAAATCTATTTTATTACTTAGACGTACTGCTCCATTACTCATACGTGTGGCAGTCTCCTTTGCACGCTCTACAATAGGTAGAATTACGTTAATACCAGCGTTAAGGGTACGATGATACCTACCTAAACGCTCAATAATCATAGTCTCTGATTGTGAGACTATTTTAATGCCTTTAAGCACGTAGGCAATCACTACTATGCCTACAATAATCAAAATAATTGTTCCTGCTGTCATAATTTTACTTTAAGAATTATACTGTCTCTTGAAATTACTGTAACCTCTGCTCCTATCGGGATAACTGCACCTGTCTGTGATACAGATTTCCATAAATCGCCATCTATACGCACATAACCTGTGCCTGCCAAATTGTCAATAGTCTCTGTTACTATGGCCTTACGCCCTATGATGGCATCGGCGTTAGTCTTAACCTGCTCTCCCTTACGCTTATTAAGCCATTTAAGGGCAAACGGTCTTATAAATACAAGTGCCAGCACAGAGCCTACTATAAAAGCGGACATTTGCCACCCAAGTGAGAGTTGCAAATATGCCAACAACGCCGCCAGCAATGTACCTACGGCAAAACATATAACACCAAAACCTGCTGTGCAAAGCTCAACAAGTATAAGAAAAGCGGTGGCAATCAGCCAATAATGATAAGGCAACATAATAGGGTCAAGGTTAAAGGGTCAAGGTTATTTCCAAAGTTTGGAGGGATATACACCCTTAGTTATCAATTCATTTATTTTTAGCATTACATTAGGTTTATCTGCGGCGTATGTTACACCAAACCACTTGCTGGTGGTATTAAGCACCTTAACCTTTGCTTTGCCATTTCTAATAAGGTGGTCAACCATAGTTGGTATGTAAAACTCCGCTTTCAGGCTCTTTTCATTCTCCTTTAGAAACTCCTTAAAGAAATTGTAAGAGTACTCAAAATAATCAGGGGTAAAGCCCCACATATTCATAGAAACCTGTGTATCGGGTTTAATAATAGTATTTGTACCATCATCATTATGGTTTACTATTACGCCACCATTCTCCTCTATCTTAGTATGTTCAACTATAGATGTAAGGTATCCGTCAGCATCTTTCCAGCATACACCACGTGATACTGTACCACTCTCTGACAAAGTGTTGCGTACAGGGAAACCTACCATACAATACTGTCCGTTAGTGCCGTCCATCTTTACTAAAGCGTCTGCAAGCACCTTAAACGAATCCTGACCATAAAAATCATCACCGTTAATTACAGCAAAAGGCTCTTTTACAACATCCTTGCCCATAAGCACGGCATGATTTGTGCCCCAAGGCTTAACTCGCTCAGGATTAACCGTAAAGCCCTCTGGCAGATTATCCAAATCCTGATAAACCACATCAACGGGAATCTTATCCATAAACTTGGAGACTACTATCTTCTTAAAATCGTCTGCAAAATCACGGCGTATTACAAAGACAACCTTGCCAAATCCTGCACGGATTGCATCAAAAATAGAATAATCTATGATGGTTTCTCCGTTAGGTCCAAGACCGTCCATCTGTTTAAGACCACCATAACGGCTTCCCATACCAGCCGCCATTACATAAAGTGTAGGTTTCATTTTTTTATTTTATGAAATTTAAAATTTTGGTAATCAAATAGTTATTCACAATACCTTTAGTAAAAGACTCATCCTTGCCAAAGAAAATCTGAGATTCAAACTGAATGCCACTGTCAACCAATTTCTCACTCAGTTTTTTAGTTTGAGCCAACGAAATATCAGCATTGTTTTCAGCGTGTAAAATTAACACTTTTTTATTTAATTTGGAAATATTATCAACCGCACTATTTTCACGGTATGCCGCCGTTGCCCCCTCTGTTCTCATAACTCTCTCTATTAGAATAGGATTGTAGTCTCTGACATCTGTAACAGGCGATACTGCCACCGCCGCCTTAAACGGATTTCCGTCTGCCAATATGGCTGACAATGCTACTCCGGCATTCAGATTCTCCCCTATTATTGAAATCTCCGTAGCCTCTCCATTATTTATAATAGACTGTGCCACAGATATATAATCAGATGCAGGTGCATTAAATATATTTAGATATACACCTTGTGCAAATGCTTTGCCTTGCCCTTCTGTACCTTTAGTCTTTACAACTACTACAGAATAACCCTTATCGCACAATACGGTTTCAAGTGCATCGTCATTATTTTTCTCAAAATCAGATACATACATTATACATTTACCACTATACCCCGATGTAGGCTTAACCACATAATAATTCAAATTACCTGCCTTTCTTAACTCCCTGTTGTATTTTGGTGCATCATCAAGTGTATTTAAAACTCTGATTTTGTTACCTTTAACATCATAAACAGATATCGCTGTAGCGGAATTATGAGTTTTAGATATACACTCAAAATACTTGCAGTCTGCACTGAATCGGGCAATCGCCGATACATTGTCAGGTGTATGTTTTAAAGGCTTTGTACCATCAGACGCCACAGAACACACATTCCTGTACAAGCCGTCAAATGTCTGATAATAAAGCCTTTTAGAGGCAGCATCGTAGGTATAGAAATCTGTAACCCCTATCTCTCCGTCTGTAAGCTGCTTAATCAATTTGCCATTCTGACCATGCAGGTAAAGTTGTTTTCTGTCTGATTCACATCTTGCCACAACAAAATTAGTGGTACCATCTAAAAATCTGACAAACTTGGCAGCGAATGGCGGAATAAACTTATCCTCTTTATATTCATAAATTCTGGTGGCAATAAAGGTGTTTACATTCACTTTTGCCAAACGCAACGTGTTCTGAGCCTTATTAAGATACATAACACCTACATATTCAGGGTCTTGAGTCCACTCCACCGCTGTAATGTAATAGGCATCGTCATCGGGCATAACTATCTCTTTAGTCCATTTATATTGCATACTGTACATAAAGAGTTTATTATTTTTACTAAAAATCAGATACATGGAGCATGGACTCCATCTAATAATACTCTCTATGCCATACGCCTCTCTAAAATCTCTACTACATACACCATTATAAATATCATTACTGCCATCTGATGTTACTTCTATCTCTGTATTGTACTCCAATCGTTTTATAATCAAATTATTATCTCTTACAAACGCAATTTTTTTGCCATCGGGGCTAAAAACAGGGCAAGCCTGATGCGGATTATCGCTAAGGCGGTCACATCTGTTACTCTCTACCTTATATATATAATATGGACTTACGGCTGTATCACCCTTACACGATGTTAGCAATATGCGTGACACATCGGGTGAGAAACTAAAATCAGACACTTTACTTAGCGGACAAATCCTCATTTTAGGCAAATCCACTACAACTTCTTGTTTATCAGACTTATAATTACCAGCCACTATAGCAGAGCTGTCACTGCTTAACGCGGCACAATTACCATCGGGTAAAGGAAACAAAAGGCTTAATAGAATTAGAATGGACATAATATTATGTATGATGTATGATGTATGATGTATGACATCACCGACAAAGATACGCACTTTTTGACAAATTGTCAGTAATTGTTGATATTTTTCTTTTGGCACAATAATTGAGAGGATAAATATCGAGAAAGTTTTATGTTCAGATTTATAACACTTAACTTTCAATTTTCAATTTTCAATTTTTAATTATTAATTATATGAGTAAGATTATTGGTATTGACTTAGGTACAACAAACTCTTGTGTATCAGTCATGGAAGGAAACGATCCTATTGTTATTGCAAACAGTGAGGGCAAACGCACAACTCCGTCTATTGTAGCATTTATTGACGGTGGAGAACGTAAAGTTGGTGACCCTGCTAAACGTCAGGCTATCACAAACCCTAAAAAGACAATATTCTCTATAAAGCGTTTTATGGGCGAAACATACGACCAAACGCAAAAAGAGATTAACCGTGTGCCTTATCAGGTGGACCGTGGTGATAACAACACCCCACGTGTAAACATTGACGGCAGGCTATATACACCACAAGAGATTTCTGCCATGATTCTTCAAAAAATGAAGAAAACTGCAGAGGATTATCTTGGCAGTGAGGTTAAAGAGGCTGTAATTACAGTTCCTGCATACTTCTCAGACGCTCAACGTCAGGCTACAAAAGAGGCTGGAGAGATTGCCGGACTTACAGTAAAACGTATTGTAAATGAGCCTACTGCGGCTGCACTTGCATACGGTCTTGACAAGACTAACAAGGACATGAAGATTGCAGTGTTTGACCTTGGTGGCGGTACATTTGATATATCTATCCTTGAACTTGGAGACGGTGTATTTGAGGTTAAGTCAACAAACGGCGATACACACCTTGGCGGTGATGATTTTGACCAAGTTATCATAGATTGGCTGGCTCAAGAGTTTATGAACGATGAGGGCATAGACCTTAGAAAAGACCCTATGGCTCTCCAACGTTTGAAAGAGGCTGCAGAGAAGGCTAAGATAGAGCTTTCAAGTTCTACATCTACAGAGATTAACTTGCCTTACATTATGCCTGTAAACGGTGTGCCAAAGCACTTGGTAAAGACACTCAGCCGTGCTAAATTTGAGCAATTGGCAGACAAACTTATACAAGCCACAGTAGAGCCATGCCGCAAGGCTATGAGTGACGCTGGTCTTAACAACTCTGAGATAGATGAGGTAATACTTGTAGGTGGTTCTTCCCGTATTCCTGCTATTCAGGCTAAAGTTAAGGAAATCTTTGGCAAAGAGCCTTCTAAGGGTGTTAACCCCGATGAGGTGGTAGCCGTTGGTGCTGCTATTCAAGGTGGTGTTCTTACCGGCGATGTAAAAGATGTACTGCTTCTTGATGTTACCCCACTATCACTTGGTATTGAGACAATGGGTGGCGTTATGACAAAACTTATTGACGCCAACACCACTATACCTACCAAGAAATCTGAGGTATTCTCAACAGCATCTGACAATCAGCCATCTGTACAAATAAATGTACTGCAAGGTGAGCGTCCTATGGCTAAAGACAACAAACAGATTGGTATGTTTAATCTTGACGGAATACCAGCAGCTCCACGTGGAGTTCCTCAAATTGAGGTTACATTTGATATTGACGCAAACGGTATTCTTAACGTATCTGCCAAAGATAAAGCCACAGGTAAGGAGCAGAAAATCAGAATTGAGGCTTCATCGGGTCTTAGCGAGGACGAAATCAAGCGTATGAAAGCGGAGGCAGAAGCCAATGCAGAGGCAGACAAGAAAGAGAAAGAGCGTATTGACAAGCTTAACCAAGCCGATGGTATGATTTTCCAAACCGAAAAGCAGCTTAAAGAACTTGGCGACAAGATACCTGCCGATAAGAAAGCCCCTATAGAGGCTGCTCTTGCAAAACTTAAAGAGGCTCACAAGAATCAGGATATCAACGCTATAGACGCTGCTATGAAAGAGCTTAACGATGCTTTCCACGCTGCTTCACAAGATATGTACAACGCAGCCAACGCTCAAGGCGGTGCTCAAGGCAACCCATTCCAAGGTGGTGCAGCAGACGGCGGTGCTCAAGGCGGCTCTAACGGTGGCTCCAAAGGAGACAACGTCCA
>JAKSNX010000048.1 GCA_024405815.1 Paludibacteraceae bacterium | reverse complement strand
CATCACGGCTGTTTTGACGTGGAGCAGAAAATAGGCACCTACTTTACTGTAGATGTGGAATATACCTACGATGCAACGGATGCCGTTGATACGGACAATGTGGACAAGGCGGTGAACTATGCAGAAGTCTATAATGTAATTAAAGAGCAGATGATGATTCCAAGCCACCTTATAGAGAATGTGGCATACCGCATAAAAAAGGCACTGCTTAAAGAGTTCCCCTCCATGAGCAGTGCAAAAGTTACAGTATCTAAATTAAACCCGCCTATCGGAGGCGATATAGAGAAGGTCAGCGTAACGCTATAATTTACCACTGAACTGATGTTTTGAGCGTTGAGGCATTCCCGCAATGGTCATATACAGTGAGCGACACACTGTGCTTTTTTCCTGATTCAACCCTCTTTTTATCAAAAGTGTATGTTATGGTGTGACTTTTGGCATCGTAGTAAAAAGGAGCCCATTTACCATCAACATATCCTTCAAACCTATCCAACTCACTTTCATCATCACTGGCGGAAAATTTTATTGTGTTTGCCTTTACCCCAAGATATTTCAATGTAGGTTTGGTCTGGTCAGTCAATACCCTATAAAATCCCAATGCCCTTGTGGTTCCAACCATCCAACCATTGTCATAAGAGCCTTCAGAATAACTGTAATATCTTCCGTCAATACTATAGCCTATATAATATTGGTTTTTATTGACAAGTGTGTCATTGGTTAACTTAATTTTTATGTCGGCATATTTCTGCAAAGGCACGTATGAGTAATGAACCTGATGTATATTTGAACAAGCCATAGAATCCACCTTGCTTTTGTATTTGAAATACAATGTGTTATACAGAGAACCCTTAGGCAGTTTAAAGTAAAAGTCATCTTCAATAATACTATTACTGTAATTCCACATAAAATATCTGCCTCCGTTATACGCAGAGACAATAGGAATAACCGTACTGTCTCCTCTAATTGTAAAATTAAAGGTTGATACATTGTTTCTGTAGTCTGTAATTGTCAGTTTAACATTATAGTCTCTGTTTTCATCAATCAGCAGGTAACCTCCGTCAGTATGTTCTCTAATATACTCCATACAAGGATTGTCCGATAAATAGGTTTTCATAACCATACCCTTGCCCTTTCTCCATAATTCATAATCAATGAAAGAGTTTATATATCTTGTACTGTCAAAACTGAATTGCTCAATATTGTACAAGAATTTTGTTTTTCCATCAACCTCCATTTTCAATGAGTTAACTCCATAGACATTTGCAGAACCTGTCATATATTCATTTGCCTTTACCCCGATACCTATTCTACCGTATGCCTTAACAGGCGTCTTAAGTTGTTCCATTGAATAATCTTTTGTCATTGCACCACCAGCCACAACACCCTCACCCGGTACAGGAGTAATAAAAATTCTATGAAAACGTGGAGATGTTGTATCTTTTATATGGTAAAAGCGTTGTGCGTCCATCACTATCTCACTCTTCATATCCCTTATTTCAAAATGAAGATGAGGACCACCTGATGAGCCAGTATTTCCACTTGTGGCTATTCTGTCGCCTTTTTTAACAGGACAGGCATCAGGCTCCAGAAAAAAGTCAACGTCAAATCTTTGCTCCGCATACTGCCTTTCCTTTAAGAGGGAGTCAATTTCAGGCTCAAAACAGTAAAGATGTCCATATACGGAAGTAAGTCCAATCTCCGGATGGTTTACATATAGGCAGTTTCCGTATCCCGTAGCGGAAACACTGATTCTTGACACATAACCGTCATATACTGAATATACCGGCTGCCCTACACGCTGCTGTGTTTTCATATCAAGTCCTGAATGGAAATGGTTAGGTCTTAACTCTCCGAAATTAGCGGACAGTTCAAGTGGCAAATCCATTGGCTGTCTTAATTCAAAAGCACTTACAAACACTGCTGACAACGCAGCCAAAGCAAATAGAACACACTTTTTCATTGTTTTATCATTTTTTGGAAGCACCGCAAATTTACAAAAAAAAATCCCGAGAATCAAGTATCTCAGGATTTCTTTTCTCTAAATCATCTTTAATTATTTTTAGTGAGCAGATTTTTGTTTTCATCCACCTACTTGAATTCTAATTTTAAAGAGCAGATTTTCCGTCTTTCCGCCGAAGGAGTTTAGTAGGTCCTAAACGACTAAGGCGAAAGCGGAAAAGATGCCTTTATAAATTAGAATTTGCACGTTGAATTGCTGAGTAGTTTATCTTTAGGGCATACGCTCTACGCAGAGCCTGCTTAATATCAGTAACAATACCCATCTTACAATCCTTATCAATCTTAAGTGATACGGTAAGAAGGTCTTGGTCTGTCTCTGGCATAGCGGAACGCTCTGCAACTATATAGTTCTCTATTTGAGAAACCTCAGCAAAAGCATCGTCAAGCTGAATACGTGGCTCTGAACCATATTGAGCTCTGAACTTTGGCAAAGGCTGGCCCACATATATAAAGCGGACCAATGTCTTTTTCTCCAAAGAGACCAACTCTGTAGCCTCAGGAGCCTTAATACCTACCTTATAGTCAACCTCCTTCATTGATGTTGAAATCATAAAGAAGAAAAGCAACATAAAGATAATATCTGGAAGAGAAGCGGTGCTGATAGCAGGTATCTCTTTTGATGAAGAAGTATCTCTAAAACGTCCCATTATTTCTTTCCTCCATAATTTTTAGGCTCGGCTTCCGATATTTTCTGAGGCAGAATCTTCTGAATGGCCTTTTGCTGGTCTTCGTTCAATTCATCGTAACTCATAGCCCATTTTTGCTGTGCCAAGTCATTACGAAGCTCATTATATGCGGCTACAAGCTCGTTTTGAACTTCAATATATTTGGAATAAGATGTTCCACGGTCATTCTGAAGTGATATAACGTGGTCTTTTGTAACCATTACAGTTCCAAAAAACTCCACATCCATAGGCACTTTTTCAGGCAGATTTGGGTCATCTTTTGCATTGAGAATAAACTCTTTAGCCCTATTTTTAAGTTCTGCTACGCCCATGTACTCATTCTGAACCAAAAGCTGGTTCTCAGAATTTATAAGTACAACAAAGACATTACGCTCCTTAACTTTAAGGTCTTCTGTTTTCTGATCAGCAGGTACAGGTGGCGGCAAACGGCGTGAAAGACCCTTGTTTACAGCCATAGTAGTGGTCATCAGAAAGAATACCAACAGCAAGAACGCAATATCCGCAGTTGAGCTGGAGTTTATCTCTGGTACTTTTTTCTTAGACATAACGCTGATTTTATTTTAATTTTTTAGCAAAATTACTGCAAATCATAAGTATTATACCTACAACAAGCAATACATAAATTGTATATAACTGCATATCAACCATCTTAAGCGTATCTGTTGTAATCTCCTCTTCAAGACCAAGAACGTTAACGGCATCTCCGCTTGATACACAATAAGAAATAAGCATAACCAATATTAGTGCACCTACACCACAAATGGATTTGATGGCACTCTTAGGATTTTTTCTGAAATCCATAGCGATATTGGCTATAGCAGCCACAAGAACCAATAGTGCGGCGATAGCCACAAATGCATACATAAGCCACATAAGTTGCTCTGTAAATATTGGTTCCGGGTACTCTGCATTAGCATCAACATAACCACCAAGATAGAACAAAGCGGCCACTATGATTGTAATGCCGAACAGCACCCACATCGATATTTTTGAAATTTTATTCTCCATAATTAAATTCTCCTGTAATGAAATCACTTCTTAATACATTTAGCCATAAGGATATCGAGCATAGAGATTGAAGAATCCTCCAAATCACCTACCAATGCCTCAATACGTGACAAAATGTAGTTATAGAATAATTGAAGAATAATAGCAACGATAAGACCGGCAACTGTTGTGATAAGAGCAACCTTGATACCACCAGCTACGATAGTAGCAGAAATATCACCAGCCTGTTGAATACGGTCAAATGCCTCAATCATACCTATTACAGTACCCATGAATCCTAACATAGGAGCAAGACCAATGAAAAGACCAATCCAAGATAGGTTTCTCTCAAGAAGACCTGCTTGAACGCTTCCGTAAGCAACTATAGATTTCTCTGCAATATCAACGCCCTCATTTACACGCATAAGTCCCTGATAGAACACTGCGGCAACAGGACCACGTGTATTACGGCAAATCTCTTTAGCAGCCTCTAAATCCTTACCATCAAGTGCTTTCTCTACATCGGCAAGAAGTTTCTTAGAATCTGCTGTTGCAAGGCTTAGGTAAATAATACGCTCAATGGCGATAGCCAAACCTAAGATAAGACACAATGCTACAGAGCTCATGAATCCTGCACCACCTTCAATAAACTTTGTCTTTAAAGCTTGGTGAAGACCTGTCTCAACTTCTTCTGCTGCTGGAGCAACCTCCTCAGCTGGAGCCTCGGCAACTTGTTCTTGAGCGGCTACGGTATCTTCCTGTGCCTGCTCATCCTGAGCGTAAACGCTCATAAAACTTACACTAGCGATAAACGCTAATACTGCAAATAACTTTTTCATACTTTTGTTTTTAAAATTAAATGTTAATATTGTTTGTTAATTACTGAAAATCAATACACTATTTATTTTTAACGGCGGAGAAAGCGGGATTCGAACCCGCGATACGCTTTAGGCGCATACACGCTTTCCAGGCGTGCCTCTTCAGCCACTCGAGCATCTCTCCATAGTTAATCGGGTGCAAGTTACAAAATTTACTGTAAAAGGCAAAATAAAAATGCTAAAAAAATAATCTTTCAGCATTATTTGTGGTAATTTTTCCTATTTCCTCAATCGTTTTACCATAAATTGCCGCCAATTTACCTGCAATAAACGGTAAAAACGACGGTTCATTCCTCTCTCCCCGATGAGGTGTAGGGGCAAGATATGGGCAATCTGTTTCAAGAACAATCCTCTCAAGCGGAATCTCTGCAAGACGCTCTGTGAATTTTGCGTTTTTGAATGTGGACACACCCCCTATTCCAAAATAAAAATCACCTAATGACATCATAGTTTGAGCATTCTCAGGTGCTCCTGAAAAACAATGCAGCACACCACGTAATTTGGTTTTATCAAACTCCTTTAAAATATCAACTGTAGGTTGGAAAGCATCTCTGGCATGAATGGCTATGGGCAAGTTTTTATCAATAGCTGCCGCTACCTGATGGCGGAACACTATCTCTTGCTCCGCTTTGGTGGTCTTATCCCAATACAAATCCATACCAATCTCTCCCACGGCAATGTAATTATCTTTTTCTATCTCACGGTCAAAAGCATCAAGCTCCTCTTTATATGATGCAGCTTTTACCTCTTGGGGGTGTACACCTATCATTGCATACACATAATCCGGGAATTGTTTTTCCAAAGCCTTTAATTTCCCGATGTCGTGCATAGTAACGCTTGCAAGCAGAATTTTCTCCACTCCTGCCTGTTTTGCTCTAAGCACAACAGCATCTAAATCCTCTGCATACTGAGGGTCATCTAAATGTGCGTGGGTTTCAATTATTTCCATAGGGTCAAGGGTCAAGGGTCAAGTCTGTTAGTTTTTTGATTATGTATGTTGGTTGGAATGGCAAGGCTTCTCCGCTGTAGGTAGGGGCATAGTAGGCTTGGTCTATGCCAGCGTTATACGCTCCCATAATATCGGCAGTAAAGTTATCTCCCACCACAAGGCTCTCCACCTTACGGGCATTGGAACTCTTAAGCATATAGTCAAAAAACGCCTTTTGGGGCTTATGTTCCTTTACGTCCTCACTCAGAAAAATTTTTGTAAAGTAATCTTTTAATCCTGAACGTTCTATCTTAAGGTGTTGTACGGCACTAAATCCGTTGGATATAACATAGAGTTTACACCCCTTTATCTTAAAGTACTCCAATACCTCTTTTGCCCCATCATTAAGTACGGTCTGCTCACCAAGCATACGTAAATATTCTGTTTTTAAGGCATTTATCTGCACACTTGCCACATCGGGGCTTACACCTATATGACGGAAAGGATACTCAAAACGCTCTGTTTCAAGAAATTCACGCTTTATTTTACCTAAAGCATAATCCTCCCATAACTCTATATTTCTACTCTTGTATATGTTATGAAAGGTGTTAAAATCGGGGAAGAAACGCTCAAAATCATAATTATGGAACAACACGTTAAGTGCTTTCTCTGAATTAACTGAGAAATTCCATAACGTGCTGTCCCAATCAAAGAATATGTGTTTGTACTTAATCAACCTTTATTATTAAGTATTTTGATGTGCTCCAAAAATCGGTTGCATTTTTTATTACCAACACATACTTGCGGTCTGCATCACGCTCAAGCACGTATGATGTGGCAGGGTGTTTAGTAAGCACTTTTGCACGTTTTGAGTTAGTAGGAATAGTCTCAACGTCACGAATATCTATAGCGGTAAACAATCCGTTACGGAATGTGGAACTCATGTTTTTAGCGTCAACACCATTATCCTTTAGTTCACTCTTAGTAGCTACAAGGTAGTATGCACGATGTATAGTCTCATCTTGACTCTGAATCTTCTTATTCTGCTCCTCCATATCGGCAACCATCTGGCGAGCTTGCTCTGTCATAAGTTTATTCTCCACCACAAGGCTGTCTATTCTGATGTTCTTACGCTCCAAATCCTGCTGCAATGCCAATATCTCCTGATTCTTCTCTTCAAGTTGGGCTGTAAGTTTGGCTATAGTCTTTCTGAGTTGGGCTGATTTGATATCACCGTTATCAACCTTAGACTGCAACTCCTCTATTTTTGCCTTGTTAGCCTCCAAAATAGAGTTTATTACATAAAAATTATCTGCCATACGGGTACGCCAATCGTTTTTAGGCATACCTTCGCCGTTGGCATTTACACTGATGTAATTCTCATTCTCCTTAATGACTTGGAAATTGGAATCCACCTCACTGATTATGGACAGATAGTTATCCATTTCAGCGACTGTCTTCTCTTGTACTGCGGCAAGAGAATCCCTCTCTAAAGTCATCTGCTTATAGGCAGAAGAGTACTTTGCAATCTGATTGCAAGAACAAAGTGCTAATGTTACCGCACCAAATAAAAATAATTTACGTTTCATATTAATTAAAAGTTATCACTTAACTCTCACACATCATACATTATACATCATACATAACTCCGTAGGAGTTTCGCTCTAATGAGCGAAAAATATTCTCCACGCCGTCTCCGCCTGGTTTGTAAACATATCCCAACCATTCTTTATGGTGGCACCTTTAAGTTCCGCTTGTTGCAGGAACAAGGTGCGTATAGGGTTATATATAATGTCTAAAACAAGGTGGTCCGGGGTTATGAACTCGTATGGAATATCGGGGCACTCTTTTGTATGAGGAAAACTGCCCACAGGGGTGGCATTCACTATTATGGTATGCTCACTCATAATCTGCTCTGTAAGGTCTCTGTATTTTAGAAAGCCCTCTTTTTCTCTAGATACTAATTTACACTCCACTCCAAGGCTATTAAGAGCATACTCAACCGCTTTAGCGGCTCCTCCTGTTCCAAGTATAAGAGCTTTTTTATGATTGGGTTTAAGCAGAGGTTTAGTAGATTCCGCAAAGCCTGTCCAATCTGTATTGTAACCTATCAGCCTGGCTCCGTTACCATCATTTACAACCCTTACGCAGTTTACCGCACCTATCTTCTGTGCCACAGGGTCTATCTCAGTAAGCAGGGGTATTATGCTCTCTTTATAAGGAATTGTTACGCAAAAGCCTCTTAGATTGGGGTGCTTCTCCATAAAATCCTTAATCAGAGTCACTTTTTTAAGTTCCAACGCTTGAAAAAGATGACCCGATAACTTTTTCTGCTCAAATTTCTCGTTCCAATAATTGGCGGAATAAGATTGTGTAAGCGGCTTGCCTATTACGGCAAACAAATCTGTAATCAATGGTTTTTTCATCTTTTCTTATTCTTAACTACTTGTTTTACAACTATATATATAATAGCAACAGATGCCACTATTATAAGTGCCACAGATAATTCATGGCTATATTTGTCTATCAAATCCTTTTGTCCGTGAGCCAAATACCCCAAAAGTGCAAGCACTGCGTTCCAAATGGCGGCTCCTAAAAAGGTAAACAGAGTAAAACTGCCAAGATTCATCTTGGCAAGCCCTGCAGGTATGGATATAAGTTGCCTTATGGCAGGTATGAATCTACCCACAAATGTAGAAATATTTCCGTGATTTACAAAATAAGATTCCGCTTTTTCCACTCCCTCACGGTCAATAAGCAAAGCGTGGGCTAACTTGGTATCGGCAAACTTATATATAATAGGTCTGCCAAGCCATAAGGCAAGGAAATAGTTTATGTATGCCCCTATCAATGCCCCGATGGTTCCAAACAGAACCACAAGAAATATATTGAGGTCGCTATCGGGTTCTGAGGCTATATAAGCCGCTGGCGGTATCACCACCTCTGACGGGAACGGAATAAACGAACTCTCTACAGCCATAAGTGCCATAATGGAACCGTAGTTTGTATTACGGTCATACCACGAGATTACATTTTGAAGCAGAGTGGTATCACCGGGAGCCTCCGTGACAGTGGTCAAAGTGCTGGCGTTAAGGGTCAAGGGACAAGGAACAAGGGTCAATAATACCAATAATAGAATATATTTTTTCATACTAATTTTTTTACGTTTTCCACAAATTTAGTTGCATGAGGGTGGATTTCAAGAAAAAGTGACTCTGCACTTGAATCCAACCTTATGGCATGCATAAGGTAATATTTGGCATTTGTATATTCTTTTAATGAGTAATATGCAATGGCAAGCGATATTGTAACTATTCCAGAATTGGGGTCTAATAGTTTAGCCTTGTTCAAGTGAACTATAGCCTCATCATAATCATCTATGATAATGTAAATCTGCCCTAATTTTATCAATGCACTTGTTTGTGAAGGGTTTATATCCACCGCCTTATGATAGGCAAAAATGGCATGTCCCCAATTATTTGAGATATAATAGCACTCCCCAATCACCATCCAATAAAACTCATTACCCGAATCCTCGTTCAAGGCACGCTTTATCCAATATATGGCTCTGGAGGCATTAGTTTCCTTATTTTTTGAATCAAGAAAATAACTCATTCCTATACCAAACAGAGCCTCAGCATTATCCTCGTCTATATCAAGAGACTTATTATAGTACTTGCGGGCATTCTCATATAAATCACAATAATTGCACATATCGGCTACAAGATTGTAGTCCTTAACCCCCACATCTTTCTTACCCAACACTTTAAGGTAGCATTCACATGCACGCACATAATTCTCCAACTTTACATAACAATCTCCCATAGCGTGCCAAGCGTCGTATGCCTTGGCATTTATTGATGTGGCATAATCAAAAGCGTTTATAGCCTCCTTATAATTATCGCTGTAGCGGTGCAGCCACCCCAACTTAAACCAAAGTTTCTCATTATATGGTGCTACATCCAACGCTTTCTCACAATACTTAATGGCATTATTATAATCAGAGCCATCTCTTACATAGCACTCTATCAGGCTCTCCAATATCTGTATGTTATCGGGAAAACGCTTATGACCTTTTTTTAGAACGTCAATGGCATACGAGTACATAAAACACTGATATAACGATGTGGCATAATCCAAGTATGACTCTATTGCAACTTCATCGCTTAACTTGGACGATATCCAGCCATCTACACTTTTCACCTCATGCTTCACAGATTCAATATCACACTGTTCTATATGTATTTTTGCAAGCATCAGCAACACGCTTATAACATCGTCTAAATCTGTTACATAGTCATCATCTGCCATCATTGCTTCAAAGAGTTTTTCCGCACTATCCAAATCACCCGATACTATATGCAGACGGGCAAACTCATATCTTAATGCAACGTCGTTAGGATATACCGTCAGACCACGCCTTATTACCGCAATGGCGCTGTCAATATCTATCTTCTCTTCATAGTAGTCAGCCACATTGAAGTACTCCTCCGCATCAAAAAAACCGTCAGGATTATTCTTGTAGCGGACAACCTCATCGGGTAATTTGCTATTTTGCTCTTCGTTTTTCCTCATTTTTAGCTATAAGCTCATCGCTGCGTTTTCTCTCTATTATAAAGTGTTTATAGTAAGAACTTATCATAGTAGTAACAGGCAATGCTATAATCATACCAAGAACTCCAAGCAGAGAGCCCCATACTGATAATGCCAAAAGTATCACGGCAGGTTTAAGCCCAGTTGCCTTACCCATAATCTTGGGTGTCAGCACCAAATCTATAATAAGCTGAATAATGCAGAACGTTACCACTATCCAAAGCACTGTAATCCAGAAACTTTGGTCTGTGCGGGCAGACTGCACCAACGCCACAAATATAGGAGGTATCATACCCAATGTATGCATATACGGAACCATATTAAGCAAGCCTACAAGAAGTCCCATTGATATACCCATAGGCAGTCCTATAATACTGAACCCGATGGCAAACAGACACCCCACAATGGCTGAAATCAGAGCCTGCTTGCGGAAATAGATGTCCATGCCTGTAGCCAAATCGTGAAATACCATGTGGGTGACTTTACGGTACTGTTTAGGCACAAGTTCCTCCGCAGAATCTTTCATCGTGTCAAAGTCCATCAGTATAAAGAATATGTACAGGAACATAATGAACACCACAAAAAGTTTTGCCAAATACTCAAATGATGATGATAGCAGAGTATAGGCTGTAGGCAACAGTTTCTGCACTATTTCCTCTTTATGTTTTACCACGCTCTCCAAGACTCTTGATGCAAATACCTTTGTCTCGGGTGATATGTTATATTCTGTACCCGATGTAAGGTACTGTTCTGTTAAATCCTCAACCATACGCACCTCTGTAGTGGCTGATTTGGCAAACAAAGTGCCGCCCGCCACCAATACACCTATCAACAATACGATGGTAAAGATAACACATACCGCCCTATTGCGTAACCTAACCTTATTTTGCAGAAAATCTACAAACGGATTAAGCATATACGCTATAAGCCAAGCCGCAAAAAACGGCAGCAGCACACCACTAAGACTGCCTATAAGCAGAAGCAAGCCTATAATTATGATTATAGTGCCGGCAACTCTTACAGTCCTATCAAGGTTAAATGGTTTTGAAAAGAATGATTCTGAACTCACTTTTTGAAATATTTTTTGTAATTTTGCAAAAATAATAAAAATATATGGAACAAGAGGAACTATTTAGAGAAATAAATTCAACAATCGCCAATATTGAGGCTGAAATGGTGAAACTGAAAGAGTTGGTTCAGGAGTTTAGGAGTGAAGGAGTGAAGGAGTTTAGGAGTGAAATCACCGAATCACCGAATCACCGAATTAACGTGCAAGCCGAACACAGACAAACTTGTTTGTATGTTGAGGCGAAGCCGTTAATCACGAGCAAAGCGAGTAATCCCCAAATCACCGAAACCCCACATATTGACGGCAGGCTTATAGCGGATTTACATAAAGCAATAGGGCTTAATGACCGTATCCGTTTTCAACGTGAGCTGTTTAACGGCGATGCAGGTCTTATGAATGCTACCGTTGATTTTCTAAATGCCGTATCATCATATTCAGAGGCTCTGAAATACCTTAATGAGAATTTCAGTTGGAAAGATGATGATGAGACGGTGGTATATTTTAAGGAGATACTTAAACGCAAAGCGTACAAATGAATAAATTATTTATTGTGCCAACCCCGGTAGGGAATCTTGATGACATGACAATGCGTGCCATTCAAGTGTTGAAGGACGTGGATTTCATTCTTGCGGAGGACACACGCACCAGCAGCGTGCTTCTAAAGCATTTTGACATTCACACACCGCTTTACGCACACCATAAATATAATGAGCATCAGAGTTTAGAGGGTGTAATAGAGAGAATAAAATGCGGTCAGACTGCCGCTGTTATCTCTGATGCAGGCACCCCTGGATTGTCAGACCCAGGCTTTCTTATTGTGCGTGAGTGTGTAAGAAACGGCATAGAGGTGGAGTGTCTGCCAGGTGCAACAGCGGCAATACCTGCCCTTGTAAACTCAGGACTGCCAATGGACCGTTTCTGTTTTGAGGGATTTCTGCC
>JAKSNX010000047.1 GCA_024405815.1 Paludibacteraceae bacterium | reverse complement strand
ATTCTGCAAAATTTTTTATAAGATTTTTCGTCTTAAAGATCTCTCGCTTCGCTCGAGATGACGGAGAGAGAGGCTCGAGATGACGGAGAGAGATGCTCGAGATGACGGGAAGTGATGTCCTCGCTACTCCTCACAGTCCCTCATACATCATACATCATACATCATACATTAAATATTCTAACCACCTTATTTATCCCCTCTATCAGACAATCTATCTCTTCTTTTGTATTATAGAAAGCAAACGATGCTCTAAGGGTGCCTTCTATGCCGTAATGTTGCATTACAGGCTCTGCACAGTGATGTCCTGTACGCAGGGCAAGCCCTAACTTGTCAAGCAGCGTGCCTATATCATAGTGATGAATACCGCCCACGTTCATAGATATTACAGCACCCTTTTCTGGGGCATTACCGTAGATGCGTAAGCCGTCTATCTCCGAAAGACGCTCTGTAGCATATTTAAGTAGGTATTGCTCATACTCTGCAATATTCTCAATACCAATGTTCTGCACATACTCAAGTGCGGTGGCGAGGGCTGTAGAGCCTATGAAATCAGGGGTGCCTGCCTCAAACTTATATGGCAGAACATTAAATGTGGTCTTTTCAAAAGTAACACGCTCAATCATCTCTCCGCCAGCCTGATACGGAACCATCTTATCTAAAAGTTCCTCTTTGCCATACAATACCCCGATGCCTGTAGGTCCGTAAATCTTATGTCCTGAGAATACAAAAAAGTCTGCGTCAAGGTCTGTTACATTGACTTTTGTATGAGCCACAGACTGTGCTCCGTCTATAAGAACAGGCACATTATGGCTGTGGGCTATATCAATTATTTGCTTTACAGGGTTAACCGTGCCTAAAGTATTGGAAATGTGGGTAACAGCCACTATGGCGGTACGATCTGTAAATAGGTTTTTATATGTGTCTAAATCTAAAACGCCATTGTCAAAAAATGGTATAACCCTTAGTTTCAAGCCTTTACGCTCACATAAAAGTTGCCATGGAACTATGTTTGAGTGGTGTTCCATCTCTGAAACTATAATCTCACTACCCTCTTTTAGCAACTCTCCGTAACTGAACGCCACAAGATTTATTGACTCTGTAGTTCCACGTGTGAATATTATTTGGCTTGAACTCTTAGCCCCGATGAAATCCTTTACAGTATTACGGGCTGCCTCGTGTGCCTCTGTAGCCACCTGACTTAAATAGTGTACGCCTCTATGCACATTTGCATTGTGAAGCATATAACCGTCATCTATCTTGCGGATAACGCTTAAAGGCTTTTGCGTGGTTGCGGCATTGTCAAAATATACAAGGGGCTTGCCATATACTTTTTCAGAGAGGATTGGGAAATCCGCCCTGATGGAAGCGATATTTTGGATTATGTTATTCATTTCTTTGAACCACAAATCATACAACTGTCACAAGAGGTATTCTCTTTTCTTAATCTTCTCTCTATAAGTAATTTAAGTCTGTCTTTTAAGGCAGAAATCCGCACTTTTTCTAACACATCATATACAAATGCCGACATAAGCAGCATTTTAGCCTCTTCTTTAGATATACCTCTTGAGAGCATATAGAACAAGGCTGTATCATCTAACTGCCCCACTGTTGCTCCGTGATTGCATTTTACATCATCGGCATATATCTCAAGTTGCGGCATTGTACGCATTTGGGCATCTTTTGATATGCAGATATTCTTGTTTGTCTGCATTGCCACAGATTTTTGGGCATCGGGTAAGACTTTTATCATTCCATAAAAATTACCCTTTGATTTATCATCAAGTATATATTTGAACGACTCAAAACTTGACGTATCGGGTTTCTGATGCAGAATTTCTGTATCGTTGCTTACATATTGATTTTTATCAAGAAAGCACATTCCGCACAATGTAAGTGACGCATGAGGTGCATTGAGACCTGCCTTTATAGTATTGAGTGTCTGACAGTTATTAAGTGCAATTATATTTGATACAACCTCACTGCCCTCTTGCTGGTCTATCAGCAATGAACAGATGTTTGTCATACCATCGTTTGTATTCTCCACCTTATAGTGGTCATACACAGCATTTTGCCCCACAAAAACCTCTGTAACTCTGTTTGCTAAATATTTTACCTTACCCGATGAGTGGTCACACACGAGCACTTGTGCCTTTGCACCCTCTTCAAGCACTATAAGGTTATGTGCCACAGCCATAATATCCACATTGCCGTACATTAGGTTTACAAGTTGGATAGGTTTTTCAATCTGCACATTCTTAGGCACATAGACAAACAATCCGTCTTGGGCAAGCATAGCATTAAGAGCCTCGTCAGGATTCTCTTTTATGTGCATCTGCCTACCTAAATATGGTTTTACAAGTTCTGAATGGCTCTGTGCCGCATCTTTTAGTGAGCATATTATTACGCCGTCTGGCAATGGCTGCTGCTGTGGATTGGCATAGAATGTATCGTTCACTACATAATACAGGTACGCCCCTATGTTTGGAATATCACAAGTAAATAGTTTATATGGGTCATTCTGAATGGTGTATCGCTCAAAATTTAGTCCAAAGTCAGTTTCATACTCTTTAAGTGCTTTACCATCAGCATTTTCCAATGCCTGCAAGCCACTTTCTCTAAGAGCATTCAACGCCTCAGAACTATTATTCTCAATAACACTTCTGTAGTCTCTGTAGATATTTATGTATTCTTCCAACATCACTCCTTTATCCAATCATACCCTTTCTCTTCAAGTAGCAATGCAAGTTCCTTGCCTGCTGTCTTTACTATCTGCCCTTTGTAGAGGATATGTACCACATCGGGGACTATATAGTCTAAAAGCCTCTGATAGTGGGTTATAACTATGCTTGCGTTATCGGGTGATTTTAATTTATTAACACCCGATGCCACAATACGCAAGGCATCAATGTCAAGCCCTGAGTCTGTTTCATCAAGTATTGATAGTTTTGGCTCAAGCATAGCCATCTGGAAAATCTCATTGCGTTTTTTCTCACCCCCTGAAAAGCCCTCGTTTACAGAACGGTTTGCAAGGCGGTTATCAAGTTCCACCACCTCTTTCTTCTCACGCATAAGTTTCAGGAAATCTGTGGCACTAAGCGGTGGCAGGTTCTTATGCTTACGGTGCTCATTTACAGCGGCACGCATAAAGTTCACCATACTTACACCCGGTATCTCCACAGGATATTGGAAACTTAGGAACAGCCCCTCACGTGAACGCACCTCTGGGGGCATTGCAAGCAAATCCTTACCGCAGAAAGTAACACTACCCTCTGTAACTGTATATGCAGGGTGCCCTGCAAGCACTGCTGACAGTGTACTTTTCCCTGAGCCGTTAGGTCCCATTATGGCGTGTACCTCACCAGCCTTTATTTCAAGGTTTATTCCCCTTAAAATCTCTTTTCCCCCTACTGAGGCATGCAAATTTTCAATTTTTAACATATTCTTCATACATCATTAAAAGATTTTTCGCTTCGCTCAAAATGACGTGAGGGAGCTACCATTCATACATCATACATCATACATCATACATAACTCTATAGAAGTATCTTTTCCTGCATCGAGTCATTATCAAAACTCATAACATAGTAGATAGGGAGATAGTCAACACCATTTTTAACATCAGCTTTTGAGCCATTATACAGCACACACGCTCTTTTTATATTGTATGATGCTGACAACAAATTGTTCAATGCACTATGACGCTGATAATCTTTGCCCGATTTAACTTCAATAGGCAATACAGACAATGTGCCATAATCATCAATTATGTAATCAACCTCGCCTTTCTCCTTATTGTCATAATAAAACAAATGGTATCCGTGAGCACATAATTCCTGGGCTACAACACTTTCATACACACTGCCCAAATTTAGGCTTGGAATATCATTAAGCACCGCCTCAAAACTGTTCTTAAATAATACATTGGTGAGCAAGCCCACATCATTCATATATAATTTTATAAGATTTTTACTCACACTTGCAACCAATGGGAAAGTTGGCGAAGCAATAGCCTTTACACCCAATGCTATCCCCGATTCCAGCAAATAATCAAACTCTTCAATATAATCCCGACTGCGTTTATCCTTTTTTTGTTCAATATCCCTATACACAACACGCTTCTTCTTGTTCTCCATATTTGATGGAATCAAATTATATATTGTATTTATCTTTAGTTTATGTTGTGTATCATATTGAGAAGCGTCAATGCCGTACAGCATCTTTATATCATCTTGAATCTTCCTTATTGCAACTATATTTTTAGTTGCCACGTATTCATTTACAACACTTGGAAGTCCGCCAACAAGCAAGTATTTTCTAAACAAATCCATTAACCTGTTATGCATTGACTCATCCAACTGCTCTCTACCCGTCATTTTTTTCTTAAGCATTGCAGTTGATTCCTCATTAAAACCACAACTCCACAAGAACTCTTCAAAATCAAGTTGGAACATACGCTTTATTTCAACACTACCAATAGGGACTGATGTTGTCATTTTTAACGCAATACCTAATTGTGAACCGCTTGCAATGTATCTGAATCTATGTTCGGCATTTAAAAACTTTAATAGTGTAAGTAGCTGGGGGTAAACCTGTATTTCATCTAAAAACACTAATGTATCAGCGTAGTTTCCTAAATTATCACCGGCAACAGTGCTTAATTTAAAATAAAAGTCATCAACAGACCTTATATTATCAAACACCTTACTGCCATTTATATCATCATACAGATTTATCTCTACAAAATGCTTGAAGCATTGTGTGCCAACCTCTTTTATAATGAACGACTTACCTATTTGCCTTGCCCCATCAATAAGCAAAATCCTATTTGATTGATTTTTCAAATAGTTCTCAATATAGGACTGTATCTTACGTTTCAACATAGATAAGTGTGCTTTTCAACGTGCAAAGGTAGTGATTTTTTGATATAACTACAAGTTTTATCACGCTTTTCTATATTTTTCAATATACAAAAAACCCGCTTTTCTATATTTTTTAATATACAAAATGCCCGCTTTTCTATATTTTAACACTAGCAACTTTAGGTGCGTATCTTAATCTTTTACGCAACGCACAGAACGACCATAGGACGTATCGCCATGGTTGTTATTCAGGTAGTCATAATTGTAATAGAGGCTGAGACCATAAGCCTCACTGTTACCGCCTTCTTTTGGA
This sequence comes from Paludibacteraceae bacterium, assembly GCA_024405815.1. Lineage (GTDB taxonomy): Bacteria > Bacteroidota > Bacteroidia > Bacteroidales > Paludibacteraceae > Enterocola. The sequence continues at coordinate 7,093 of JAKSNX010000047.1, read as the reverse complement.
GTAGATGTATGAAAATAAGCACTGTAGCCAACATTGCTCACGATATTCCCACTTGCGTTACCTGCTGGCAAAACAGCAAAACCATAGATATCTAATCCTGGTTTGTAATCAAAAACTCCGTTATACCAGCCAGAGGTGGTCTTCAGATATTTGCCAACCGTGTTTGATTTGAGACTCTTTTCATTGTATATATAGTCATATAGTGTCTGCCACTCCGCCTTTGAAGGTACGTGCCATCCATTGGGGCAAATGCCCTGACGATTGCCACTGAACGCAGTTGCCTGTTCCTTACCATTTGCTACACCTACAGCGGCAGCCCAATTGTAGAGATATCCCAATTTTTCAACCTGAGCATCAGTAAGATCTACACCATACCTGGTTTTACTATCGCTATTCCAATTGTTCTTGTCCGAAGCATCGGTGCAGTATGGGGTATATACTACACCCTCTGGTGTTGGAATGGTGTTATTTATAAGCCAAGATGCATTGTATGCCTCAGACTGATTTGCGTACTTGTTACATCTAAGGTTTTCCGACATCCAGTACTGCTCCCCTATCTTAACTACCGGATAGGTGTTGCCACACGCATCCGTAACCTGGTCTGTTGGACTTGGTTCCTTACCATTGTCTTTCTTACACGCACTAAGCACCAGCAACGCTCCTACTAATGCAATTGAAATAAATTTTACTGTTTTCATAATAATTTATTTTTTAATACATACTTCATACATCATACATCATACATCATACATCATACATGACTCCTTGTCCCTTATTTACCCAATAGCATTATCTATAGATATGCTTAAAAGTTTTTGTGCCTCCACGGCAAACTCCATCGGGAGTTTGTTGAACACCTCTTTTGCAAAACCGTTAACTATAAGCCCTACAGCATCTTCGGTTGAAATTCCACGCTGGTTGCAATAGAACAGTTGGTCTTCATTTATCTTGGATGTGCTTGCCTCATGCTCCACAATGGCGGTATTATTATGCACATCTATTGTGGGGAATGTATGGGCACCACACTTATCTCCCAAAAGCAGACTATCACACTGTGAAAAATTGCGTCCGTTCTCAGCCCCCGATGTCATTCTTACAATGCCCCGATACGAGTTCTCGCTATGCCCTGCCGATATACCTTTTGACACAATGCGGCTTTTTGTGTTACGCCCTATGTGAATCATCTTAGTGCCTGTATCCGCCATCTGGTAGTTATTTGTAACTGCTACAGAATAGAACTCCCCTATTGAGTTATCCCCTTTAAGCACGCAAGATGGGTATTTCCAAGTAAGTGCAGAGCCTGTCTCCACCTGTGTCCAAAACACTTTGGAACTCTCTCCCGCACACATGGCTCGTTTGGTTACAAAATTGTAGATACCACCCTTGCCCTCTTTATCGCCTGGGTACCAATTCTGAACGGTTGAGTACTTAACCTCTGCACGGTCGTTAGCCACTATCTCAACAATGGCGGCATGCAGTTGGTTCTCATCACGCATAGGGGCGGTACAACCCTCAAGATAAGAGACGTATGCATCATCGTTAGCAACTATAAGTGTACGCTCAAACTGACCTGTATTGGAGGCGTTTATACGGAAATATGTGGATAGTTCCACAGGACAACGCACCCCTTTTGGTATATATGCAAATGAGCCGTCTGTAAACACAGCACAGTTAAGGGCTGCAAAAAAGTTATCTGTATAAGGAACTACAGAGCCAAGATACCTACGCACCAAATCGGGATACTGCTTAACTGCCTCACTTATAGAGCAAAAGATTATACCTAATTTGGCTAAGTCCTCTTTATATGTGGTTTTTACAGAGGTGCTATCCATTACGGCATCTACCGCCATACCCGATAGCCGTTTCTGCTCCTCAAGAGGAATGCCTAACTTATTAAATGTTTTAAGTATCTCTGGGTCAACCTCATCAAGGCTATCAACCTGTTTTTTTACAGGGGCGGCATAGTAGGATATTGCCTGAAAATCTATATCGGGAATACGCAAATGTGCCCACTTAGGCATTTTTAGGGTTTCCCAATGGCGAAACGCCTTTAGCCTGAACTCCAAAAGCCAATCGGGTTCCTGCTTTTTTTCTGAAATAAGGCGGATTATGTTCTCATCAAGCCCACGTTCAACCACATCGGTCTTTACATCGGTGGTGAAACCGTATTTGTAATCACCCGATGTAAAGTCAGAAATGTTATCGTGTCCTTTATCTTTACTCATTAGAGTTTGCGTAAAATTTTATATACGGCAATATGGTAGGCACCAATTTCTCTATCGGGGTATAAAGAATGGACTCACTCTTTTTCTGCTCCGGAATAAATGAGACATAGTTATTAGCCACCTCTAACAGATTTATGCAGACACTAAGCACCAACGCATACTTAAACACCCCAAATATGGCTCCCAGCAGTTTATTAAGCCAAGATAGCATAACAAACTTAAAGAACTTATCTAACAACTTAGATATCAGGAACATAATTATGGTTACGCCTGAAAATATTACAAAATATGCTATGGCGTAAGATACATTCCTTGAAAGGGTGAACTGCTTTAAAAATACGGCAGAAAGGTCTGGGCTATAACTGTTTGCCATATATATACCCAATATAAGACCTATCAGAGAGCCTATTGACAGGGTAAGTCCCCTATATAATCCTCTTACCAATCCCCATGCAAGCGGAATCAGCAGACATATATCAATAATGTAATTTTCCACTACAGTGACTTTTTAATCTCTATCTCCTCAAATGTTTCAATTATATCTCCTACTTGGATATCGTTGTAACCGGCTATATTAAGACCGCACTCCAATCCCGATGTAACCTCCTTAACGTCATCTTTCATACGCTTAAGTGAGCCAAGTTCTCCTGTATGGATAACCACACCGTCACGGATAAGACGCACCTTATTAGAGCGTTTAACCTTACCGTCACGCACAAGACAGCCTGCAACTGAACCAACCTTTGAGATTTTGAACACTTGCATAATCTCAAGTGTGGCGGTAACCTCCTCCTTAATCTCAGGCGAAAGCATACCCTCCATAGCGTCCTTAACCTCATCTATGGCATCGTAGATTACAGAATACATACGTATATCAACCTGCTCACGCTCTGCGGCACGCTTTGCATCTGCACTTGGACGCACTTGGAATCCAACAATTACAGCATTTGATGCCGCCGCAAGCATAACATCAGACTCAGAAATCTGACCTACAGCCTTGTGTATTACATTAACCTGAATCTCAGGTGTTGACATTTTTATGAATGAGTCTGACAATGCCTCTACAGAACCGTCAACATCACCCTTAACCACAATGTTAAGCTCCTTGAAGTTGCCTATTGCTATACGGCGTCCAATCTCTGCAAGTGTAATATGTGTACTTGTACGCAGACTTTGCTCACGTTGTAGTTGCTCACGCTTGTTTGTAACCTCACGTGCCTCCTGCTCACTTGCCATTGCATTAAGACGGTCACCAGCCTGTGGTGCACCATTAAGTCCAAGTATTGATACAGGCTCGCCTGGCTTAACCTCCTTGATTTTTTGGTTACGCTCATTAAACATAGCCTTAACCTTACCATAGTTTGTACCAGCCACCACAACATCACCTACGTGAAGTGTACCTCCCTCTATAAGCACGGTAGCAAGATAGCCTCTACCTTTATCAAGTGATGATTCTATAATGGAACCTACTGCAAGTTTATCTGGATTGGCTTTAAGGTCAAGCATTTCTGCCTCAAGAAGCACTTTCTCAAGCAACTCTTTTACACCTGTACCTTGTTTTGCAGATATCTCTTGAGATTGGTATTTTCCACCCCAATCCTCTACAAGATAGTTCATAGCGGCAAGTTCCTCTTTTATCTTCTCTGGATTTGCTGTAGGTTTATCTACCTTATTTATAGCAAACACAATAGGAACTCCTGCTGCTGATGCGTGGTTTATAGCCTCTTTAGTTTGAGGCATTATACCATCGTCAGCCGCTACTATTATTATGGCGATATCTGTTACCTGAGCTCCACGGGCACGCATAGCGGTAAATGCCTCGTGACCTGGAGTATCAAGGAACGTTATATGCTGACCATTCTCAAGTTTCACATTATAGGCACCTATGTGCTGGGTAATACCGCCAGCCTCACCTGCTATTACATTTGCCTTACGTATATAGTCAAGCAGAGATGTTTTACCATGGTCCACATGACCCATAACTGTAACAATAGGGGCACGTGGTTTAAGGTCTTCAGGATTATCCTCTTGCTCATTGATGCTCTCTTGTACAACTGCACTTATATACTCTGTCTTGAATCCAAATTCATCTGCCACAATGTTTATGGTCTCTGCATCAAGCCTTTGGTTTATTGAAACCATCATACCTAATGACATACAAGTACTTATGACATCTGTTACAGAAACATTCATCATAGTTGCCAAATCATTGGCAGTAACAAACTCCGTAATCTTAATAATTTGATTTTCAAGACGTTCCTGTTCAGCTTCATCTTGCATACGCTGATGAACAGTATCACGCTTCTCTTTACGGTATTTGGCTGATTTGGATTTTTGCTTGTTTGTAAGGGCGGCAAGGGTCTCCTTTACCTGACGTTGTACCTCCTCCTCATCGGGTTGTACATGGGTCATTGCATACTTATCCTTTTTCTTGCCACTCTTTTCTCCACCCTCATAATTCTTTAAATCAACTCTGTCTTTCTTAATACGGTTACGCTTACGCTTGCCATCGCCACCGTTTGAGTCTGCATCTGCTGTCTGTGGCTGTTTTGGTGGATATTTGCTTTCACGCTCTTTACGCTTCTCCTCTTTTGACTTCTTCTTAGGGCGTGTCTGCTGGTTAATGCTTGACAAGTCTATTTTACCTACAATGTTAAGTTTTGATGTAACATCTGAACTTGACCTATTTTCTGTCTCTGTTTCAGTCTCAACCTTATCTATTTCATCACCCTTTTCATCAACCGTCACTGGTTCTGCAGGAATCTCCTCTTCTACCGTTACTTTAACCTCTTCTTTAGGTTCTTCTTTCTCCTGCTCAGTTACTTCCACTTTCTCTACAGGCGATTCTGATTCAGATTTTTCTTCCTCTTTAGACGTTACACTCTTCTTTTTCTTATTAAGACTGTCAAGGTCAATCTTGCCAACCTGCTTAAACGTAATTTTCTCTGGCTCTATTACAACGGTCTCCTCTTTTTTCTGTTCAAACTCAGGAAGCGTTACAGCAGGTGCCTTTGCTTTCTCCTTATGACGCATAGCAAGAAAATCGGACTCTCTTTTCTGGTCCTTATCCTGACTAAACTCATCATGAAGCAACTCATATTCATCATCTTGAATACGGGCATTAATATCACATTTAACATCCTTGCGACCCTTCTTGTGTAGAAAATCCACAGCAGTGTCAAGACTGATGTTAAAATCTTTAATTACTTTACTTAACTTTACTGACATAAATTATTCGGCGAACTCTTCGTTCAATACTTTAATTACATTATCTATTGTTTCCTCTTCCAAATCGGTACGTTTAATAAGCTCTTCACGAGGTACTGCAAGTACACGGCGTGCGGTATCGTAGCCTTGCTCCTTGAATATATCAAGAACCCACTGCTCTATCTCATCGCTGAACTCATCTAAGTAGATATCATCTTCCTCTACATTATCACCTTCAACGTAACGGAACACCTCAATAGTATAGCCTGTAAGCTTACTTGTAAGCTTAATGTTAGAACCATTTTTACCAATGGCCGCTGATACACTTTCTGGGTCAATATAAACCTCGGCACGCTTGTTTTCCTCATCAAGTTTAATGGAGATAACCTTTGCAGGTGACAATGCCCTTGTTATAAACAACGATGGATTAGATGTGTAAGGAACCACATCTATGTTCTCATTACGTAACTCACGCACAATGCTATGAATACGAGAACCTTTTACACCTACACAAGAGCCTACAGGGTCTATGCGGTCATCGTAAGACTCAACCGCAACCTTGGCACGCTCACCTGGAATACGGGCAATTTTCTTTATTGTTATAAGTCCGTCTGCCACCTCAGGAATCTCTTGCTCAAAAAGCCTCTGAAGGAACATCTCTGATGTACGTGAAACCAAAATCTTAAGGACACTGTTAGCATTATCAACCTTTACAACAACCGCCCTTACAGATTCTCCTTTTTTATAGAAGTCTGATGGTATCTGCTCTGTTTTTGGAAGCAGAATGTCATTATGGTCTGCATCAAGCAAAAGTATCTCCTTTTTCCATATTTGGTAAACTTCCGCTGTAATAATCTCTCCAACCATATCCTTATATTTCTCATACACAGCCTCTTTCTGTAGTTCAAGAATCTTGGAAGATAGGGTTTGACGTAAATTTAAGACAGCACGTCTGCCAAATGATGCAAACTCAACTGCCTCTGAAATATCCTCACCTATCTCACACTCCGCATCAATCTTTCTTGCCTCTGTGAGACCTATCTGAGTTTGCGGACTGGTAATGGCATCGTCTGCCACAACCTCACGCTCACGCCATATTTCACAGTCTCCTTTAGATGGGTTAATAACAACAGTAAGTTTTTCATCTGTGCCTTCCATTTTAGCAATTACACTACGGAACGACTCCTCCAAAACACTGATAAGAGTAGCTTGGTCTATGTTTTTCAGTTCCTTAAACTCCGAAAAAGTCTCAATCAAACTAAGAGACTTTGCTAAATCCTTTGCCATTTTTTGATTAATTAAATTTTAAGTTATATTTTGTATATTTTATCTCTGAATATTTGAATGTCAATGCCTGCATTTGAGGTTTTTTCTCACCCTTTACCTTAACGGGAGTCTCTATTGTAAAAGACTCATCTTCAACGCTTTTAAGTATTCCAAAGTATTTCTTGGAACCGCAAAGCACCTCAACTTCATTCCCCACATTCTTATCATATTGCCTTTTAACCTTAAAAGGTGATGTAATACCCGATGAGCCAACCTGCAAACTATAATCCTCAACATCACGGTCAAGGAGTGCATCTATAGCATTATTTATGGATACACAAGTATCTATATCAACTCCACTATCGGAGTCTATCTCCACCACTATATCATTATCT
>JAKSNX010000046.1 GCA_024405815.1 Paludibacteraceae bacterium | reverse complement strand
GCCATCTCCTCCTGACCTTTCTCATCGTGAGGAACAAACTCATGTAGAGGTGGGTCAAGCAGACGGATATTAACCTGCAATCCGTCCATAGCATCAAGAATACCCTTGAAGTCTGCTTTCTGATATGGAAGCAGTTTGGCAAGTGCTTTCTCGCGTCCCTCTGGAGTCTCAGAAAGAATCATTTCACGGATTGCTTTGATTTTTGTTCCCTCAAAGAACATATGCTCTGTACGGGTAAGTCCTATACCCTTTGCTCCAAAGTCACGAGCCACTTGAGCATCGTGAGGAGTATCGGCGTTAGTTCTAACCTGCATCTTTGTGTATTTATCACACAAATCCATAAGAGCCTTGAAATCACCGCTAAGCTCAGCAGCCTTTGTTGCAATTTTACCAGCAAACACTTGACCTGTAGAACCGTTAAGTGATATATAATCGCCTTGACGTAATACTGTATCACCTACAGTAACTGTCTCTTTAGCATAATCTATCTGTAATGCACCTGCACCCGATACGCAGCACTTGCCCATACCACGGGCAACCACGGCGGCGTGTGATGTCATACCACCACGTGCTGTAAGAATACCCTCTGCGGCATTCATACCTGCAAGGTCTTCTGGTGATGTCTCTATACGCACCATAATAACCTTCTTACCATCCTTATGCCAAGCCTGAGCATCATCTGCATGGAACACTATCTGACCGCAAGCGGCACCTGGAGATGCTGGAAGACCTTGTGTAAGAACTTTTGCACTCTTAAGAGCATCTTTATCAAATACAGGGTGTAGAAGCTCGTCAAGTTTCTGAGGCTCGCAACGCAATACGGCGGTTTTCTCATCTATCATACCCTCACGTACCAAATCCATAGCAATCTTAACCATAGCGGCACCGGTACGTTTACCATTACGTGTCTGTAGGAACCAAAGTTTACCCTCTTGTACGGTGAACTCCATATCCTGCATATCGTGATAGTGATTCTCAAGTTTATTCTGAATATCATTCAGTTGCTTGTAAATCTCTGGCATTGACTCTTCCATTGAAGGGAATTTGCTTGCACGCTCAGCCTCGCTTATGCCTTGAAGTTCTGCCCAACGACGGCTACCCTCTATTGTAATCTGTTGTGGTGTACGGATACCTGCAACCACGTCCTCACCTTGTGCATTTACAAGATACTCACCATTAAAGAGGTTCTCTCCTGTGGCGGCATTACGGCTAAAGCATACACCTGTAGCAGATGTATCGCCCATATTACCAAACACCATTGCCATAACAGATACTGCTGTACCCCACTCATCAGGAATACCCTCCATCTTTCTATAAAGAATGGCACGCTCGTTCATCCAGCTACGGAATACTGCACAGATGGCACCCCAAAGCTGCTCAATCGGGTCTTCTGGGAAATCAGAACCTGTCTGAGCCTTGATAGCCTCTTTAAACAACTTTACAAGTTTTTGAAGTGATTCTACAGATAAATCCTTGTCAAGAACAACTCCTTGCTCTTTCTTAACTTTCTCTATAATAGCCTCAAATGGGTCAATATCTGTTTTATTTACAGGTTTCATACCAAGTACAACATCGCCGTACATCTGAACAAAACGGCGATAAGAGTCATATACAAAGTGTGGGTTGTTTGTTTTCTTAACCATACCCTCAGCCACTGTGTCGTTAAGACCAAGGTTAAGAATGGTATCCATCATACCAGGCATTGATGCACGGGCACCTGAACGTACTGATACAAGTAGAGGATTAGCGGCATCGCCAAATTTGCTGTTCATTAAGCCCTCAATGTGCTTTACAGCGGCAAGTACGTCATTTTCCAAAATCTTAACGATTTTCTCTTGACCTACCTCATAATACTCATTACATACATCTGTTGTGATAGTGAAACCTGGAGGTACAGGAACTCCTATCAAGTTCATCTCTGCACAGTTAGCACCTTTACCACCAAGCTGCTCACGCATTTTTGCGTTTCCTTCGGCCTTACCATTACCAAAGGTGTAAACACGTTTCTTAGAATCCATAATATACTTTATTTTTAATTGGGCGACAAAGATAGTGAAAATAGAGCACAAAACCAAAGAATGCGTAGCATTTTTAAAAAAACTTAGTGCTTTATATACATTCTTTCACCAAAAATTCCGCTACCTACACGTATAAGGGTGGCTCCGCAACTGATGGCTATGGGATAATCGTGGGTCATACCCATTGAAATCTCACAAAAAGACGGATTATCAGCAAAAAACTCCGATTTTAGTGCGTTGAAATTATTTTTAACCTGAGTAAATTCAGATGCAATTTGAGCAGGGTCATCACTGATGGATGCCATACCCATAACTCCCACAATGTTAATATGTTGCAGTAATTTATACTCCTCCGATGCCAACATCTCACAGCACTCCTGCATTGAGAATCCGAATTTTGTCTCCTCTTGAGCCACATGAAACTGAAGCAGGCAATCAATGGTTCTGCCACATTTGGCGGCTTGCTTATCTATCTCTTTTAGCAGACGTATAGAGTCAACTGACTCTATACAAGATACATACGGAGCAATATACTTTACTTTATTAGTTTGCAGATGCCCTATAAAATGCCATTTAATGTCTTTTGGCAAAGCCTCAGCCTTAGGCACAAGTTCCTGTGCATGGCTCTCGCCAAATAGTCTTTGCCCTGCATTATACGCCTCCATAATGCTCTCATTGGGGTTAAACTTAGATACAGCCACCAACCGCACACCTGCCGGCAACGTTTCTACAATATGTTTTATGTTTTCACCTATCATACATCATACATCATACATCATACATCATACATCATACATCATACATTTATATCCCTGATTACCATCACATCGGGTGACACAGACGCATTAAGACGCTCTATAAGAGACTGTTTGGTCATGGCAATCTCGCCACGCAAAATACTGTTTGACACCTTAATATATAACACCTTATTGTTTATATAGGTGGATGTTACATAGTTGTAGATAAACGTACCAAGAATATCTTTTAAATTATCCAACAGTTTCTGTTCCAATATCTTATCTTGCATACCGTTCTCTTTAAAGTATGCGTCTATAACCTTTCCTATAGGGGCTACACTAACACGTTTCATCTTTAACCTCCCCCTCTGTTACTTTAAAGATACGGTACTCTCCACCCGATGACCGCTTAATCAGAGCGTCTAAATTATCACGGTTTGTATCTGTAATAAAAATCTGTCCAAACTCATCATCAGAGACAATCTTAATTATCTGCTCCACACGCTCTGCATCAAGTTTATCAAAAATATCGTCCAAGAGCAGTATCGGGGTACGCCCTGTAATACGCTTAAGATAGTTAAACTGAGCAAATTTAAGAGCCAGCAAAAAAGACTTGTTCTGCCCCTGCGAGCCCACCTTTTTAATGGAATACCCTCCAAGCAGCATATCCAAATCATCTTTATGAATACCCTTAGTTGTATGCCCCACTATCAAATCAAGTTTTCTGGAATACTCAAGCATGGATTTTAAATCGCCAGTAGCAAGATGAGACTTATATTCAATAGCCACCTGCTCCTTATCCATAGAAATCTTGGCATAATACTCATTAAACACCTTTGCAAACTCTTCTGTGAATTTACACCTTGCCTCATAAATATATCTACCCGATTCTGCCATCTGAGCCTCACACGCCTCATAAAGCACCTCATCATCAGTCTCTTGCTTCAGATAAGAGTTACGGTCAGCCAACAACGCATTATATTTAATAAGGTGGAACAGATATTCCTTGCTGTATTGAGAAATAACACTATCTATGAATTTACGCCTGTTATCACTCCAATCCTCTATAAGATTACTGTCTGACGGCGATACTATAACCACAGGAATTAACCCGATGTGGTCTGCCAAACGCTGATAATCCTTACCGCAATTCTTAAAATTCTTTCTGCCACCAACCTTATAACCAGCCTGTATCAGCATCGGGGCATTATCGGGGCATTCATTATAAAACTCACCCTGAATCATAAAGAACTGCTCACCATGCCTTACATTAAGGCTGTCCATAAGCCCTGAACGGCTCTTGGTACATGCCAAATAATAGACAGAATCAAGCAGATTGGTCTTACCTACCCCGTTATTTCCAACAAAACAGTTTATGCCACCGCAAAAATCCAGCGTAGCCTCTGCGATGTTCTTATAATTTAATATTGACAGTCTGTTCAAAAGCATAGAGAGCACAAATTTAATGCTAAATCATTGAAATGCCAAATATTTTTGAAAAAGAAGCGTTGTGTGTACTTGTAAACAAGTTTCCAGTCCACACACCCTTCTTTTTTGCAAAAAAACTTAGTTTTTTTTTGTTCTGTTCCTAATTTTCACTATCTTTGCACCCTGTTTTGACGCAATCTCTGTCGGAGCGTTTGGAATCCGTTAAATTGCGCATATATGTCAAACCAAAAAAGTTAATTGAAATGGATTTAATTAAGGTAGCCCAAGAGGCATTTGCCACAGGCAAAGAGGGTTCACTTCCTCAATTCAAGAGTGGTGACACAGTTACCGTATCTTACAAGATTATAGAGGGTAACAAAGAGCGTATTCAACAATATCGTGGTGTTGTTATAAAAATAACAGGACACGGTGACACCAAACGTTTCACTGTACGTAAGATGTCTGAAGGAGTTGGCGTTGAGCGTATATTCCCATTCAATTCTCCATTTATAGAGAAAGTTGAGGTTAACAAAATAGGTAAGGTACGTCGTGCCAAGCTTTACTACCTACGCAACCTTACAGGTAAGAAAGCCCGTATTAAAGAGAAGGGCATCTAATAGTTACTATTTAACTAAAAAATTAAAAGACCGAATGAAAAAATTTTCATTCGGTCTTTTTTTTCCAAAATATTATTGCTAAATTTGCAGGGAATTTTCAATTATGACTGAATCGGCTTCCAGTTCCATTAAGAATCTGACAGACAAAGTAAGCTTACTGTTACAGCGTCTGGATAATAAGGATAAATATATCACGCAGATTACTAATGAATTGAGTTTTCTCAAAGAAGAACTTAAGAAAGCCAATGCAGAAAATGTTGAATTGCAGAAAAAATACAATAATCTTAAAATAGCCAAAAGTGTTGTATCTCTATCAAAAGGAGATGTAAGTCAGGCAAGAAAAAAACTTACAGACATTATGGCTCAAATAGATGTTTGCATTGCAAAATTAAGCAACTGATAATTGCTATAAAAAAATGGAAGAAGGTCAGAAAAGGTTAATCACCATTACTATCTACGAGAACAAGATACCTATGTACATTAACCCGGAAGATGAGGAAATGTACAGAAAAGCAGAGGTTGAGTTAAAGAACCTTCTTAATGACTTTGCAAACACATTTGTGGGGAAAGGACGTGAGACTATACTCTGTTGTGCCGCATATCAGCTTATGCTGGATAAATTGTTAGATGTGGCTGAATGTGAGAAAATCAGCGGTTGTTTGGACAACACCTTATCTAACACAGATAATAGTCTGTAATTATCATATCACAGATATCGGGATTTAATGCAATTCAACATATTCCAAGTTAAATTGGAAATGTTAGAGTTGCATTTTTCATTTGTATAATTTAAATATATAACATTATGAGTACAACTACCATTATAATCCTTATTGTGATTGCCTTCATTGTGGGAAGTGCCATAGCTGTAGGGCTACTGTTCCTGATACAAGGCAAAAAATCAAAAGGTATTATTGAGACCGCCCGTATAGAGGGCGAGGCCTTAAAAAAGGCAAAGATGCTTGAGGTTAAGGAGAAATATCTCCAACTTAAGAATGAGTATGAGAAACAAGTTACTGCACGCAATGCAAAAATACAGCAGGCAGAATCCAGAATCGTACAAAAAGAGAAGCAACTTCAATCTCAAGAAGATGAATTAACAAAGAAAAACGCAGAAGTTGAACAGCTTAAAACTGCATACGAGACACAGCTTGACATTGCTGAGAAAAAAGACCAGGAACTTGACCGTCTGCATCAACAGGCCATTGAGAAATTGGAGTCAGTTGCAGGTATGTCTGCACAGCAAGCCAAAGACTCAATGATTGAAGCCCTTAAAGCAGAGGCTCAGACAGCCGCCCTTGCATACACAAATGAGATTATGGAAGAGGCCCGTATGAATGGTAACAAGGAGGCTAAGAAAATAATCATACAATCTATACAGCGTGTTGCAAGTGAGACCGCTATTGAGAATGCAGTTACAGTATTCCATATAGAGAACGATGAGATGAAAGGTCGTATTATAGGGCGTGAAGGTAGAAACATAAGGGCTCTTGAAGCTGCTACAGGTGTAGAGATAGTTGTAGATGACACTCCAGAGTCAATAGTGCTTTCTGCGTTTGACCCTATAAGGCGTGAAATTGCAAGGCTTTCTCTTCACCAATTAGTACAGGACGGACGTATCCATCCTGCCAGAATAGAAGAGATTGTTGCAAATGTCACAAAACAGATTGAAGATGAAATTGTGGAAATAGGCAAACGCACTACAATAGACCTTGGCATACACGGACTCCATCCTGAACTTGTACGCTTGGTAGGTAAGATGAAATACCGTTCATCATACGGTCAGAACCTGTTGCAGCATGCCAGAGAGACAGCTAATCTATGTGCAGTAATGGCATCTGAACTTGGTCTTAACCCTAAGAAAGCACGTCGTGCAGGTTTGCTTCATGATATAGGCAAGGTTGCTGAAGATGAGGACCAGGAGTTGCCGCACGCACTGCTTGGTATGAAAATAGCCCAACGTTGTGGTGAGAAACCCGATATTTGCAATGCTATAGGTGCCCACCATGAGGAGGTGGAAATGACATCTCTTATCTCCCCTATCGTTCTTGCCTGCGATGCCATTTCAGGAGCACGCCCAGGTGCAAGACGTGAAATTGTGGAGGCTTACATCAAGCGTCTTAATGATTTGGAGAACCTTGCAATGAGCTATCCTGGTGTAGAGAAGACTTACGCCATACAAGCTGGTCGTGAGCTACGTGTAATAGTAGGTGCAGATAAGGTCAGCGATGCAGACACAGAACGTCTTAGCGGTGAGATAGCAAAGAAAATCCAGGATGAGATGACTTACCCTGGACAAGTTAAGATTACCGTTATACGCGAGGTTCGCTCAGTGGCTGTAGCTAAATAGCATTTTTATAAAAAAGGTGTGTGGGACACTATTAAGCCTTCAGGTTTAGTATGTGTCCCATTCTCTCTTTTTTAGTGCGCATGTAACGCTCATTATATTGATTTATTCCAACCTCGATAGGTACGTTCTCCACAATTGTCAAACCATAACCTTCAAGTCCTGCACGCTTTACAGGATTATTAGTTATAAGACGCATTTTCTTCACACCTATCTCGTGCAATATATTGGCTCCTACGCCATAATCACGCTCATCGGGGTCAAATCCAAGATGTATATTGGCATCTACGGTATCCAATCCTTCCTCTTGAAGCTTATACGCCTTTATCTTATTCATTAGTCCAATACCTCTACCCTCCTGATTAAGATACAGTATAACACCTTTACCAGCATTCTCCACCATCTCCATTGCCTTATGTAGCTGCTCTCCACACTCACATCTGAGCGAACCGAAAATATCTCCTGTAGCACAAGATGAATGCACACGCACAAGAATAGGCTCATCATCGTTCCATGTGCCTTTCTTTAAAACTATATGCTCTAATCCGTTTGATTTCTGAAGGAATGGAATTAGCTGAAAATCACCGTATTTTGTAGGTAGGTGGACTTCATCACCTTTCTCAACCAATGATTCTTCCTTTAGCCTGTATGCAATTAAATCCTTGATGGTTATGATTTTAATGCCGAATTTTTCTGCAACTAATTCCAATTGCGGCATACGTGCCATAGTTCCGTCATCGTTCATTATCTCTATAAGTGCCGCCGCTGGATACAAACCGGCAAGGCGAGCCAAATCTATAGATGCCTCTGTATGTCCCGGGCGACGTAGCACACCTTTCTCTTTAGCATACAAAGGATTTATATGACCTGGTCTGCCAAATGTGGAAGGGGTGGATACAGGGTCTGCCAAAGCCCTTATGGTTGCGGCTCTATCTGCGGCAGACACACCTGTGGTGCATCCCTCAATCTTATCTACCGTAACAGTAAACGGAGTACCCAACATTGAGGTGTTATTATCTACTTGCTTATTCAGTTCCAACTCCGCACAACGCCCCTCTGTGATAGGGGCACACAATACGCCTCTACCATTTTTAAGCATAAAATTCACCTTCTCTGGGGTAATCATCTCCGCCGCAGTAATAAAATCACCCTCATTCTCGCGGTCTTCATCATCAACTACAATCAGGAGTTTCCCTTGCTTGAAATCCTCTATTGCTTCTTCAATAGTGTTAAGTTTGTACATTTTGTCTTTATTGTTTTAAAAAATTCTTTAATAGTAATCCATACTGCTTCTGCATTCATAATGGTGTTATCTGTGGCAGCAAGATATGTAAGCAATATGCCAAACGGCAATAATATAGAAGCACTTAGCCACATACCTTGCCATGCAGGCCAAATACCTTCACGTGCCATCTTGTATCCTGCATTATCTATAATGTAATAAATTATAAAAATAACCGTTGCCAGCACTATAGGCATACCCATACCGCCCTTCCTGATTATAGCACCAAGAGGAGCCCCTATAAACAGAAATATGAAACAAGCAAAAGCAAGAGTATAACGCTTATGCCATTCAATGGCATGTCTGCGAATCTCACCTTCAAGCCAATTTGTAATGGACATATCATAGTCAATATCATTTGATACGTTATTACACCTGATAATGGCATTCTCTATCACATTTTTTTTAGCTAAAGAATCCAATCCCGCATAGATGGAATGAACTGATTTCTGACTCGCTATCTGGTCTGCATTTTTTGTAGCCAAATGCACATTGGTGTAATCAAAATAGGTTTGGTTTATTGTTTTCTCTACATTCCTTTGTTTTATTGAATCCACCCGATGTGAAACTGAATCTATGGTATGCTGTAACTGAGTGGTATTTTTGCTTACATAATCATCATTTAAATAATCTCCGTTTATCTCGTTAAAATTGGCATCGTAGTCTATTATAACCTCTTTTTTAGAGAAAGATTCTCTGCGGTAAGGTATAATATCGCTTGTCACTCTTGACTGTGGACCCTGATTCAGATTTTCAAAAGATTCTCCATTATAGAGCGTAAGCATCAGGTATTTCTTATCTTGAGACATCTCAAGAGAGCCCTCTTTTGCAAGAATGATACCTGTATTCTCAAAACCGTTAGAGTAATCGTAGATTATTACATCATTAAGCCTGCCATTACTATGTTTATCCTTAACATAAATGTTCATTCCGTCTATATCGCTGCAAAAAGAGCCTTCCGGTATCTGTAGTTCAGGAGATTTCTCCCTTATGGAAAACACCAAAGTCCACATATCAACCTGTGTCTTAGGCAGAATGTTATCTGCAAAATAAAAACTGCCTATAGACAGCAATGCTATAAAAATTATCAGAGAACTCATTATTCTAAACAGAGAGATGCCTGCCGCTTTCATTGACAATAGTTCAAGACGTTCTCCAAAATTACCGAAAGTCATTAATGAGCCTAACAGAATAGATAGAGGTAGTGATAGTGGAATCAGTGACAATGCCGCATAGAAGAAGAATTGAGCCATGGCTACAAAACCAACCCCCTTGCCTATAAAATCATCGGCATAACGGAACATAAACTGCATAAGCAGCACAAACAGACTTACAAAAAAAGTTATAGAAAAAACCCTTATGAAGTTCCGTAATATGTACCTATGTAGTGTCTTGTCTATTATCATTACTTTTTTAAATGATTGTCTGAAAATCCTAACGGAAGTAAATCCGCCCCCGACATGGCTACCGATACTTGGTCAGTACCATACATAACAACCTCTATATTGCAGTTAAATCTATTTTCCATCTCCACAATCACCTGCCTGCATGAGCCACATGGTGAGACACAGTTTTTTGTAAATGAGCCATTAACGCTGGCGGCTACAGCAAGTGCGGCAGGTTTTTTATCGGGGTAATTGGCAGTAGCATATAAAAGCGCTACCCGTTCCGCACATATACACTCTCCGTAAGCCGCATTCTCTTGGTTAGCACCTGTAACTATAGTTCCGTCAGATAACAATACCGCGGCACCTACGTTGAACTTTGAGTAGGGAGCATACGATTTTTTAGTCATTGATTTGGCTATATCAACCAATTCTTTGTATTTTTCGGGAACATTTGGGTGATTATGTATCATAAAAACGCCTATTGTTACTTATAAACTACAAATGTACAAATTTTTTTATTATCTTTGTGTCAAATTTATGATAAATGAAAAGATTATTAACACTTGGCATCACTTTTTTGTCATTTTTTGCAGTTTTTGCAGACGAATATGACGACTATGTATCGCTTTACAAGGATATAGCCGTAAGAGAGATGGTTGATTACGGAATACCTGCAAGCATAACCTTGGCACAAGGTATATTGGAATCGGGTCTTGGAAAAAGTTACGTTGCAATGGAAGGGAACAACCATTTTGGCATAAAGTGTCACAATGATTGGGAAGGTGCCACAATACATCACGATGATGATGCAAACCAAGAGTGTTTCCGTAAATATGACAATCCGGAAGAGTCTTTTATAGACCATTCCCAATTTATTAAGAATCGTGCCCGCTACTCTTTTCTTTTTGAGTTAGATAGGACAGATTATAAAGGTTGGGCTAAAGGATTAAAAGAGGCAGGTTACGCTACAGACCCCAAGTACCCTACCAGGCTTATTAACCTTATAGAAGAACACAATCTGCATCAATATGACTTGATGCAACCATCTGTAAACCCCAAAAAGCAAAAAGCTGTTAAGGACTCAATAAGCGACATTAAGCATGTGTTTGCACAAAAAAATGAAACATATTATACCTTAGCGGTAAAGCATCATGTGCCATTTGGACTTATCTATGTATATAACGATGTGGACAAAGAGGCAAGACAACCTGAAGCGGGAGATATAGTATATCTGAAATCAAAGAGAAATAAGTGTGAAGATTGCACGCCACATACTGTTATAAGTGGAGAATCCATGCATTCCATATCTCAAAAATATGGTATTAAACTATTAAAATTATACGACATCAACAATATGGCATACGACTCCATTCCATCAGTAGGTCAAATATTACGGTTTAATTGATGATAAATAAAAATTTTTGATTACTTTTGCAAAAATTTAATAACACAACGGAATTTATGGATAATGCAACAGAAAATAGAGAACTGGATTTAGTGGATATAATAAAAATATTTTGGGGTTGGATTGTAAAATTCATTTTTAGCCCAATAGTGTTTCTACTAAGATTTTCTTTGAAAAATTGGAAACAACTTATGTGTTTTGTCATTTTGGGTATTGCAGCATCTGTTTGCTATTGGCTAATACTACCTAAATATCAGACAATAGCGATATATGAGAATAATGTAGGCACCAGTGGAGATTATATCACAAGAATTAAATTAGAGAGAACCACTGCATTAGAAAACATATCCGCTAATATGAATATTTCAATTGATGTTGCCAAAAATCTACAAATAAAACCACACTACATATATTTTAAAGATTCCACTCTGAATGATTATTATATAGATTTCAAAGATAAAAAGACGAGTAAATATATTGACGGTAGTAGGTTTTGTGTAGAGTTTATAAGTAAGGATAAGTCTTATTTGCAAAATATAGAATTAAGCATCTTGAATATGTTTTGCAATAACACTTTTTATAATTCTAAAAACCAACAAAGATTAGGGGAATTGCAGTCACAAGTTGAATTTGCGGTATCTGAGAGTTCTATATTGGACTCTTTACGTTCTGTTAAATTTAAGGAAACCGGTAATGTAGAGGCATTTAAGTTATCTAACAAAGGTTTTCTCACAACCTCAGACCCGATGTCTTACTCTAAGGAGTTAATGAGACTGAATGAAATAAAGACTGCATCTGAGAGTAAACTAAACTACAATAGAGACGTATTGCGTCTTTCTTTTGTAGCACATCCAGACAAGCCTAAAAATTTTATTATCAAAACTATAGTACCATTTACATTTAGTGCTATTGTATTAGGTTTGTTAGTTCTATTATGCCTAAGATTTAAAAGTGAGATAAAAGACTTTATAAACAAGTAAATACATAGGGGCTGACTGGCTTTGACAGCGGGCAGAACCGGTATGTAAGCACGCAGAGCGTTGTAAGCAGGCTCTATAATCTGAACTTTCAAACAATATCTGGCGAAAGATCTTATGCTCTTGCCGCTTAATCGAATAATAGTAGATTAGCTTTATTCCGTCACAAGGTGATGGATCAAGACATCTCCCAAACGCCGTAGTCACGAGGATGTTTGACCAAGGGGGTGCAGGAATATCGGGACTCGCTCTTTTTACGCCTTTTAAAAAGAGTTAAATCTAAGAGGCTAAGGTTGTTCTTTAGTGGTCCGGGTCTTGGAACAGCACAAAAACCGTAGGCCGGAATAAGCGTGTAGAAAGCATATTGTTTCCTCGTTTGGACGTGGGTTCAAACCCCACCAGCTCCACAAAA
>JAKSNX010000045.1 GCA_024405815.1 Paludibacteraceae bacterium | reverse complement strand
TATTCAACCAACAAGAGATTTTTGAAAGTAGGTAATTAACATGAAAAAGAACATGAACATTGTAAAGGTAGTAATTTATACTTGGGCACAGGTATTCGAGGCACAGATTTATTATGTAAGTGGTAAGATAAGAACAATCGAGTTCAACGATATTAGCGAATTACCAAAAACAGTACAGAATGTTATCATTGGCAATAATAACACAGTAGTAGCAGAAAACAAAACAGTTTTCTTTTCTGATATTGCAACAGAAACAACTATAAGACGTGAGATTGCATTAACAAGCGAATTTGCAAAAAGCATTTCGCTTAGAGGTGAACAACTTAATGAATGGAACATACTTATGTTTTATTTAATGATTTATCAGTCAGCACATTTCAGAATAGTCAAAAGCGATGATAGTTTAAAAGTACTTGTAAATCCTTTTGGCAGTACATTTGGTAGTAATTTTGAAAGCACAAGCAAATACAGCATATTAAGAAACGCAGTTAATAAGTACGAAACAAACAGCATACTTGCTAACAGAATAGAGGTGATATAATGACAGTAACAATCGTGACAAATCATAGAGTAGTACGTCTAACTGGCGTACTCTCTATAGAGCGTGAGACATATTTTGACGCTAGATACAATGAGTACGAAACTACATACTATATTACCACTCGCCCTTATGAATACATGTATTATACAACCATAAGCGAACAAATCAAAGAAGTTATAATTGAGGAGTGAACACAAATGAAAATTATCAAAGAGACAGACGATTATTACGTAAACAGTAAATACGGTAAGATATGCAAGCCCCTCTATAACGAAGGTTATACAGCATGTTTCAACTGCAAACATGCTGAATGCATACACACAGCGCAATACATCCACCCATCAGAGGCAGATTTTGTTGAACGTATACAAGGTAAATTCTATCAGAGACATATGAGAGGAGACGAATAAACATGTCATACACCGCAGAACAAAAATCAGCCGACAACGTAATACGCAGTTTAAACCGCCAAATAGAAAAAGCATATCGTGAGCTCGGCTATAATCACAATGTAACTCGCAATCTAGTGTCAATAGCGCGCTCAACCTTTGGAGCCGGTAACATGCGTGAAATGAAAATAACAGTTGGTTATTCTCCATCACAAATCGACGTATCAACCGGAGAAATTCACGCAATCCCTCAAATAAAACGTAACACCTCAACATTAACTCAGAAAAACGCAGATGCTATTTTAAAGGCAACACGTTTTAAGAATAACTCAACATCTCGCCCGGATAGAGATAAATATAACGGTACATACAACCGCATGTTTTCGGTTACAATGGCAAGAGAGAACGCCATAAACAAAGTTCTACAGGCAAGTAAAGCACAATTGCCTCAGTACATTAAAGACGCCTTAAAAAACGCTCATAGCATCTCAGACAAAAATGATATCATTACGGCATATGAAAAGAGTCAACTCACAGAGGCAAATATCATGCGTCAAATACAGTATGACGATTTAATGGGTGAACTCTTTGAACAATATCATCAGACACGTAATGAGTTCATTGATGCAGGTATAGAGGATTATGAGGACAACGAATATTTTCAAAGAATGCAGAACGCTGTAAACGCTTATAACGATGGTACATTTACAGATGATACACTCATGCAAGCAATGAAAGCCCGTGATGAGTTCCTTTTGTCAACCGGTTACACCGCCGATGAGCTTGCAAGTATAAACGCACTGCCAGATGACACAGATTTATTCAGAAACTTTTGAGAGGTAAGAAATGATATACACACATAAATATATTGCAGCTGCTACACATAAAATTTATGTGTGGTATCGACCGCATCGACATATAAGCGACTATATACAGTTCGAAAAAACCGACTTAATCAATAAAGGCGGTAAAAAGGTAATATCAAAATCAACCCCCTTTGTAAACGTCGGCTCCGGTTTTGACTGTGAGACGTCAAAAGTATCTATTGACTCTAACGAATCAATTGTATACATATGGCAATTCAGCATAGGCAAAATAAACTTTTTATGCAGAAACATAAACGAAATAAAGCGTTTTCTGAATGAACTGTCAGCAATGATTACAAACCTCCATAAAAACGCTACACTATTAGTATTTGATGTTAATATTAGTTTTGAATATTCATACTTTTGGCGACTATTAGCCGATAGTATCACAGATGTATTCGCAAAATCAACAACTAAAGTATGTTCCTTTACAGTAAACAACAACATCAAATTTGCTGAATGCCTCGGCGTTTTTGGTACATCACTTGCTAACATCGCCAAAAACTACACCAAAACTCAAAAACGTAAAGGTGATTTAGACTATACCAAAATACGCAATAGCTCAACACACATGACACGTAAAGAGGTTTTATATTCAGTTGACGACGTCGCAATACTTAGTGAATTAACCCTTATAGCACACGCAATGTATACTTTAAAAGGTGACAATATTCCTCTTACACAAACCGGCATTGTGCGTAATGAGGTTAAAAAGTCTATGTGTAAACATTTCATGGACAGAAAACGCCTTATCGACGAGGTAAACCAATTAATAGGGACTGAACAAGAATACCAAATATTTCGCACTTTTTTATACTCCGGCGGTTTAACACATTCTAATTTCAAGTATGTAGGCCTTATATGTAACGACTCCAATAATGGTATGCACATTAAATGCAAGGATTTAACGTCTGCCTATCCTTGGGCTTTAAATGCTAAAATGTACCCTGCTGGGAAGCTTGTAAAAACAACTGACTATAAATTTGCTATAAAGCACAAACATTGGATAGCAAAACTTATATTCAAGAATTTACGCTCAAAATCGACTCACAGCACTCTATCATCCCACAAAGCTACAAAGCTTGACAACGCTGTGTTAGACAACGGCCGAGTATACCGCGCCGACTATGCGGAATACTACGTAAACGAAATAGACATGGCCAATATCAACGCCATTTATACTTATGATTCTGTCAAAGTCATTGATTCATGGTACTTTACAAAATCATCAAAAGCACCATCATCAATGCTCAATGTTATGAATAATTGGTACATAAAGAAAACAAAGCTAAAACCATACACAAAAGACTCTCACGCAAACGATATAGATTATGATGAGAATTGTAAAGAATATATGAGACTTAAACAACTAATTAACAGCGTATACGGTATGTGTGTAACATCATTATACTTTGAAAAATACATATTTGACAACGAAATAAAAATTGAATCGGTTGATTATGAGGACGCCAAAACAACCATATTCAACCCATATATAGGTTATTGGTGTACATCATATGTTCGCCAGAGATTAATAAACGTCATTTCAAAATATCCAGATGACATTGTACAGTACGACACGGACAGTTTATACTACAATTCCAACAACGCCGAACTTGAACGGTATTTCGACGAAATCAACACTGAAGTATACGAGGAGATTATTAAAAACGTAAAAGCTCATGAATGCCATGACCTCGGCCAATGGGACGACGACGGTGATTATGTAAACGGTTTTATACCTCTCGGCAGCAAACGCTACTGTGGCGAACATTCCGACGGTACATATAAAATAACATTTGCCGGAGCAAGCCGTGACGACATCATAACCCAAGCGCACAAATATAATACACCACTCTTTGAATACATCAAAGATTTTAGCATATCAGCACTAGAGAGCACCAAAAAGGGAGCAGTGCACGAAAAGAAAAACTTTGAAATACACACTGTACATGTCACAGATTATAAAGGGAATACAACCCCTCAAAACTGTTACGGCTTTACAACAATCGTAAACGTTCCTTTTAACGCCCACCTAAGCACAACATTCCAAAACCTCTATAACACATACGTAAAATCCATAAACAGATAGGAGAATGAAACATGATTTCAGAAAAATGGCTTGAAAACTCTCTTGATATACAGAAACAACTCTACACCGTCCCTAAACACCTCTATGACGTCAACACCTACGGCATACACAACGGTTATAACGTCATAGTCTCCGGTCGAGGCGGCGGAAAATCAACCGGGATTGAGGTTCTCGCTTTAATCGCTTATGAATATTTTGGTGTTACTACGGTAACACTGAGAGCCTCAAAAGAGGAGTGCACGAAATTCGCTTGTGAAAGTTATTTTGAAAACTTAATCAACATCCCCTTTGACGACGGGCGTAATGTTATACAGCACATCACACACGACAAGTACAACCGTATTCAATACTATTACCGCGAGCACTGTTTTCGCTTAATGCGTGACGACGAAAACGTTGATATAGTAAAGAAAACACGAGAACCTTTTATGTATATAACAAGTATTGACAAATCAAGCGACTTATGCAGTACATTTAATAAACCATCCTGTAAATTGATTATATGTGAGGAAATTTGCGACGACAGAGTAAACACAAAGACTTTCATGGATACCATGCACTTAATCAGCACAATTTACCGTGACGACATCAACACGGCCGTTATAATGCTCGGTAACATAAGCAGAGGCAACCCAAACGTTTTAATTAAGCTAGGAGTCTACGACAAAATCAGAACTACAACCGAACCATTTTTCGTACATCAAACAAACCTTGGAACCCGTGTACACACAACCCTATTCAACGCACTCCCGGAGGAGAACACAAAGAAACATGAATTTAATAAAATGTACTTTGGTTTCAGCGTTGACGGAATGGAAATACTACGCGGTGTTTCACAACCTACAGAGCTATATAGAAAACTCCCGGATGGAGTTCAAACGGTTGACACCGGATACTATCTGTATATTTTGGGTTGTGCATTCAAAGTCTATCAAACATATTCCGACGTGTGGCAATCAATGTACTATATAAAACAAGTCCCGCTCTCAGCCCTCGAAAATCTGACCACCTATGAAATAATAGTAACTGACGACGAAAATTATAGTTACACCCATCCACGTACCTATTATAATTTTGGTCAAGAGTTTTCACTTGTAAAAGATTTCATTGTACACTATCGCCGTCATGATATATGCTATGATAAACACTTTACAAAAATAGCAGTTGACTCCCTCGCCGACCTGCATAAAGTACCAAACGTATTTTAAGTTTTACCGCAATAATGGAGAAAAGCACCTCAAATCTGTAGAACATAATCTATAGATATGAGGTGCTAACTTAGTTTTGCGGTAATACTCAGATATATATACCGCTCTCCAAGAGAGATTTTATTAATGTTTTTTCTGCATCAGTGGCGTTTATTCCGGTTGTGTCTACGTTTTCACAGACGGTAAAACCTCGCATACTGTTTATAGTGTGTGTTTCATTTAGAGGCCGGCCGTGTACATGCGCGTAGTTATCTGGAATTTTTTCATTTACGGTAGTAATCTTTAAATAGCAGGTGTTATTACCGGATAGGCTTGTTGTATCTCCATTGTTTCCTACTGTCTGAGAGTAGTTGTTGTTAGAGGCGATAATTCCAGATGATATTGCATTTGACGCCGAGAGTGCGCCGCCTACAATGGCGAGAGGTTGAGCGGTCAGAGCTCCGGCGACAGCTGATGTTACACCGGAAACGGCACTGAAACATGACTGTATTTGACTTGCTTTTTTAACTCCGGCATTCTCCGTAGTAAATACTACATCAGAGGCGAGCTGTCCCGCTACATCGGCTATTATTAAGTTATTGCAGGTTACAAAGTAACGTATTGACGCGTTGAGTATATCGACGGCTAGATTTACATTTATAGTTTTGCCTACTACAAAATCAGGCAGTTTTATCCATGTTGCATTTGGTAAGTATAACTCATAGGTTGTGTATGGTTCGTAGTCGAGAAAATTGTCGTGTATTCGCGGGATGTTTGTCTGGCCACAGAATAGAGTGTATTTTCCGCTAGCACATAGGAATGATTCAACCCCGGTGTTTTCCTTGCCTGCAGTGATAGTTGTAGTAACACCATTTGCAACAAACGGTACAAGCGACCATGGTGCATGTCGTAGAGATACAACGCATGTTGTAAAGTCGAGGCCTGCAGGAGCGTCAGAGGCAAACCAGTGTTTGAGGGCGGTTAATTCGTTTTGTGTCATGATGTATGTATCTGCAAAACCTAGGAGCATTTGACTATATCCAAATGTCATCTCGTCTATTTCATCTTTTAAGGCTGGTTTTCTGGGTTCCTCGTGTTCTGTGAAATTAAATACACTGTCACTGTCATATTGTGCTGATGTTTTCCACAAATCAGCCGTGAGACGTTCACCGGTTGTTTGACCAGAGCTGTCCATGTATCCCAGATACATTGTACCGTCGTATTTAAAGTAAATACCTGTACATGCAAGAGATGTTAGCATGTATTCGAGGTTTGGACGATATTGAAATGCAAAATCATTTCCCCATCGGTTTCCGGTGCCAAATTCAATTTTATCAAAATATGTATCATCAAATTTAGCGATATATGGGGTATCATCAGTGATAGTTTCATTTTTGATAAATCGATACCATGACTCGCCGTAATACCATGTATGACGTGGGTCAGTCTCAGTGTCGAGTGTTATATTGAGTGGAGGGTATAAGGCAATTGTTGTGCCCTCTTCAGCATTATAAAAATGGCCACTGCTTGTGTTATTATATGAGTGAACTGATGGCGTAAAGTGATGTGTGTAGCTGACGTTGCTATAAGCTCTGTCGTTATAAAACGGAGATATTTTGCATATGTAAACATAATCGCCTTTGATGAAACGAATATATATTCCAAATAATGTTTGAGTATGATTTTCATTTATAAATGCAACCTGTTCGTCATTTGCACGTGATTTCCATGTAAAAGAGTTGATATAGTTTTGAGTGTGTATGTTTGATGTAACATAGTTACCACAATCTAAATATACATCTCTAAGGGGAAAATCAATAAACTCGAGGTCTGTGTTAAGAGAACATATATAATATGCAGGTATTGAACTGTTTGACTCATTAAGAAAAACATAATCAACGTACATGTCTTGTGTTTCCGGCATATTCCACATAGCTTTTAACCAATAGTTATTAAGCGATATACTTGTGCATGGATTTATAGAGGTTATCTCTTCAGTTGTTTTCCATGATGCTACATAAGGATTATATGTGTAACAGTTGGTTTTATCTCCTGCTTTTGCTCTTATTACTTTACAATTTACATTCATTATATCACCTCATTTACTTTATAGTTAATATGTAATTACGGCCGCTGTTGTGTTCGAATATGTTGTTACCAAAATTAATGCCGTGTATATATTTACGGGATTCTAGAGTGTACAAACTATCTGGTATTTGCATATTGTATTTATATTCGTTACGGGATATATAACAGTTAAGGTTTTTAATTGCAGCTGCATATGTTTTAAGCACATCACATGTACATGATATGTAGTTGCACTGTTTATCGAGAGTCACGGAACGTATGAAATAATATCTGTCGAGGGCGGGAACATATAAGTAATTAGCGTTATTGGGAAAATCTTTGATTTTAAATGTAGGATTGATAATATCAGTTGGCATATACAAAGTTAAATCAATACCATCACCGATAGGTGTTATAGGTCGGTCAAGCTGATTTTTTGCAGATGCATCTATGTAAAATTGACCTGTCATTATATCATCTCCATATCGTAGTACATACCACAAATTATATCTGCGAGGTTGTTTGTTGTGCGTAGTGTTACCGTGTCAGCTATCATCTGGCCGGCGGTCATTACGCCGATGTTGCCGTGAGTATGTTCAACTGTATTAGCTGAAGTGTTGCCGGTTGCAGAAGCTGTTGATGTTGTTTTGTCAGTATTATTCCAGTTCGCGCTGTCCTCAGTTGTGGCCATTGCAGTGTTATCAGCCGATGTCGTTGTGTTTGTATTACCGGTATTAGTTATATCAGAGTATTTGTCATAATTCTCGATAGGGTTATATTCGGCTGTCAACGCGTCGTACATACGTTTAAACCCGTGACTATATCGCGCTTTGAAATTATCCCATGTCGAGATTATTTCGGTTGTATCGTTAGAATGTATGAGTTCAAAAGTGCTGTATTTCTGAAGTAAGCATGAAATTATGTCTGTATGTTCAACAAGAGTTGCTCCATTGTATGTGATGGCAAAATGACTTTTTTCAATATCGGTCATATTTGCAATAGCTGATTTTACTGTTATATGGTTTTTACGAAACATATACATTTATATCACTCCTCTCCCTCTGTCGCAGGTTCGTTTGTTGGCTCCGGTGATGGTTCGTTTGTGCCGAGGCTGTTATCTATTGCGTTGTCGGATAGGTCGTGCATCTCCTCGAGTCTATCAATCCACTCCCAAGGCTTATTAAATTTGGCCGTTAAACCAATTTTATCAAGACATTCATTAATGTTTGATTTCATCATAAGAGGGTAAATAGCACAAAAGTCGTCGCTGTTATGGAGCTCATCATTTGTAATGTTGGCCTGCTTACTGATATAAGTATATGAAATGCCAAACATTTTACAAAGGCGCGATATCATTTGCTCGTGATACATTGATAAATATTGTATCTTTTCGCTATACTTACCGTCTGAGATGTTGAGTATATCGAGCTGATATGACTTACCATTAACATTGATGAACGGGACTTTTATAGTATTGCTCAATTCACCGCCCAACATGGCTACAATACATTTTTCATATGCCTCCTTAGTGCTGTCATCTGACACTGCTGCAATCGGTGCAATACGAGCGAACTGAATATTATTAACAAGTGACGTGTCAACCTCAGCGAACTGAGATGCAAAACGGAATATTTGTGTAAGTGGAGAACATGACGGGAATAGATAACACACTACCTCTCCGGCGTCGTTGTTTGGTATACCATCAAACTGAAAATCTGTTTTGGTTGCAATGTAGTGGTCTGGGTAAACTGCATCTGCTTTAGGACAATTGACGTATGAACCACCACATATAATGTCTGAATTTTCAGAATGTTTGAGGTATGCAGAACCGTAAAGCAATATCGTTCTCATGAGGTGCGTGGTGTTTTCGTGAGTCATACCATCAATGACAAACATCTCAGATAACATGTTGCTTATTATTTCGATATATTCAGAATTACGTTCAATAGATTTTCTCTCATTGCTGTAGAGATTGTAATAGTTGCTATAGCAAAATACATTGTTCATCTTATCACTCCTCTCAATATGTTTATAATTATTCGTAGTTTCTGAGTGAATGTAAGTTTACATTCTGATGTTCGCTTTATACCGCTTGCGTAATCGAGGTACCATCTGGCTTTGTTAAAATCGCTTTCGGCGGTATTTCCAGATTTGAGGCCGGCTCTGTAATTATACTTGTAAGCGTTGAGTAAACAGAAACATAATACAGCATAATCACCATAGATTTCACGCATTTCAATGATACATTCTTTTCTGTCTTTTTTACTGTAGTAAGTGGGCATGTTATCACCTCTGTATTAAATATCCCTGCATCGATATGATGCAGGGTATTTTTAATTAAGTTATATGTTTATTATGCTATTGTGCCATCATGCGCTACACAAATTGTGATAGGGAAATCAACGTTTACAACATTGGTCATTGTGGCATTGTGGAATACATTTGTGTAATCCTCGTCGGCTACGTACTGACTTGTAATCTTTTTATCAATTACTGTACATGCGAAAGATTCTGCTGTATAAACAATATACATTATCTTACCAGCAATATATTCCGTGCCGTTGTGTGCTTTTCCAGATAACGCTGTATTAGTTGTATCGTCAGTTGTATCATAAGGCATAAATGAGGTGAGAGGGTGGATGTTTTCAAATGGTATATCAAGAAATTTGTCATTCATTGCAAATGCCTTATTTGTTACCATAGCATCATAAAGTTTAGCGTTAATAGCTACGTGAATATCGCTTGATTCATAGCTATTAGCAAAATCAGCGCCGCCGTAGGTATTAAACTTTGTGTACAATCTGATGATAGATTTCATTTCGTTGATAATCTTTACAACAATATCGTTGTCAAGTTCGTCTGAATATGCGTATTCGCTTCTGATAAGTGAACCATTTTCAATCATAGTGTCAGTATTAGCGTTGTATTTTGCTATCTTTTCAACTACGGCACTGTCAAATGTTAAATACTGCAGCATATCAACCGCGAAATCATACTTTACAGCGAGTGCGCTTTCAATACTTGCAAAAAATGACATCATAGAATCGGCATTGGCAAAAGCACCGATAAACTGTTCGCTTGTTTTTGTGATTTTCTGACGATAAGTTTTGCACATTGTGTAATATTTTGCTGTTACTGTTGGTAGTTCCTTACCGAAAAGGTCTGCAAAATGTTCGAGTGTACCTGTAAAATTGTCGTCACGGTCAATTACATCAAAAAGATGATTCATATCAAAGGACCCAACATCAGTTCGGACGATTTCAACAATTCCTCTAAAGGTGTCCGGTGCTACAGCACAAGGTGGAGCACTACCTTTATATTTGCGGTTGATAAACTTTGTTGTTTTTACCTTGTCAACCATAGCAGGGAATGTTTTGTTGAAAAGTGTTTCATAATCTGTACTTTCAGTTAATGCAGCACCAACGTCTGCAATATTTGAAAGATTATCTGATACAACAGTTCTTGCGTCACTATCATTGTTAACGACAGCCTTAAATACCTCATTAAGAATATTTGAAACATCAGTAAACTTTAAATTATTCATATATCATTCTCCATTCTATATAATATTATTTTCGCCCCTGCCTACCTGCCCTCAATCCTTATCACTACCACCACTATCAAACATGTAATGTAACACTATACCGTATACGGTGATGTATTCGGTTATATGTGCATCTGTATTCGTTATAAACAAATAAATAAGAGCTAACGTCAACATTATTGCCGTTAGCCCTCTTGTTGATAGTAGCTTTACATTTTTGCCACTAGGCATTGTATCACTACCTTTTCAATTTAAGGGCTATAATCCATTATGTTATAGCCGAAATTAAGTTTATTCTATGATATTTTCCCAACCGTCAGTTGTTTCGTCAGATACTCTCTCAGCAAGTTCATACTTGAAATCATAGTAGTTGTTATTGCATGTGATTTCAATGCCTACCACATTAACAGGATTACCGTTAATTTCTGATGTCATCGCGCCAATTGCTTTAAATGCTGACGATTCACGAGGTGTGTTTACCCAAACAAGCTCATTTTCTGAGTCTCCTGTCTGAACTAAGAAGTATGCACTCATAAAGGAGCCTCTTGTGCCTGTGACCTTTTTGAAACCTGCATACTTTACAGGGAATGTATTTCCGAGTGTAGCGAGTTCTTTTATGCTCATTTTGCCATAATCATTTCTTTTCTTTGCCATATCATTTATACCTGCTTTCATAATATTTAATGCATTTTCTGGTATGCATTTACCGAACATATAGCCATTGTTTGTTTACCGTCTTTAATCATACAATGATTTGATTAAAGTTGAATGCACGGCGTTTTTAGATTTACCGTAACTTTTATAGGGATGTTACGTTTAACCCGTAAAATTTGTTATGTGGTATCGTTCACATAGACGCGTATGTTATGGTACAATCGTAAAACCCGTTATAGAACAAGTGTGTGTCAAATTGGCCTGTAGCGTTTCAAGTTACATCTCCAAGAGGAGCACTTACCATGTTGTTGTCTTAACTGTTAGTTCCTTGTTTCTATGGTTTTATTATATCATTATAATTTTTACTTGTAAAGGTGGATTATAATTAAATTTTAAAATAATCAAAAACCAAATTACTAAGAGTCTCTCGACCAACTACACCGTCTATTTCAAGACGTCGCTGCTGCTGATAGCAAGTTACAGCTGTTGATGTGAGTTTGCCGAAATAACCATCCTCTGTGAGTCCTGCATTGATAACAACATTTAACATGTGCTGTATTTCCTGTACTCGAGGGTAAAATGTACTTACATCTTTAATACTGTAGACACCGCTAGCATGCTTTGTAGATGGTTTTACGTATGCAGGTGAGACTGTATACGGCGGTGTTATTATAGCCCCTATAACGTTACTGTCTTTTGACACTGTGAACGTATTTACCTTTGTTGAACGCCAGTTAACGCCAGAGGTGTTACCCTCTACTGTGACATAATAATTATCGTATACCTCTACGATAATACCAACATGGTCATAGTCGCCCACAATGGAGTCTAACCCCTCATAATATAGTATATCACCTACGGAGCCATTTGCTTTTGAGTGTGTTTGCCATCCCTGCCTTTTTGCATAATCAACTTGACGTGTGCATGATGCTTTTATATCTGTAGGAAATATATTTCCAAGAGCCTCATTGACGAATTGTGCGCACCATTCTCCATAATAATTATGGTCAACTGCTTTTGTGCCTTTTTGAGCTAACGCCCATTCAAGTACTTCTGTAATAGTTTTCATGCTTTTATACTCCTCTCAATTAATCATTGTTTAAACCTGCTAAATAACCTAAACATATACCCAATACTAAGCATAACATACATAGTATGAGCACATCATACTCACTCATATTACATCACCTCTTTTCCTGTAAATCGGCACCTAAACAATAACCTTTACGATTTTCAACTAAATGATAATATGTAAAGAATGTTTTACACTTTTCATAGCTATATGCGTTGAGTTCATCAATAAGTTCTGTGAGGCGTATGTGCTGTTTTGTAAGTTCTTCAGATGAAACGTCATAATCTTTCATCATTCTATTAAACTCTCTAATCTCATTATGTATCTGTCTGATTAAGTCTATAGTACTCATTTTATCACCTACTTTCATATGCTTTTATAGCATTTCTCTCTATCATTGCATAAAAATCTATAAGCTGCATTTCAACGCTAGAGTCTCCAAACTTGATATAAAAGTCATCCATGTCACTATTGCTCGATATTGTTCTATCACCGGTAGCACACTTAAAAGTAATCGATGTAAGATATTTGCGTTCAATGTCAATTCTAAATGATAATTTTTCAAAAACTCCATAGTTAATCATATCATGCCCATGTTCTCTATAGAACATAACTAAAGGTGTTTCAATACAGTCATATAT
>JAKSNX010000044.1 GCA_024405815.1 Paludibacteraceae bacterium | reverse complement strand
GGCTTGCATTTTGCCATCCATAATTGCCCTATAAACATCAGCAAAAACAGGATTAGAATAATGCTATATGTAAATGTAATGTTATCCTCCTTGAAAAATATCTTGAAATTGGCAAAATAGAATATTACCGCTATGGTGACGGCGGTTAAAACAGTAATTACAATCTTGCTTGTGGTAACGCCCCAAACTATAGGCATTGTGCGGCACTCCATCTCTGTATCGCCCTCTATATCCTCTATATCCTTGACCATCTCCCGTAACATGGTAAGCAAAAAGGCAAACAGACCAAATCCAAGCGTCCAAGCGTATATCATAGCCACAGAAAGTCCTATACATTTTTGCATTGTGGCAGAGAGGTCTGCATCGGGGTAGTTGACAATAAGTCCCTTAACATTAACATAACCAACTAAAAACACACATAGAAATGTGCAGAGTGAAACCATAATGTTACCAAGAAGCAACTGGCGTTTATAGCTGGAAGAGTAGAACCACAATATACCCGATACGCCTGCATAAATGAAAACAAGCGTTATATTTCTCAGTATTATAGCTAATGCTAAGCCTGCAATATTGCCAATAATGAGCAGGGTTTGGAAATATACTGCCGCCTGATGGCGTGTAATTCCGTGACCTACAATTACTTTGTTAGGACGGTTAATCTCGTCTATCTTAGTGTCAAAGTAGTCGTTTATTACATAACCCGATGCCCCGATGGTCAAAATTGACACAAGTAACAGCGTAAACACAAGCGGAAACATAATAATCTTGAATCCGTAAACCTCAAGAATAGGGTTGATAACACAAAACTGCATCAGGCACACTACAAGTGCCATAATCAGCAAGTTTATTGGACGTATTAACTTAAAATATTTTACCATACAAACATTTCTCCTGCCAGCCATTTGTCTTGTGCACGCATAGTCTGCTCTATAATGTCACGCACGCAACCTTGACCGCCTTTATTTATAGATATATAATCCACAATCTCCTTTACCTCATGGGCTGCATCGGCAGGGCATACTGAAATTCCACATTTCTGCAGAACAGGTATGTCAGGCAAATCATCGCCCACGTAAATTATCTCATTATCAGATAGATTATGTTTGTTTTTGAAAGCCTCATAATCCACCATTTTATTGACGGATTTAGTATAAATATCTGTTATGCCAAAAATCTTACAACGGTTGCGTACCAATTCTGTATCGCCACCTGTGATTACGGCAAGTATATAGCCGCTTTTACGGGCATACTGCAGTGCATATCCATCTTTTACATTTGCTGTGCGTATAGGCGTACCGTCCTCTGCCATAGGCATTGTGGCTGACGACAACACTCCGTCAACATCAAATATGAATGCCTTTATGTTTTTAAGATTTTCTTTATAATTCATACATCATACATCATACATCATACATTCACGCTGTATCGCCTTACTCAATAATTTGTAAATCTCTTTATCAGTGCCATTCAGCAGTTCTTGCTGCATAGTCATAACCTTTACATCGTTTCTTGCGGCAGGACCTGTTTGAGCCTTTACAGGGGGCATAAGTTTTGCTTTTGCCAACGTCTCTTCCATAAGGGGGAACAGGCTTTCAAACGGAAGTCCATTTTCAGTCATAAGCCTGTGGGCTATTGCGTATAGTTCATTTGTAAAGTTGCAGGCAAAAACAGCCGCCAAATGTATCACTTTTCTCTGCTCCGATGTGGCAAAATTTATTTTTGGACTTAATTCCTTTGCGAATAGTGTTAATTTATTGATATTATTATCAGTATTCGCCTCAATATATAGCGGAATTTCATTCCAATCCAATGTTTTTGCCTTTGAGAATGTCTGCATCGGGTAAAGCACCCCTATGTTATTTGAAAAAGGCTTCAAAATATCCATATTTACACTGCCTGCGGTGTGAACCAACAACGATTCTTTATTGATTGACGCACCTGTAAGCACATCTGCTATATAATCATCTTTTACGCTGCAAATATAGATATCGGCATTTGGAATAGCACTCTTATCATTGGTATATGGCACGCCTATCTTATCAGCCAATGCCTTGGCGTTCTCCAAGGTCTTGCTGTAGATGCCGGCAATCTCCACATCTGCACTCTTAAGTCTTAGTGCAATATGTGTTGCCACGTTCCCCGAACCAATGATAAATACTTTCAATTTTTAATTATTCTATCGTATGGAAGTTTTTCAAGATTATATGGTTGGCGTTCATCAGCAGGGTAGCCTATGCTTATGATGCACTCTACGGCAAATTCTGATGGTATATTGAGTAATTCTTTAATGTAATCTTCCGCCATAACACCTTCTGTCATAGACTCTCTTCCCCTGACTTGAGACCAGCAACTGCCTAATCCCAAATCCTGTGCGGCAAGCTGCAGATAGATGGCTGCAATAGAGCAGTCCTCAATCCAAACATCACTTTTAGTAGTATCGGCAGTAACAACTATATTAAGTGGAGCCTCTTTAACAAATGCTGCTCCAAATTGCTTGCACTCAGATAGTTTTAGAGAAGTCTCTTTATCTGTAACCACATAAAAACTCCACTCGTTGGCACGCTTTCCTGCTGGTGCCATAAGAACTGTTTGCAGAATGGAGTCAATCTTCTCCTGCTCTATAGCCATATCGGTGAACTTACGATGGCTGCGGCGGTTTATTGCCAAATCCTTAAAAGTTTTCATAATATGTTATGGTTTATAGTAGTCTTTTCTGCTTAAAACATCAAACAGGAAGCCCACACTGATTGTTATAGCCTGATTGTTGGCCTTTGCAAAATCGTCTCCTTTACGTACAGTGAATATATTGCCTAAGCCATAATCGTATCTCGCTTCAAAAAAGAAACAGCCTGCCCACTTGGTTCTATATTCAAAGCCAATGCCACCAAACACACTGTAGTCAAATATGTTATCTATTTTTTTAGTCTGTTGTACGCCTGGGTTTTCAGAAAATGGGGCAGTGGCTACATCGTTGACAAGGAATCTGATTTTTGGTCCCAAATTTATATAGAACTTAAAGTAACGAGGACCGAACATTATGTGTGTGGCAAGCGGAATTTCCAAATAATCAAGTCTATGACTATATTTCTCACCCGATGATGATTTCTCTGACCATCCACGCTGTGAGTAGTTTATTTCTGCCTGAATGCCAAAATATTTTTGAATAATGTATCTTAGTGTGATGCCGCCATGATATCTGACATCAAAAGTCTCCTCTACGTTAGGGTCAAATCCTACGTGCGGCCATAATGCCACACCCTGATTTGTACCTATGTACAACTCCGGTCTCTTGAAATTATATTGTGCTGAAACACAAGTACAAACAAGCAGTAATGATAATATAAACAGTCCCTTTTTCAACTATTCCTTGTCACTTGACCCTTGACCCATGACCCTTATCTCCATGATTCCGTCTTTGTCATATCTCTGAATAAGAATGCCATGATTGGCATATCCTCCGCCTGGAATCTTTTCAAAATTGAAATTCATCTGAAGCATTTCAGATTCCGCATCGTTGTTAAACCATGCATTTGCAATGTAATATGTTATATCAAATCCAAAAATAGAGTAAGACGGATTATTCTGTTTTGACGGTGTCCCAAACTTTTTATAATATTTATTATAAAACTCTATTACACTTGGTTTTGTAAAATCAAGTCTGTAGTTTGAGAACATATATAGAGGTTTGGAATATATATCCTTGTGTAGAATATCGTTCCATTCAGGAAATCCGAATATGCTAACCCTCTCACTCTTAATTTGCTCTAAATGAGTGGATATTTGAGACATTTTAACATTGTTTACGGTAGGTATTACAAGAACAACATCAGATGAATCTTGAGATGTAAACATATTTGTTTCCGCCGCAATTCTTTCTCCTGAAATATACTTGTAGTAGATAGATCTTTTATCAAGCTTGGCTACAAGCTTGTCAGAAAAATCCTTCTTATTGTACCTGATACCTGCACTGTCAGGTTTGGCAATCAGTATTTTCTTATCTTTCCATAGTGGTAAATAGCTGTCTATTACATTATCATAAAGGTCTGACTGCGGACAAATAACTTGATACAGATATTTATTATCCTCTATCTGAGGCACATTGTTAGAAAATGGTATTACCGCTTTGATTCTGTGAGTCTCTGCAAATTCTGCAACATATTGGATTTGTGAAGAGTATGCAGGACCTATTATTATATCTACGTTACGTAATTCTGGCTTGGATAGTGTATTCATAAGAGATTCTTTGGTCATGCCTATGTCATACGCTTGAATTTCCAAATTTGTGCCATTGCTCTTAATAGAGTCCGCCGCAATCAGACATCCACGGTAAAAATCTATGAATTTATTGTCGCTGTCTGTATTTTCAGATAGATTAAATGGCATAAGTACCGCTATTGATACAGATGAGAATTTATTGTGCTTGCTGAAAATATTATCGGTAGGATTTTCTTTAACCGGTTCCGCTATGGTGGCAACTGGTTGGGGCTGAACAGCAGGTTCATTGCTTACAGACGGTATAACAAGCGTATTGCCTATGCTAAGTATCTCCACACATGGATTTGCATTCTGAAGTTCCTGTACAGAAAGTCCGTAGCGTTTGGATACATTATAGAATGTATCACCTTTCTCTATAGTGTGCAGTTTTTGGTCACTTGACTTTACTGTATCTGTAACTGCTTCTGCTATAGGAATATATAACTCTTGTCCTAACTTAAGTCCACCGTCCACTTGGTTGGCGTCGGCTATCTCCTTAATTGTAACATTGAACTTACGGCTGATGGCATAAAAACCTTCACTTTTTTGCACTGTATAAACATAATATTGCTTACCGTCTTTTGTTATTTTAGGGTAGCTAACTTCTTCTGCCACAGCAGTTACTGCTAAAATGGCAAAGACAAATGATAGAATGGCGATTCTCTTCATAATTGATTTATATAATACATCAAAGTTACAAAGATACAAAATTATAATGATATTTACACAAATTTTGACTATCTTTACACCCGAAATTTTTCAACAGAAAAAAACTAATGAAAAGAATTGTAACATCACTGCTATTGGCTTTCTGCTTTGTTGGCTTAATATATGCGGATTTTAGTGTTGAAGGAGTTGAGTTTGAGGGTGTATCACCCGATGATTATTCTGCTATGGATACTGTGTTTGTGGTTAAATCCACAGATTTGGCAGAACTTTCATATACGTCAGAATCAGAGGCTATGTTTGTTTGGTATGCGTATGACGCAGATGGTAATAAAGAAGAGATATACAGAGAGGAAGAACCTGTTACAGAGACCTCTATTCCATTGCTTGATAAGTCATCATCGGGTTATATACTTGAAATAGACGGCGATGAGAATAAGAGCCTGTGGGTGTTCAGTTATGACGCTCTTGCACCTACTATAAAATATGTGTTTCCTTATACGGAACTTGCTGACAGTTGCAGTTATATACAGCTGAATTTTGGCAAGGTGGAGCAACCTATGGAATATGTGCCTTACGGATATGTAGGCATGCCGTTTGAGGTAGAACAGCAGTTCCATATTAAATATGACTCCACATATTTTGATACTGAAAATAAAGTATTTAAAACAGAAGAGATAGAGTATGTGGTACCAAATAAGGCGGTGGATATGTCTGTTCCTTCACCACTGACATCAACTTGCTATACATTGTGGGGTAATCAGTTCTCAGCAGCGTTTAAAGATACCGTGATGGCTGTTTCTGATACATTAGAGGCGTATGCGGTGGAGACGCATGTGTTTGGCAGAGTGCGTGTTAGAGAGTATGCGACTAATGAAAAGGATAGGGGTGAGCCAGAGGAACTTACAGAGACTACAGATGAGAACGTCCTTAAATTGGAAGGTTCCGCACCTCTTAATTTTGAGGCATTGTCTTACTCGTCAGATGCCGCGTTCCATTATGAGTGGTGCGTATCTAAAGAGAGGTCTTTTGGTACTTGTATGATAAAATCCAGAGACAAGGATTTCCGTTATACATTTAATGAAATGGGTACCTATTATGTACAGATACAGGTGTCTAATGACGCTATAGTAAAGGAGTATGAAGGTATGGATTTTGGGTGTACACAAATACGTGAGTTTCAGGTTGATGTAATGGAGTCTTTAGGCGATTCACTGATTAAGGTGCCTAATGTGTTTACTCCAAACGGCGATGGGAAAAATGACCAGTTTAAGGTTGTGTACCGTTCAATTACAGATTTTCATGGTTGGATTTACAGCTTGTGGGGCAGAAAGGTTTATGAGTGGACAGACCCTGCAGAGGGTTGGGACGGCACTATAAACGGCAAGCCTGCCGCAGATTCCGCATATATGTATATTATAGAGGCTACAGGATATTTGGAAGATGGTTCCAAAAAGAAAATTACACGCAAGGGTAGTGTCTCAATAGTGAGATAGGGTCAAGGGTCAAGGGACAAGGGTCAAGGGAATTTCTTTGATTTCCAAATCCTTGATTTTATCGCCGTCTATTTTGAAACGGGCAAGAGTCCGCACTTGTTGCCAGCCTTGAAGTCCAGCCGCACCAGGATTTATATGTAATAGCCCTAAGGCAGGGTCATTAACCACTTTAAGTATATGTGAATGACCAGAGATAAACAGTTTGGTCTTGTTTGCCACAAGTTTTGAGGCAATGCCAGGTGCGTATTTTCCAGGATAACCTCCAATATGTGTCATAAACACGTTTACTCCCTCTATTGTAAACGATAGTTCAGGTCTGAGGAATGTGCGTAACGGATATCCGTCACAGTTACCTGTAACAGCTCTTACAGAGCAAATCTCCATAAGTTTGTTATAAACATCAATGGTGCCTATATCACCAGCATGCCATATCTCATCACAAGACGAAAAAAACACGGCATACCGGTCGTCCCAGTAGCCGTGAGTATCAGATAATAACCCAATGGTAACCATCGGGAGTTACTTTTTAACAAAGTTTTGAGGGTTGGCGGCAGGTGCGGGAGCAGGTGCTGCTTGTGGCTCCTCCTTGCCCATTTTGCAGTTACCGTTAAATTGAGCGTTCTGCTCTATTACAATGGTGACGGTACGTATGTTACCTGTAACATTGGCGGTTGATTTAAGCGTCATTGCATTAGCGGCAGTCATATCGCCTGTTACAGTGCCCATTATTTCAATGTTAGATGCATTTATTGTGCCTTTTAAAACGCCCTTTTCTCCAACAATCACTTTGCTTTTTGTTATTATAGTGCCCTCTAAATTACCATCAATTTTGATATCTCCGTTAGTGGTTATATCACCTTTTATTATAGTTCCGTTTGCAATAACGTTAAGCTGTGATGAACTTAGTATTTCCTCGTCCTTACCCATAGTTATTATTATTGTGCGTTAAAAATTCCTAAAAAAAGGAAAGGCGCTCTACATCGCACCGCTCAACCAACGGACCCTTGCTGCGGTCAAGCCCTGGGGGATTGGGAGGGAGCTGGTCGTGTAGAACCTTTCCGAGTGCAAATGTAAGGTATTTTTTGAAATCGTGCAAATATTAGTGCAAAATTCCA
Organism: Paludibacteraceae bacterium; assembly: GCA_024405815.1. Taxonomy (GTDB): domain Bacteria; phylum Bacteroidota; class Bacteroidia; order Bacteroidales; family Paludibacteraceae; genus Enterocola. The sequence continues at coordinate 5,705 of JAKSNX010000044.1, read as the reverse complement.
TATTTTTTATTAAATTTGCAGATTATTTGTGTATCTGTTATGGAGAAGTACGAATTAAGAATGTTTACTACAAGGCAGGCTATGGGTTATGGCGTGTGGTTCGGGCTGTTTCTTGTGCTTAAGTTCATTCTTGAAATTGCAATCAAGGGCAATACGGGCGTATTTCTATCGGGATTTCTTACAGTGCTGGTTCCGTTTGTGGCGTATTGGATTACCGTAAGGTTTAAAATCAAGGCTGATGATGAGAACATTGGGTTTGGAACATTATTCAGATTCTGTATATATCTGTTCTTTTTTGGGTCTATGTTTCTTGCCATAGCTGAGTTTGTATATTACCAATATATTAACCCCGATTATATAGCGGAGCAGTTAGAGACACTGTTTGCATTCTTGGAAAAATACAATGATTCTGCATCAGCCGCCACTGTAACAAACCTTAAGGCACAACTTAATGAGGTGGGCATACCATCAGCAAGTGCCGTGGCGGTGCAGACGTTGTGGATTTATATATTCTTAGGAATAATATTAGGTCTGCCAATCGCAGCGATAGCAAAAAAAAGAAGATAAAGGAAAGTGATGTATGATGTATGATGTATGATGTATGAATAACTTTCAACTTTCAACTATGAATTTATCTATTATAGTACCATTATTTAATGAGCAGGAATCACTACCTGAACTCTTTGCTTGGATTAAGAGAGTGATGACAGAAAATAAATTCTCTTACGAGGTTATTTTTGTTGATGACGGCTCCACAGATGGCTCTTGGGGTACCATTCTTGAACTTTCAAAGGATAACAAGGAGGTTAAGGGCATTAAGTTCCGCCGTAATTACGGCAAGTCTCCCGCACTTTACTGCGGTTTTGAGCAGGCTCAGGGCGATGTTGTAATCACTATGGACGCTGACCTTCAGGATAGCCCCGATGAGATTCCAGAACTTTACAAGATGATAACAGAAGATGGGTATGACTTGGTATCGGGTTGGAAAAAGAAGAGATATGACCCTAAACTTACTAAAAATCTGCCCAGCAAGCTCTTTAATGCCACCGCAAGAAAGGTATCGGGTGTAAAGTTACACGATTTTAACTGTGGTTTGAAGGCATATAATAAAGAGGTGGTAAAAAATATAGAGGTGTATGGTGAGATGCACCGTTATATACCTTACCTTGCAAAGAATGCCGGTTTTGATAAGATAGGGGAGAAAGAGGTTCACCATCAGGCACGTAAATTTGGAAAGAGTAAGTTTGGGTTTGACCGTTTTGTGCACGGCTATTTGGATTTGCTAAGCCTGTGGTTTTTAACAAAATTTGGTAAAAAGCCTATGCATTTCTTTGGGGTATGGGGTTCTGTTATGTTTATAATAGGCTTTATAATGGTGGTTGTAGTGGCGGCAATAAAACTTTCTGCCATTATAGGAGGCTATAGGGCACCGCTTATTACAAGCAGTCCATATTTTTATTTGGCTATGCTTGCTATGGTGCTTGGAACGCAATTTTTTGTTACTGGATTCATTGGAGAACTTGTTTCAAGAAGTTCAGGAGAGCGTAATCATTATCAGATTGAGAGGAAAATATAATTATGGAACTATTTTTTCAAATATTAGCTTACACACTGCCGGCACTGCTTGTGTTTGTGGTGGTAGTGGTGTTTATGAATAAGTTTTACAAAGAGGAGGACGCACGCCGCCGCTATCTTCTTGTAAAGGAGAGTCAGAAAACCACATTGCCTATAAGACTTACAGCGTATGAGCGTATGGTGCTTTTTCTTGAGCGCATAAGCCCTGATAGCCTGATGGTCAGAATGCATGATAACACACTTACCGCCTTGCAGTTTCACGCATCGCTGCTTACTGCTATAAGGGCTGAGTATGAGCATAATGTGGCTCAGCAAGTCTATATTAGCGATGAAGCTTGGAATATGGTCAAGAATGCAAAAGAGAGCATTGTACAAATGATTAACGCTTGTGCCGCAAAGGTTCCGCCAGAGGCACCATCGGGTGCGTTAGCTAATGTTATTTTAGAGATATATAACGGTAGTGATGAGTCTCCAACGCTTCTTGCTATATCTTATCTTAAAAATGAAATTAAAAGGTATTTTGCATAATAGTGAAGACTATACGTAACATATTTATTATTACAGTGGTTGCTGCAACACTTGCATCTCTTGCATCGTGTAGAAAAGACTGCTATATGCCGTCAAGGTCAATGCTTGGCATTATGTTTTTAGACTCTGTAACTGTTAAGCCTTTTACTATAAGCGGTGTTACGGTTCAGGGTGTGGGCAGTGACTCTTTGCTATATGATAGTGTAAATGTATCGGCAGTCTATCTGCCTCTTCACTTGGTTAAAGATACCACTGATTTTAAGTTCAAGGTGTCTGCCATAGGAGATAGGAAAGAGGGATTTGAGTTTACCCTTAAAGTGGTTCACTCTACAAATCCGCAATATGTAAGTCCGGAGTGCGGTTGTGTGCCGTTCCATACCATTAAGAAATTTGAGTTTAGTAAGCCTGAACTGTTTAAGAAAACGGAACTGTTTAATTCTGAGGTTCAAAACGTAGAACAAGATGTCCACATTAAGGTATATTTGTAACATATTGCTAATGTTGGTGTGCGTGGCGTTGAACTCATACGCTGCGGCTGATTCTGTTGCTGTGTCTGCACCTGATACGCTAAAGTATGAACCAAAAGACACTGTTGCGGTGCAATATCCCGATTCTACAGGTAAGGTGGTGGTTATTGATTCTGTTATGGTAGTTACGCCTGACTCTACATCGGGTTATGAGCAGATTACAAAAGATGTAAAGGTTTTTCAAGGCGTATATCTTAATGTTGATATATTTAGTCCTATAGCAACTGCATTTAACGGTGGCAGATTTGAGTTTGTAGTAAGCTCAGACGTTGATTTGTGGCATAGGCTTTTCCCTGCTGTTGAGTTTGGTATGATGTTTATGAATGATAATAATGACACCTATAAGTATAAGAGTGACGGTTTTTTTGTAAAGGCAGGTGCGTTATATAATTTCATTAACAATAAACCCGATAGGAAATATGACCACCTATTTGGTATAGGCTTTAGATATGCATACTCTAATGTAAATTATACACTCTCTGATGTCCAATTAAAGAACGACTATTGGAAAGAGGATATAACAATATCAAATGCCAAACGCAATGCAAATGTGGGTTGGCTTGAGTTTTTTATAGCGTTTAGGGTACAGGTTTATAAAAGCTTTTTTATGGGTGCCAACCTAAAAGTAAAGACATTTCCACACTTATATAAGGCATCTGCAGATTATCCTACATTTATTCCTGGTTTTGGAGAGTACTCAAAGGGTGCTACAAACTTTGGCTTTGAGTACGTACTCTCATACCGATTCCCTACAAAGAAAAGGACAAAGTGAATGTATGATGTATGATGTATGAAGGGTAATTGTTAATATCTTTACTTCTTTTTTTTTTATTGTCGGAGTTATATTTTGTACCTTTGCAGTTAGAAATATAACCTACCTTATAATATGAATTCCACATCACAAATGAACAGGGCTGCAGACAATATTAGAATTTTGTCTGCCGCTATGGTTGAAAAAGCTAAATCCGGACACCCAGGTGGTGCTATGGGTGGTGCAGATTTTATAAACGTACTATACTCTGAGTTTTTGGAGTATGACCCCGATGACGCTTTCTGGGTAAACAGAGACCGTTTCTTCTTAGACCCGGGTCACATGTCGCCAATGCTGTATTCTGCACTCACACTTGCAGGTAAATACACTTTAGAAGATTTAAAGACATTCCGTCAGTGGGGTACAATATGCCCTGGACACCCTGAGGTTGATTTTGCACATGGCATAGAGAATACATCGGGTCCTCTTGGTCAAGGGCATACAATGGCTGTTGGTGCCGCTATTGCAGAGCGTTTTATGGCTGCAAGATTTGGTGAGTGGACCAAACATAAGATTTACACCTACATATCTGATGGTGGTATCCAAGAGGAGATATCTCAAGGTGCGGGCAGAATTGCCGGTTTGCTTGGATTAAGCAATCTTATAATGTTTTTTGATGCCAATAATGTTCAGCTCTCTACATACGTAAATGAGGTTACAGGTGAGGATACAGCCCTTAAATACAAGGCTTGGGGTTGGAATGTAATTACTATTGACGGTAACGATGTAATGCAAATTCGTGAGGCTCTTACTAAGGCAAAGGCAGAAACAGAGCGTCCTACACTTATTATCGGTAATACTGTAATGGGTAAAGGTGCTTTGGGACCTAACGGAGAGAGTTATGAGAATAAGGTTTCAACACATGGACAGCCACTCTCTAAGGCAGGTGTTGATGTAGCCAAAACCATTGCAGGTCTTGGCGGTAACCCTGATGACCCATTCCAAATATTTGATGAGTCCGCTAAAATTTATGCCGCCCGTAAAGAGGAATTAAGGAAAATTGCCGCCGCACGTAAGGCAGAGGAGGCTGCGTACGCCAAGGCTAACCCAGATATGTATAAGAAATTCAATGATTTCTATAGCAAGAAATTACCCGATATAGATTTCTCTGCCATTGAGCAGAAACAAGACCAGCCTACACGCTCGGCATCGGGTAGTATGCTTGCCTTATTCTCTGAGAAAATAGAAAATATGGTGGTTTCTTCTGCCGATTTGTCTAATTCAGATAAGACAGAGGGCTTCTTAAAGCACAGCAAACCAATTGTTAAGGGAGATTTCTCAGGTGGATTCCTTCATGCAGGCGTAAGTGAGCTTACAATGGCTTGCATTATGAACGGTATGGCACTGCATGGCGGTATTATCCCTGTTTGCGGTACATTCTTTGTGTTCTCAGACTATATGAAACCAGCGTTCCGTATGTCAGCGTTGCAACGCTTGCAGGTTATATATGTATGGTCTCACGATGCATTCAGAGTGGGAGAGGACGGTCCTACACACCAGCCTGTGGAGCAGGAGCTTCAGGTAAGGCTTATGGAGGCTGTTAAGAATCACAAGGGCAAGAACTCAATGCTTGTATTGCGTCCTGCTGATGTTGATGAGACAACGGTTGCTTGGCAAATGGCATTGGAGAATACAGATACCCCTACAGGCCTTATACTCTCACGTCAGAATGTAAAGAGCCTGCCTCGTGGTGAGAACAAATACAATAGTGCCCTTGGTGCTAAAAAAGGTGCTTACGTAGTAAAAGATGCTAAGGATTTTGATGTAACATTGGTTGCAAGTGGTTCAGAGGTATCCACTCTGTTTGATGCGGCGGCACTGCTTGAAGAGAGAAAAGGATTAAAGGTAAAAATAGTATCAATTCCAAGCGAAGGGCTATTCTTTACACAGTCTGAACAGTATCGTAGCAGCGTAATAGACTATAATAAGCCTGTGTTTGGACTTACAGCAGGTCTGCCTATGACACTTCAGCGTACAGTAGGTTTGAGAGGCACAGTAGCAGGTCTTGACCACTTTGGACTCTCTGCTCCTTATACTGTTCTTGATGAGAAATTCGGGTTCAACGGCGAGGCGGTATATTCAAAAGTTTTGGATTATATACAAAAGTTTTGAATAAATCAAAACTTTTGAAGGGACAAGGAACAAGGTACAGGTGCCTGACCCTTGACCCCTGACCCATTTATTATGGACATTCTCACCCTCATATTACTTTCAGTTGGTTTGGCAATGGACTGTTTTGCAGTTTCTGTTGCCAAATCTGCTAT
>JAKSNX010000043.1 GCA_024405815.1 Paludibacteraceae bacterium | reverse complement strand
ATTTGGTTTGCAATGTCTCAGGAAGATTCTGTAAGTTTTAAAAGGTCCAATCACAAAGACTCCATTATGATTATGTTTAATATGATGCACGATGTGTATGTGGAATTTTGCAGAGATAAAAATCTCTACACTAAAAACTCAAAGAGATCCCTTGAGAACTACACTATTAGATACCACGATAAATTAGATGACATTCGTAAGCTTTCCCCCGATGCCAGTGCAAGAAGACTTGGTTATAAAGCAAAAGGTTTCTACGGAGAGTTAATAAGAACCTTCATTAATAAGTTTGAATTCTACGAGGAATCTATATGGTAAGCCCGCAAAAGCCTTTGGGTGTGGCGGTATAGTCAGATTTCCGTTCCTGGATAATAGTGCTGCAGAATCTCTTTATAATTGTATCCTTTGTGTGCCATAACTGCGGCTCCTATTTGGCATAGCCCCACACCATGCCCCCACCCTTTGCCTGTGAGACGGAAACCGCCATCGGCAGTACGGCTGACTGTAAAGGCGGAACTATATAGATGACTGTGTGATAACCATTTACGAATCTCAAGTTCCTTGCCTATTGTAAGAGTTCTTAGTGTGCCTGTTATTTTAAGTTCATATATCCTACCCGATTCCCCCACCTTCACAGGCGTTAAATCCAATATGGTGCCAAAATCTATGCCTGAACGCTCTTTTATGATGGAACGGAGCTCATCGGGTGAGTAGGTTACCTCCCAATCGTGATACCCACGGGTCTCTAAATCGTAGTCATTAAGCACCTGACGCAGAACATCGGGGGTAGCCTGTCCGCAAAAATCATCGGTAACAGGGGTAAGATACGGATAATCAGCATCTTCCCAGCATACACTGTAACGCTCAGTCTTGCCACCGCAACACTTATGGTAGCGGCAGTCACAAATATCGCCGTTATATGTAAGCACCATACCTTTAGTTGCCTCCACAGCCTCAGCCACCACAGGATTTGTAGCACGCTGACAACCGTAATAGCGCTGACAATGGTCATCGGCACACACATCAAAATTCAGGTGCGGCTCCGCCCCATACCATGCTATATGCCTGCCGTCACCGTCAAGCACAACATCTGTTTTGGTATTCTGATTGGATAAAGCCTTGCGTGCCTGTATTTTCCTTATCACCCAACTGCGTGATATTATGGCGTGAGCCTTCAGCAGTTCCACCATAGATGTGCCGCTCATCTCAGATGATATTACGCTCTTAAGGTACTCCTCCACGTCTATTACATTTACGGCAGTCTGTGTCCCATCGGGGTTATCAATTATCTTTATCTCTCCCCTGAACTTCTGATTCTCAAAACGTTGCCAATGAAACTGCACACCTATCATAACATCGTGTATTATGGCGTACCCGTCATAATAATCAACCTTAATATCTGGCTTTGTACATATTCCAACTTCTACTTTCATAATGGCGTAAAATTAGTAATAATTTGTCAGTACCTGTTTTGCATATCACTCCAAATCAACTGATGCAAAGAGTCCGCTTCCTCTTGAGATATTTTTCCTTCCTCAAGCAAAGAATTTATTGTAGGCTTGCTTTGTACCTTTTCTGATAGTTTAGGACAGGTTTCAGTACGATAATTTTCGTAGTCTATAGTTAAGTCTTTTGTCCATTTAGGATTATTGGCGGATATCGTTTCATATACACTGTTTAACTCTTTAGTGTAATCTACAAAAACAAATGCACCTGCTTCTGAATATTTCATTTTATTAACCTTATTCATCCATTTGTTATATACTTTATCATACTGCTGATGAACGGAGTCAAAGAATCTGTCTTTTTCAGATGCGGCATTTTGTTGTGCTTCATATTCCGCTATAACAACAGACATTCTTGAATTAGCGGAATCTAAACTATTTGTAAGTATTGTAAGACTGTCTATTGTATGTAACTTTTCAATCGCTCTTGTATATTTAGGGTAGATTACGGCAGATAATATAAGCAGTATTATGAGTAAGGATACAATGATTATTACAGGAGCCACCCATTTTCTATATGCAGTGATTGCACGCTTTATTTCTGTAACAGACTTATATCGTTTATTAGGATTCTGTTTTCTACATTTCTTTTTTACATTGCTGTATTTATTTGGAAATAAAGCGTCAATAATGTGTCCCAATGACCATATATCATCACTTATACCTGATTGGAAGCCTGCCTTCTGTTCTGGTGATGCAAATTCATCTGTAAAACCTCTCCCTTTTTGAATATAGGTATCGTTGTCTGATAATCCTAAATCTATTAGTTTAACGTGAGCACCAATCTTTGTAATAATGATATTATCTGGCTTTACGTCCTGATGTATAATCTGCAGATTGTGCAAGTCTGATACCGCATCTAAAATTTCAAGTAGGACTCTCTGCTTTTCAGCATTAGAATGTTGCTCTTTTGTCCATTCTGTTAAAGTGACTCCTTCAACATATTGCATTACTATACATAACCCTACATTGCTGTCCGTTATTAAATTCCAACACTCTACGCAGTATGGGCTTTGCACATTTGACATAATGTCAAACTCACGTTTAAGCAATTCATTAAATCTGGTAGTGTTGCCAAGTTCCTTCTTAATTGCTTTTAATGCAAAATATTTGTTGTTTTTCTTTGCTTGATAAACAGCACTATAGCCAGTGGCTGATGTATATATCAGTTTGTAGTCATAAAAAGAGCCGATACTGTCCATCGGGGTATCTACAGGGATTCCGGAAGAGTTCATAAGAATATGTTTTATTTACAAAAATAGCAAAAAAAGTTCATAAGATAGAATAAGCAATAAAAAATAATGAAAAATAGTTTTTTACATTTGAAAAAAAATTTTATTTTTGTACGCAGTTAAACAAAAGAGTATGTTATCATCAATAGAAACAGTCAGACCAGAGATTGAACTTCTGAAAATGGAAGTTGAGAAAAAATTAGCAATCAGTCCAAAATCGCCATCGGATTTCACTACAATGACTCTTCATATAAAGAAGTTAACGTCTGAACGTCTGAATGAGTTTACACTGATGCGTCTTTGGGGTTACACCAATAAGTACAAATCAATCCGCAGAACTACACTTAATATCCTGTCTCAAGCCGTAGGATTCAATGATTGGGACTCTTTTGTTGAATATATCATAACCAAATCAAAAAAAGAATCAGGACTAATTGACCAACAAGGCATTTTTTCTGACTCTCTTTCTGCAGGAGAACGTCTTAAAATATCTTGGTTGCCAGACAGAGTTACCGTGATTTCTTATTTAGGTGGTAATAAATTTCAAATTGAATCAATTGAAAATGCTTCTTGGGGAGTAGGAGATACATTTTACTGCCGTCAATTCATAATCGGGGAACCGCTTTATGTTGATAAACTGCAACACACCAATGGAAAGACAGACAAAAGTTATGCTGTAGGTATGATGAACGGACTGGTGGAAGTTTGTAAATTATCTTAACGCTATTTATTTTTTTAGGAAATTCCCACTGCTTTTACAAAAAGTGGTGAATGCTTTTTGTGCGCTTAAAATTATTATAAAATATATATTATTATGGGTATAAATATCTGTGTAAAAGAACTTTACGGATTGCTTGGCTCAATGCCGTCAAGTCAGAATGTTATGCTTATAGGTAAGCACGGCATTGGTAAGTCTCAAATTCTTACAGATTATTTTTCTGCTAAGAAAATGAGAGTGGTTACTCTGTTTTTGGGTCAAATGTCAGACCCTGGTGACATAATAGGATTGCCTAACAAAAATCTTGCGGATGGGAAGACTGAATTTTTGCCACCATATTGGTTCCCTGTTGACGGCAAACCTATTGTGCTGTTTTTAGATGAACTTAACAGAGCCAGACCTGAGGTGTTGCAGACAATAATGGATTTGGCACTGAACCGTAAATTGGCAGGCAAGGATTTGCCGGCAGGCAGCAGACTTATATCTGCCGTAAATGAGGGTGAGGAGTACCAAATTACAGATTTGGACCCTGCATTGGTTTCTCGTTTTAACATTTACAATTTTCAACCAACAGAAGAGGAATGGTTACTTTGGGCTGCCAAAAGCAAATTGGATGCACGTGTGATAGATTTTATAAGTGAGAATGGAGGTTGGCTTGACGGTAATCTTAATGAGACGGTACAAATGGATATGGGGTTGGAGAAGACTCCTGACCGCCGTGCTTGGGAAAAGGTTTCAAGTATAATCAAAGGTTGTGATGAATTGACAGATTTGCATAAAAAGGTCTTGGCAGGAGTGGTAGGCATTAAAGGTGCTACAGCATTTATGATTCATGTTAATAACAACAATCTGATTAAGGGGAGTGATATTCTTAATAATTTCTCAAAATATGAGTCAAGACTAAAGAAATACAAGTTGCATCAGATATCTCAAGTTAATGAATCTGTGTACAGAACTTTAGAGGTGTCAGATAAACTCAATATGGAAAAAGTTAAGAAGAACCTGCCGTTGTATGTAAACTTTCTTGCAAAAAGTAATAAGGAGGCGATGGCTCACTTTACATCAATGGTAAATAAAGGACTTTATCCTAAAGCCTTATGTATTATTGTAACAGAGATGCCTGAAATTCATTCTAAAATGATAAATTTTGTAAACAATTTATGACCGTAAAAGAGAGATTACAACATATTATTGAAAATCTGTATCTTACAGAGAGTGCCCTTTTTGCGGCTCTGTGTACTCATGAGCTGAAAGAGAACACCTCTATGGCTTGTGCCATACGCTCTGGCAGAGGATATATAGAGTATAACCCCGATGCACTTGCCGATACAGATAATGTGGCTTTGTCTCAATTCTTGCGTACAGAGTTAGTACGTATTTTATTGAAACACCCATACGGCAGACAACCAGAGAATTGTAGTGCAGATATTGTTACGGCAGCCAGTGATTGTGTGGTAAGCAATAATTACAAAGAGATAGACAGGATAAAGTTGGCAAAAGCGGCGAATTTCCGATTGCCTAAGGGGGAGTCATTTGAGTGGTATGCACACCACATAAAAATGAGATGTACACAATCACAAATGGACCAATCTGCCCTGTGGAAAGAGGACCAGTTGCAAGAAGAGTCCATAAATGTGCTTATAAAATCTATGAATGATTGGGGAACATTGCCTAACTCAATAGTAGAAAAAATAGTGGCATCAGCAAAACCTAAAATAGATTATCGCCGTGCATTTGAGGGATTTAGGTCATCAATAGCTTCCAGTCATAGACGACTTACAAGGATGAGACCAAATAGAAGGACAGAATTTGAGCAGATGGGTTCCATTTATGACTCGTTAGCAAAAATATTGGTTGCAGTTGATGTAAGCGGTTCTGTAAGTGACAGTACATTAGGGGTGTTCTATTCCCTAATAAACCGTTTTTTTAAATATGGTATCAAAAAAATGGATGTGGTGCAGTTTGACGCTGCATTAGGAGAAGTTACACCATTTAAGCATGCAAAGCGGGAGATTGAGGTTTGCGGTAGAGGCGGTACAAGTTTCCAGCCTGTAATAGATTTTGTTTCAAAAAGCAAATATGACGGAGTTGTAATTCTAACAGATGGTATGGCTTCTGCTCCTGAGATTCCGCAGAATATGCGCACACACATTCTGTGGATAGCAGATTCTGAAAAGAATTTTAATTATAGTAAGGAGTGGATGTGTGCGTTGCCACGCAGCCGTGCATGTTGGATAAAATTATGATATTATGAACAAGAACACTTTTAATACAATAATAGCAAGAGGTATAGAAGATGGCGTGTCACAAGAGAGCATACGCTATGACTGCTTTATGGCATATTATAAATCCATAGAGAACACAAAACCAGACTACAACATTACATCATTCTTTCACCCTGTGCCTCGCACAAAAGATTTGGAGAAGTTTTTTTCATATATAGGCATATATGATGAGGTTCAGGCTATGTGGGAGGAACAATGGCTTAAACAGAGCAAGCGTTTAAAGGTGTGTGCCATAAATAGAGATATGGCGTTTACTGTATTAAAAAAGAGGCTTACAGATGAAGGGTTCTCTGTCAATTTTAATGCATCAAGATATAGTGCAAAGGTAGAAGTGTATATAACATCTGACTTTAAGGTTACGTTTTCAATTCGTTATAAAGATGCAAGGGAACAGATAGAACCATTGCTGCATAATGTGTTGCTGCTTAAGGAGATAAAACAAAGCAACTGCCCTGTACTGTCAATCAGGCAATATAAATCAGTATAAAAGTGAAAAATATTATAAATATGGAACAGTTTAATTCTTTAAAATCATTTACCTATTTAGCCAAATATTTATATGGCTCAGAGTTGTCCATACTTTCTAAAGTATGCAGTGATATGTTTGTTGATACATCTTCAGACAAGGACCAATTTGATGATGCAGATGATAATCCATTCATAAGACACCGTATAGAAAAAAACAAGTGCAAGAAATCACCAGATGTTACCGCAAAAGTTCTTCAGGAAATAGAAGCGTTAGCAGACTATTTACAAATTACGCCGCTACAAATGTGTTTGCTTGTGGTGTTCATTTGCAGGGATATGGACGGTAATTCATTAGTGGATATGGATGATATTGCCCGTTTCTATAGTATAACCACCATAGATACAATGCCTTTCAAACCAGAGTTGGCAAAACTTAGAAAACTTGGATATATTGGCATAAATTATGAACGAGGCTCAATGCAATACTCCATAAGAGGCGGTATTTCTGAATCTATTATAAACAATGAACCGTTTGAGCAACCGGAACCATTTGTAATGGACCGTTACAAATTTTGTAGGGAAGTCTCTAATTTTATTGATATAAGAGCAGATAGAGGTTTGAGGACATCGCAGCTTTTCAGAAAGGTAATTGACTTGGAGAAAGAGAACTATGAGGTTGAATTTGTTAAAAAAGTAATGGAAATGTTGCCGTATATAGAGGATCGTACACTGTTTTATGAGATATGTGATGATGCTTTCAGGTCTACAAAAATAATGACAAATGTCTCTTCAACCATATCGGATATATATGATAACACAAGGGCTCGATTCCAGATAATGAACCAACTTAAAGTGGAGAAACATAAGTTAATTTCTATGGACTTAATAAGGATAATTCCAGCCCAAATGTTTGAAGATACTCGGATTTCTTTAACAGAAGATGGTAAAAGGTTGTTTTTTGAAGATGACTTTGATGCCACATTTGCCAATGAAAAACAAAATTCAGCACTTATTTTCAGTGATGACCTTAAATCAGTGAACCTGTTTTACGATAAGGATTTTGACCACAGGATAGCCCCGCTAAAGATGGTACTTAAAGAGGATAAGTTCAAGGCATTGCAAGAGAGACTTGAGGCTCACAATATGCCCAAAGGAGTTGCCGCCATATTCTATGGTGCTCCAGGTACCGGCAAGACAGAAACTGTGAAACAACTTGCCAAAACAACAGGACGTTCAATATTCCAAGTGGACATTAGCGAGACCAAGTCTTGCTATGTAGGTGAGAGTGAAAAACTTGTAAAGGACATATTTGTAAAATACCGTAAGGCGTGCAAAAGGGAGAAACTAAAGCCTATACTTCTGTTTAATGAGGCTGACGGTGTGCTTACAAAGCGTTCTTCTCAAAGTACTAATAATCCTACGGTAACGCAAATGCAGAATGCAATGCAAAATATAATTTTGGAGGAGATGGAGAATCTTGACGGCATTATGATAGCCACCACTAATCTTCAGGGCAACCTTGACCCTGCTTTTGAACGCCGTTTCCTTTATAAAGTGGAGTTTAAGAAACCCGATGATGAGGTGAAGAGCCGTATTTGGCTTGACAAGTTGCCACGTCTTGCACCAGAGGAGGCACAGCGTTTGTCAAAGGCATACGATTTTTCAGGAGGTGAGATAGACAACATTGTCCGTAAGTGCGTGCTTGAGGAGGTGGTGTCAGGTGTATCTCCAAACATTGATGCCATTATGGAGTTTTGCAACACAGAAAAGTTCAGCAAAGATACACGCAGAGTGGGGTTTAACTAATCCCACTGATATTAAGATTATAATTAACCTAATAAAATTTATCAGTTATGAACAAAGAACAACTAATCAGTGCATTTAGAAATCTAAAAGAGAGTGGTAAGGACTTTCCTATCGGGAGTCAAGTGTTTTATTTGGAGCAGCGTACAAGTGGCGTAAGCTTTACAGAATTCTTTATCAATGCAGTAAGAGTCATTGATTATGACTACGGGAAAGACTTGCGGTACACCGTTATTAAGACAGCAGATGAGAAAGACACTGCAAATTACAAATTTGCATTGTTCCCGGCATTGCCGTCACAACTGTTTGCCACTGTAGATGATGCCATAAAGGCATTGGAGTCATTGCAGGGAAAATCTATAGTCCCTATTAAATCATACAGTGATGTTACTGAGATGACAGTAGGGGACAAAACCTATAAAAAAGATGACATAATTTTTGTGATACACGGTTTGGGCGGTTCACAAGGTTATATCAATGAATATGATAGTCTGACCATTATAAGACACAAGATAATTGGGTTTACCATAAAGAAAGGTGTAAATTATGTTATGACTGAATATTATGACGGCACGTCCAATGCTCAAAACATTGGAGTGGATTTTGATACAATAGATTTAGGTAAAACGGCGGTTTTCTCAACTTTTCAGGATGCCTATAAAGCCACAGGCTTTTACAGCGTAGTTGCAGAACCTAAAATTGGTGAAGAGATACAAGGTCACGATAACAAGAAACTGACAATAGAGTCCTTTAGTTATCATTCAGCATTTGGTTTCAGATACTATTGCCGTGATTCAAAGAATAATATTATTTGCATAACAGAGAATCCAAAAATTGCACACTATTAAGGTAGATTCTTTCATTTGTTAATATTATCCCTGCAAGCATCTCACTTGCAGGGTTTTAATCAGGTTACGTGTCATATATTAAACTTCACTCCAAATCTTGGAAATAGTAATTGTAGTAGTTAATGGCTATGGATTTGGGATAGCGGGGTGTTGGTTCAAACAACCCCGCTTTTTCTATTGAAGTGAGATTTGTTAGGTTTGATGATATGGCGTTTTTTATACAATTGCTCCATAAAGACTCCTGTGCCTCTCTTATGGTTTTAAAATTGTGCTTTTTAGCCACATCTACTATCTCTGATAGTGTGTTGTGACCAATAACGCAATCCGGACCTAACTGTAAATCGCTGTGTCTGGCAATTCCCTCATTCAGACGGTTACATTTTTGAATGTAAATATCTATCTCTTCATCTGACCAATTGATGGTGGAATTGGAGTTAAGTTTTTCTTTAATGATAGACCTCAATGTATCCTCATTATAGATTGATTGATAGGTAGAGGCATCAACTTGGCTGATTTTGTAATTTTGTGTTTTCATAATGGTATTATTTTAGTGACACAAAATAACAAAATATTATTGAATGTAAAAAACTGTAAACGCTAATATTTTACATCATATAGTCGAGAAATGACTCTTTTTTCTTATAATAAGGAAATGATACATTTGACTTTGTTTGCGTTTGATACAACCATGTTAGCAAAACCGTTAGATAGTGGCGTATACTTTGATGATTGGTTGCTAAACCATTTTGACCATGCCCTATTTGCGGTGCCAGATATGTGTGGTGTTTTGATAATTTTCCTTGTACTTGAAGTAGTTAATGAACATTTGTTTATTGCCGATATTGCTTTGTTACCATGTGCTAAAATAACTACTTTACCATAAGAGGAACTATTCCAAAAGAACTTTATTTCATCCGCAAGTAATTGCAAATCACTACTATCCGGGTCTTTCTCATTGCTGGGATAATATTTTATTACATCGGTCAAATATACATCATAATCTGCTTTTTTATCGTAATTTGAAGTCTTTTTAACTAAATTCAATGTATCATCAATAAGTTGATAATAAATCTGAGATTTTCCGTAGGGCTCAGTGCCTAGAGTAAGAGGATTAAGATGTGCTGTCACGGCGTACGGCGTGCCTATGATAGTATAGTTTGTCATTGGTGTAAATGTGCTTCCTGCCAAAGAAATCAAATATTTATCACTACATTTTCTTAATGGGTCTTGACCTATGATAATTAATAGGTTTTTATTTGGATTAGCTTGATTAGTTTGATTTTCTATTAAAATAGGAATATCGATTCCCCATAATTTGCCATTATTGAGTGGGTGTGTTTTAATACTTCCTTGTTCAAAATGGAATCCACCACGTGTATTTTTATTTGTCAAATTACCAGTGATGTTTGCTATTTTGAAGTTAAGATTATTAGGACAAAATAATGGTTGGTTGTTATTTTGCTTTTGTTGTTGTAAAAAATTACATATCATACTAACTGTAGGATAAGAAATTTTTGCATTATTTAAATTTGGGGTTACTAATAAATTTGCCATAGTTGTAAAGATTAAGGTTATTAATAATAATTTGTAGTTTAATATTCTCTATTTAGTTTGTACTCAGCGGCTTCGCAAAGTTTTACCCAGACTTTTACCATTGCGTAGGTGTCAAGTTTGCAGTATTCAAGAAGTGCTTTGCGGGTGCTGGCTTGTTCAGAAGGCGTCATATCTTTCATTTTAGGGAAGATTGACATTGCTTCGCCTCCATTCTGTACACCGCCTGTAAGGTTATGATAGTCAAGTGACGGGTCATCTGGGAATAGGGCAGGTAGAACTTTCTTTATGGAAAAAGAGCCGTTCATAGCAGGAAGATAGTAATACCCGTCACGGAATGGTTCTAAGAAATCCACAATGTGTTCTTGAATATTGAGTAGGTGGGGTGCCAAATCAGGGAAGGCTTCTGCCATCTCTTTAATTCTACCACATTCAAAACTTTTGTTGTAAACGGTAGTGCAAACATTCATAGGTATGTCTTTACATAGTTGCTCTGCCAAGGCACGGCGAGGGTCTCCTGTTGGTTCAGCCAAAAACTCAGTATGCTTAAGTTCTCCTCCTGCTTTCTCAATATAGTGTAATGAGTATTGGAATGTAATCTGCTGAAATGGCTTGGTGCCATCATACTGTGGCACGGCATCCTGCATAGTTTCAAAATCAAGGAAATATAGTGGATAAGTGATATTTTTTAAGAATTGGCGTATTCCGTCAGCATTTATGTAAGCATTCCCTGATGATTCAGATGACACCTGAATTTGCTGTATATCAGTAAGTTTTTCCAATTGGCCAGCATCTTTGATGGAAACTATGCCTTTATAATAATGTTCTACAGCCTTGTTAAAATGTAAGTTGTACAAATCAAATATGGAATGCTGTGGTAAATTGCGTGAACAATATTGCCAGAATGTGCATTTGTGTGGTTTGTTGCAATAACCACCAAAATTTTGGACGGGTTCATCAGTTTGTGACAATACATTCTCTGCCGCTGCTACGTTTCTTCCTACAGCGGGATATGCTTGCTCTACCAATTCATCCACATTTTTTATGTAGAACAATTTTTTTATATTCAGATTCCCTTGACGCACATAATCACTGTTCAGTCTTACAAGATAAGTGCCTGTAACATTCACTCCAACTTGTGTAAGCACCCATTTTTGATATGCAATATCATTTATATATTGCTCTATATCTGTAGGCTTTTCATCTTTAGTTTCTGACCCACTTGCACTTTTTACTTCATATATGGCATAACCACCATTCTCTTTATGCAAGATATCTACTGCACAGTATTTTCCATCGTGAGAGAATGCGGCTTCTGCAATGTTGTCAACACCTTGCTGTGTAAGCTCTTTGGTTTTCTCTATCATTGCTGATAGGTCAAGATTGTTATCTTCATCTTTTACGGTTACTTCTGTGTATGTGCCAAATAGTTGCTTGGCAAGGTCTCCAACTTGGCTTCCCGTTAAGAAACGGCTCTCTACACTCGGGTCAATAATTTCTTCATCGGGTTTATAACTTTTTAACCACAGTGCCTTAGGACACTGACAAAATTTGGTGTACTTTGATTTTGATAATCCCATAATGCCTGTTTTTATGATTTAGCAACACAAATATAGTGAATTACTACGATAGTAAAAAACTATAATTCAATTATTTTATAATTTGTTGTAAATAAGCAATGAATAGCAATTCATTTATATGATTATCAGTGTGTACCTTTGCAAACGTTAAACTTTAAAAATATAAATTATGAAAAAGAATTTTTTTACTCTTGTATCGCTGTTGTCAATAATGACAATGGGATTGGTAAGTTGTGGACAAAGCGAGTCTGAAACAACTGAAGAAACGGAAGAAATGAATGAGATGCTTGAAGTGCAGGCATCACGTCATGCTCTTCCTGAAGGTGTATTGTCAGGTGAATTTTCTGTAAGTGCTTCAAAAAAGGTGAGGTTTGCTCAAGGTAATTTGCAGTATTTGCCAGCAACAAAGGCGTGGCGTTTAGCGGAGCATCAGTATGATTACATTGGCAATAGTAATGAGGATATAGCAACAGATTATGATGGCTGGATTGACTTGTTTGGCTGGGGAACATCGGGTTGGGACAACGGTGGTAATTGTTTTGACCCATGTTCAACAGACATTGTGCCAAAATTCTACGGAAAAGGATATTATGGGCCAAGAGGTGCAGATGCTAAATATGAAGCAGATTTGACAGGAGACTATGCTCAGTCAGATTGGGGTGTGTTTAATACTATAGCAAATGGTGGAAACCAACCTAATTTATGGAGAACGCTATCACAGAAGGAGTGGGAGTATTTGCTACTTAAAAGACCAATGTCTATTCAATTGGTTGCATTGGGGTCTGTCGGTGGCACAAACGGATTGTTTATTTTCCCCGATGATTATGATACCGACAATATTTATACATTAGGCAAACTTGATTATGAATTTAAATCCTTTAATGATGGAAAGGGAATCTCGCATAAATATAGAGATTATTCCGGGTTTAATGATTATACAAGAGATGAGTGGGCACAGTTAGAGTCCACTGGTGTAGTTTTTTTGCCAGCGGCAGGAAGCAGGTCTGGTAAGCTTATTTCT
Source organism: Paludibacteraceae bacterium (assembly GCA_024405815.1). Classification (GTDB taxonomy): domain Bacteria; phylum Bacteroidota; class Bacteroidia; order Bacteroidales; family Paludibacteraceae; genus Enterocola. The sequence continues at coordinate 423 of JAKSNX010000043.1, read as the reverse complement.
AGTGTCAATGAAGCAGGACATTATTGGACGTCTACTCATGGGAATGGGGATATGTTGCATTATGCCTATAATTACAGTAAGTCGCTATTAATAACAGGATCTACTGTTGCTGTGTGTACAAAATCAAGTAGAAGTGATGGCTATTCAGTCCGTTTGGTACAGGATGTGGTAGAATAATTGGTTTTTTGTATCTTTGCAAAGATTAAAAATATCCTTGAACTAACGATAATATGAAGATAGTATATTTTCACGGCTTTGCATCATCGGGTGCAAGCGGAACGGTGGAGACTCTGCGTAATGAGTTAAAGGATTGCGAGATTTTGGCTCCTGATATTCCGGCAGACCCTGCTGAAGCATTGCCTTATCTACGTAAGTATTGTGAGGATGTTAAGCCCGATGTCATCATAGGCACGTCAATGGGCG
>JAKSNX010000042.1 GCA_024405815.1 Paludibacteraceae bacterium | reverse complement strand
GGCAAGAAATTGGCGAAAAGACGGTCTTCAAGACCGTCGCCGCATACTTCTTGCCCAAAACGGATTCTACAACCAAACCTACTGTGGTTGTGAGTTTTCTGTTATGTAAACAGATGGTTCGTTAGAACCATCTCACATAACAGAAATCCATACGGTGTGGAAGTTCCGCGTTCTTTGGGAACAGACGGAGTGCACACTTGAATGAACCGCTACTCATAGGAGTACTGCTCAAGTTGTAGGTAACTTTTGTTCCCTCTTTCTTAACAACTTTGAACTCAAGTGTACGGTATAGTTTATCAACACCGTCAACCATCTGAGTGGATACAAACTCAACGCCAAAGCTATCTACAAGAGATGGGTCTTTAACATCTATTGTTACAGTTCCCTCATAGTTTACAACCTCGTTAGAACCTACTTTATCGTTTACATCAACATTGCAAATCTCAATGTCGTCCCAAACAGATGCCACTTTCTCTTTCCAAGCAACTATCTCTTTAGCCTTGGCAAAGTTAGCAGCCTTTAATGCCTTTACACGTTTGCCTTCCTTGTTATAGAAACGCTCTATATAGTCATCAAGCATACGTTTGGTGGTATATGTAGGAGTGATTTTAGCGTAAGAATTCTTTATAAATTGAATCCAACGTGGAGAGAATCCAGATGAGTTGGTATCAAAGTATAGAGGAATAATCTCATTCTCAAGCATTGAGTAGATGGTAGCGGCATCAAGTTGGTCTTGATGTGGCTGATAAGTGTATGTGCGCTTATCTGTCAAAGCCCAACCAGCACCCTCTTTGTAACCCTCGTACCACCAGCCGTCAAGTACAGAGAAGTTAAGAACACCGTTCATCTGTGCCTTCTCACCCGATGTACCAGATGCCTCAAGAGGACGTGTAGGAGTATTTAGCCAAATATCAACACCTGATATAAGTTTCTTTGCCAAATCCATATCGTAGTTCTCAAGGAATATAATCTTGCCCAAGAACTCAGGACGGCGTGAAATCTCAAGAATGTTTTGAATCAATTTCTGACCACCTGCATCAGCTGGGTGAGCCTTACCTGTAAATATGAATTGAACAGGATATTTAGGGTTGTTTACAATCTTGTCAAGACGCTCAAGGTCTGTAAACAGAAGGTGAGCACGTTTGTAAGTGGCAAATCTACGACCGAATCCTATGGTAAGTGCATCGGGGTTGATTTTGTTCATAATCTTTACAATACGTGAAGGGTCACCTTGATTTTGTAGCCAGCTCTGAGAGAATTTGGTTCTGATTAACTCTATAAGTCTTGTTTTAAGAGTGGTACGGATTTTCCAAAGTTCTTCATCGGGTACATTATAGATATTCTCCCAATGTTTAAGATTTGATTGGTCAGACAAGAATTTGTCTCCAAAATATTTAAGGTGAAGCTCTTTCCACTCTTTAGCAGCCCATGTGCCGTAGTGTACACCGTTAGTAACCCAACTTACGTGTAACTCATCTGGGAAATAACCGTCCCAAATCTTCTTAAACATATTTTGTGATACCTTGCCGTGTAACCAGCTTACACCGTTAACCTCTTGGCAAGTATTGCAAGCAAATACAGTTACAGAGAATTTTTCTGTCTGGTCTCCAGGAACCTCACGACCCATATTCATAAAGTCTGCCCAAGACAAGCCAAGTTCGTTGGCAAAATCATTCATATAGTGTTGGAACATCTGCTCGTCAAACTTATCGTGACCAGCTGGAACAGGGGTATGTGTTGTAAACAAACCAGAAGCACGTACAACCTCAAGAGCCTCATTGAATGCAAGTCCTTTGCCTTTCATAAGGTCAAGCAGACGCTGAACATTAAGGAATGCGGCATGACCCTCATTGCAGTGATAGATATCTTTCTCTATGCCAAGAGCGTTAAGAGCATAGATACCACCTATACCAAGAAGAATCTCCTGTTTCAGACGGTGCTCATTATCGCCACCATAAAGATGATATGTAAGGGTACGGTCCTGCTCATTGTTTTGCTCTATGTCAGTATCAAGTAATATAAGCTGAACTCTACCTACGTTTACTCTCCATAGGTTTGCATATACGTTACGTCCTGGATATGGAACAGCGATGGTGACAGGTTTTCCGTCTTTATCAAGAATCTGCTCTATAGGCAATGTCTCAAATGCCTGTGCGTCATAAACCGCGATTTGCTCGCCGTTCATTGACAGTGATTGTGTGAAGTATCCGTATCTGTAAAGGAAACCAATAGCAACCATATCTACGGCACAGTCACTTGCCTCTTTTAGGTAGTCACCTGCAAGTACGCCAAGTCCACCTGAATAGATTTTAATAACTGATGTCAAACCATACTCCATACTGAAATATGCTACAGATGGAACTGATTTAGTAGGTTTTACAGACATATATGCTTTAAAATGAGTATAAACCTCATCCATTTTAGCCATAAATACGGTGTTCTTTTGTAACTGCTCAAAATCTTCCGCTTTCAACTTCTGAAGAAGCAGTACAGGATTCCCTTGACACTTATTCCATAGTTGTGGATTCATCTCAGAGAAAAGATCAATAGCCTCATCATTCCATACCCACCAAAGGTTTTTACTAAGTTCCATCAATTTCTGGAACTCTTTAGGAACTTGGAACTTTACATTCAATGTTCGCCAATTAGGGTAATTGGCATTGCTAACTTGTAGTTTCATAATCAGTATAAATTATATATGTTATTTTATATTTTTTTGTTTAATTGATACACTCGGAGTTGCAAAGTTACTTTTTTTGTTTAAACTGACAATACTTTTGATAAAAAAATGTGTCTGTTTTGTTAATATCTTTTTATTTTGAAATAATTCCGTTACGTTTTAGCAATGCATCAACTGTTGGTTTCTGTCCACGGAATCTCACATATAGTGTCATCGGGTTTACAGTACCGCCTGATTGAAGCATCTCTCTGAATTTTTTTGCTGTATCGGGGTTAAGCACTCCTGTCTCTTTAAAATAAGCAAATGCGTCTGCATCAAGCACTTCTGACCACTTATAACTATAATATCCAGCGGCGTAGCCACCAGAGAATATATGACCGAATGCTGTGCTTACGCAACAACCTTCCACAGTAGGTAAAAAAGTGGTCTTAGTGCATGCCGCACGTTCAAAATCCTCCACTTTATTAGAGGCTGTTGCTTTCCAATCCTTATTCAGTGTATGCCATGCCATATCTAAATATCCAAAATTCAATTGTCTCACGCAAGCGTATGCCACATGAAAATTCTCTGCGTCACGCAGTTTCTGTATATATTCAGCAGGAATCTTCTCTCCTGTCTTGTAATGTATAGCCACATCGTCAAGAAAACAACACTCGTATGCAAAATTCTCCATAAATTGTGAGGGTAACTCCACAAAATCCCTATAGACATTGGTGCCACTCATAGATGCATACTTTGTGTTTGCAAGCATTCCATGCAGGGCGTGTCCAAACTCATGGAGTAGAGTGGTAACCTCTCCAAACGACAGCAGAGAGGGGGTTGAGTCTGTTGGTATGCTGAAATTTGTAACTATAGATATGTAGGGTCTCAGATTCTCTCCGTTTTTAATCTTTTGGCAACGGAATTCAGTCATCCATGCACCGCCTTGCTTGCTGGCACGCGGAAAAAAGTCAGCGTAAAACGTGGCTATGTATTTCCCATCGCCGTCTGTAACATCATAAACCTCCACATCTTTGTGATATTTATCTATGGTGTCATTAAGGGAGAATTTCAAGCCATATAATTTACCTGCAAGAGCAAATACACCTTTTTTAACTCTGCCAAGTTCAAAATAGGGCTTTAGCATACCCTCATTTATATTGTATTTATCCTCTTGCAGTTTCTCACTGAAATATGCCCAATCCCACGATTGCAGCACAAAGGTGGAGTCTCCTGTAAGCTTCCTTGCATAAGAGGTAAGTTCATTCAGCTCTTTTTCTGCCACAGGCATATAGTTGGAGTATAGATTGTCAAGCAGGTCATAAACATTTTCAGTGTTTTCTGCCATAGTGCGTTGCAACTTGTAGTCTGCGTAGGTCTTGCAACCCATTATGTTTGCCAATCTAAGGCGATTGTTCACAATCTGTTCTATTATCTTGTTGTTATCATTGTCGCCGCCTTTGTTGCCTTTAGTGTTATACGCTTTGTATAATTTCTCACGCAAGGTTCTGTTACTTGAGAATTTCATAAAAGCCATGTAACTTGGAGCACTTAAATTAAATAGGTATCCCTCTTTGCCAGCCTCTTTAGCCCTATGTTTAGCCTCATTTAACACATAATCGGGCAGACCTTCCAACTCAGAGGGTTCTGTAAGTGTCATAGAAAAAGAGTTAGTCTCTTTAAGTACGTTCTGTCCATACTCCAATGTAAGAGAACTTAATGCTTTTGACAGATTGGCAAACTCCTTTTTGTCTTTCTTGTTAAGATTGGCTCCGTTACGTACAAACGATGTATATGTATCTTCAAGTAATTTAAGGTCTTCCGCATCAAGGTTCAATGATTCTCTGCCATCATAAACCTCCTTTACCCTTTTAAAAAGAGCCTCATTCTGAAATATCTGATTGCTTTTTTCTGTTAGTATAGGGCTGTATTTTTGAGCCAATGAGTCAAGCTCATCATTGGTATCAGCCTCAATTAGGTTAAAAAGAATGCTACATGTACGGCTAAGGGTTTCATCAGAGTACTCCAATGCCAATATAGTGTTTTCAAATGTAGCTTTCTCTTTATTAGAGACAATGGATTCAATGTTTCTCTCTTGCTCTGCAAATCCTTTTTCAAAAGCCTCTGTGTAGTGCTTGGTCTCTATTTTTGAAAACCCGATGAACCCGTCTTGCAGAATAGGGTTGGTAGATGCACAAATCATAGTACAGATAAAAAATACTAATATTAAAAATTTAAATCTCATAACTCAATACGCGTAACGCTTTCAACTCCTGAAATGTTTGATAATGAGTTATATATACTCTTGATTTCAGCCGAATCCGATACGTACAGATTTAGTCTGGCACAGAATAATCCGTTGTCTGTACTTATATCCGCTTTCTCAATATAGGCACTTGTAGTACCAGATATGACTGTTACAATATCCAGCAGCATACGCTTGCGTGCAATACCCTTAATCTCAACAAGAGCAGCAAGCACTTTATTCCCATTTACAGCAGAAGATTCCGATTTTACGTCTGTCTCAGGAATACTAACATTGCGTATGGCATCGGGTACTGTATCACCTTTTATAAATTTAGGAATCCATTTAGAGAAGGCACTTTGCCCGCTGTTCCTTTTTATAATGGCAGGCAAATCCTCCAATGAGAGAACACCATTGCCAATATCAGTAAGCAGTGCGTCCCAATTTTTGCGTTTGTACCCTTTTAGTAACTTTGAAACAATATCAGGAGTGTAGCTTTTCTTTATGCTGTAACCTGCGGCAAACAGAGCTTCCCTAAGTTTCTCATCGCCTAATGCCCTGTAATTATGATTGCCAATCTTAAGAATTCCACAAAGTTTATCTTTGATTTTTGCAGTGGAAACGTAATCTATCCACTCTGCTTTAGGTGTCTGTTTCTCAGATGTAAGAATCTCAACCTGGTCTCCACTGTGCAACTCATAGTTTAACGGTACTATCTTGTTGTTTACCTTAGCCCCTATAGCATGGCACCCGATGTCTGTGTGTATGCTGAAAGCAAAATCAAGCACGGTAGAGTGGGCAGGTACCGATTTTATGTCGCCCTTTGGCGTGAACACAAAAAACTCTGACTCATATTGTGAAATCTTGAATGACTCAAGCAGTTTCATAGCATTGCTATCAGGGCTCTTAAGCAATTCATTAACTGTATTGAGCCACTCCTCAATCTTGTTCTCGCTTGATGAGTAATCTTTCTTATAGTTCCAGTGTGCAGCCAAACCTTTCTCTGCTATATCGTCCATACGGCGGCTACGTATTTGCACCTCAATCCAGTAACCTTCAGGTCCCATCACCGTTACGTGCAGTGCCTCATAACCTGTAGTCTTAGGGTTGCTTAGCCAATCCCTTGTGCGGTTAGGGTGTGGCTTATAGATGCTTGTAATTATATTGTAGATTTTCCAGCATTCCAATTTTTCATCTGCATCGGGTTCAGGGTCAAATACTATGCGTGAACCCAGAATGTCATAAACCTCTTCAAATGGGATATGTTTGGTCTGCATTTTCTTAAATATGGAGTGGGGAGACTTAATACGTTTCTTCATCTCATATTTATATCCCAATTCGTCTAATTTGGTTGTTATAGGGAATGCAAATTTATTATAAAGTCCTATACGCTTGTTTGTCTCGGCGTCCAAACGCCTCTGTATGTAGTCATACTCTGCCGGAAAATTGTATTTAAAACAGAGATTTTCCAGTTCTGTCTTTATGGCAAACAGTCCAAGCCTATGGCATAGCGGAGCATAGATATACTCTGTTTCACACGCTATTTTCATCTGTTTGTCAGTGGTTTGTGCGTCAAGCCGACGCATATTATGAAGGCGGTCTGCTATCTTTATCAGAATAACCCTAATGTCCTCAGACATTGAAATTACAAGTTTGCTGAAATTTTCAGCTTGCTCAATGGATTTCTCTCCAAATATGCCACCGGATATCTTGGATATACCCTCCACCAAATCTGCAATGCTGCTGCCAAATACAGCCCTGATATCATCTATTGTATATTCAGTATCTTCTATAACATCGTGTAGTAGAGCAGCACATATAGATGTGGAGCCAAGTCCTATCTCAGTACAGCATATTCTGGCAACTGCAAGTGGGTGCACAATATAAGGTTCACCAGAGAGTCTGCGAATTCCTCCATGTGCTTTTTTTGCAAAATTATATGCCTTAATTATTACATCACGCTTTTTGCCGTGACTTGATGCCATATAATCATTGAGCAGGTCATAAAATTCCTGTTCAATATCTTCTTCAGTTTTTACCATTCTGCAAATCTTGGAGTCTTAAATGTGTCTCCGTTTGTCTTAAATCTGATTGTAAGTAGTAACTCATGAGTTCCCTTCCCATACTTGTTAAGTTGGGTAAGGTTGTAGTCGTATGCGTAGCCCAATCTTACGTAATCTGTAATGTTAAACCCGATGTATGGAACAATGCTTTCAGATAGGAACAAATCGCTCATTCTGTAGGCTGCACCAAACCAAAGCAGTTTAGTGTATTGTACAGTAAGGCTAATCTCTTCATTTACAGTATTGCTGTCATAATGGGCTGCAATTCCTGGTATAATATCCCAGAATCTGCCAACCTCAAATCTATACTTTGTGTATAAGTAGTAGTTCACATTAGGGAACCGCAAATCCTTCTTATAGAAATAACTTTGAATATTGGTAAGAGATGCACCTATAACCCAATTCTTTAAGTTGTATTCCAATCCAAAATTGAAAGTAGGGCGAATCTTAGTGTCTTTGTCATAATATTCAGTAGGGTCTCCATCGTTTTCATAAATATTACCCGATGCGTCATACTGCTTAACCTGAACGCCTGCGGCAACACCAAAAGATAGGTGTTGGTTCTCTCCTGTTTTAAGATGATAGGCGTAGTTTACAACGGCATTGTATGTACGTAGAGGACCAAATTTGTCATAAACAACAGATAGACCGAATCCTGAATTTATGCTTGGTGCAAGCATGTCAAAATTAAGTAAGGCTGTGGTAGGTGCTCCGTCAAACCCCAAGAACTGATGGCGAGCCACCATAGTTATGTTTGCATACGTTGACGCACCTGTAGCGGCAGGATTGTAGTGTGTTTTTGTAAGTTGCCAATTGCTTATCTGAAAATCACTCTGAGCAAAAGCAGATGCTTGCAATACAACTAATAACGCAATTATATGATATAACTTTTTCATAAGCCTTATTATCTTTCAATTATTTTAAATGTTGTTCTACGGTTAAGTCTATGCTCCTCTTCAGTAATGGCGTGCTCCACTATAGGATGACGCTTGCCATAGCCTTTCCAGCTTAGACGGTCTTTACTGATGCCGGCATTTACAAGATAATCCACAACACTCTTTGCTCGTTCCTCAGATAGTTTGTCGTTATACTCGTATGTACCTCTTATATCAGTGTGTGAGCCAAACTCCAATTTTATGGTAGGATTAGATGTCATGAGCATTATTATACGATTAAGCGATGCCCTTGAGTCTGTTGTAAGTGTGGCACTGTCAAAATTGTAATAAATCTCATTAAGCACAATTTCACGTGTGCCGTCTGTGTTCCAACTGTTTACACCATTGCCTCCTTGCCTTTGTTGTGCTTCGTAACTGATTGAAGCCAAGTCAAATTGATTGTTGTTCCCGTCGCCCTCTTTATAGATGAAAGGCTTGCTGCTTATGGTCAGGAAGTTAGGCTTGTTAACCTTAACCTGATACTCCTTACCGTTCTCCAAATCAGTAAACAGGTAACGTCCTGTAATGTCTGTCTTGGTTTGTTGAATGGTCTTGTCATCTTGCAATAGGAACACATCTTCGTTAATGAATGGTTCATTTGTCTCCAAATCATAAACCCTACCGCTAATTGACATTGCGGTTTGTGAAAGATAGAAATCCTGTTCTACAGGGAATGTGCCTATTGTGCTTTTCTCTGTCTTAAACATAGCCATATCAGGAATATAGCCTACAGAGTTTGCTGTAAGTTTGTAAAAGTCTCCAGCCTCAATAAATGCGTAATAGTAACCGTCAATATCAGAAGTTACAGTTTGGGTCTTGCCCATTCCGTTTATTATAATCTGTGCATCTTGGATAGGCTCGCCACTTTTTTTATTATATACATGACCCGATACCATCATACTGCTGAAAATACCTTCAAAACGGTAGATGTCATCGTTGGTCTCAGTATTGCGGCTTGATATTAGGAAAGCCTCGTCAGCCTCTTCTGAAACTATAAGGTTAATATCGTCATACGATGAGTTTACAGGCCTCATAAGGTTGCGTACATTTGAGATAGCTGCACCATCTATTTGTGCGGAGTAGATATCGTAGCCTCCGTAACCAATTTGGTTGTCTGATGCAAATAGTAAGGTGTTACCAATAACGTATGGGAAAGCCTCGTTACCTGGGGTATTAACTATGGCACCTGCATTTACAGGCTTGCGATTCCATTTACCGTTATTCTTTTTCTCTATGTACCAGATATCGGTGCCACCATAGCCGCCTTTGTAGTTTGATGTAAAGTAAAGTCTTTTCCCATCTGGCGATAAAGCAGGGTGAGCAGCGTTAGTGTGACGGTTGCCTATATGCAGTACCCCTTTGTTTTTCCACTTGTCTTTCTTGCTGTCATATACAGATTTGTAAATAAAGTAGTTCTCCTCCTCATTGCTAAGACAGCGGCTGTAGTAAAGAATGTCATATAGGGTGTCAATGGCAAAAGTTCCCACGTTCTGTCCCTTTTTCATCTTAATCATATTATCTACAGGACGTGATGTGGTATAGTTGTCGTTGTTATCAGAGTAGTACATTTTACTCTGAATGTTTTTAGGTGTTATAGTAGTAGAAGCATACAATATGCCACTTTGATAATAACCTATTCCATATTCAGAACCAGATGTACAGATTCCGTCAAGCCTTTGCTCTGGAGAGATAGGATTCTTGGCATCATGTTTCATGGCAAAATCACATGAGGCTTTCAGATTTTTAACCCTTTTATCGCCTGGGTTAAGTCTGCCATACTCATCAAAAGCGGCTTTGGCACGTTTATATTCCCCTAATTTTTGTAGGTTTTTTCCATAAATCAAATAGGCCTCAGACTTGTCGTAACCGCCAATAATAGCCTCACTTATGAATTTTACCGCCTGCTCGGGCTCATTAAGATACGAGTGGCACTCTCCAATCTTGTACTTGGCATAAATGGTGTCTTTTTTAACCTTTTGGTATTCTGTTATGGCACCGGCATAATCATGCTTTAAAAAATGAGAGTCGCCTGAAAGTTTGCTTGCAAAAGCCCCAATGGAGCATAATGCCGCCAAGGCGATACATATATGTTTCTGTCTATTCATAGTCTGTTGATTTTAATTGAGATTATCGTTCTACTGTAACTGTGCCTTTAAACGTAAGTTCTTCTCCATTCAAGCCCTCTGTCTTAACTACATACAGATAGACACCTGGATTCACATAACTTCCGTTGTGCTTACCGTTCCATCCGTCTGAACCGGAGTAGATAAGTGTACCCCAACGGTCAAACACCTCTATGTAATAGTCTTTCAGGAATATGTCATTTATTCCGTCCTCATTAGGCGTAAATATGTTAGGGAATGTCTCCATTGTTATGGTCTCAGACTTTGCGGCACTCCAACGGCAACCGTTGGTATCCTCTATATTTATGGTGAACTCATTTACAGATGTGCCGTAAGGGAATTTTTTAACCTTAAATTCATTAAGTTTGTCTGCCGGGAACAGATTTTTTCCGTTAAGGTCAAGAGCATAATTAACCATGCCAGGTGTGGCGGTTACTGTAACATATCTGCCACTGACCATCTTTTCTGGAACAGTTACGGTAAAATCCCAAATAGGCTCATCAAACACAGTTATGTATTTAGGCTCAATGTCACCTGGAATCTGTGCCTCGCAATTCAAATCACGTAAGGCAGTTATCGTATATTGAGTGCTGGCATCGGGTCTTACAACAACCTTTTCAGTAGCATTAAATGTGCTGTCTTTAGTTCCATCTGGTAAAGTGTAGTAGAATGGGGCGGTGCCTTTTAAAGAAAATACCATAATGGTGGAATCCCCTCCGCAGAGCATATCCTTGTCTGTATAGATGGCGGCAGTAGGTCTTGGAAGCACCTTAATTTCAGTCTCATTAGAAATTGTTGTACCACAAGCGTTTGTAGCGGTAAGTTGTAAAATTCTGCCATCTTCTGAAATTGGGTATGTATGTTTTAATTCTTTAGATGTGCCAACCTCTATACCGCCTAATGTCCATTTGTATTTGGAAATGGCAGGTGTGGTCTCTATTTCAGGTGTTACTGTTAGTTCAGAGCCATCACAAATAGGTGCTATTGCGTTTATTTTAACTGTTTTAGGCAAATCTCCTGTTTGTTCCACTGTAAATTCCTTGTAAGAGCCAAGCATGCATTTGCCTCTATAGAACTCAATTCTGTAAGCCCCTTTGCCTAATCCTGATACTGTAATATAATCGTTGCAGTCAAACCCTTTCTTATCTTCTGTATAATTAGGGATTTCAATCTCTTTTGTAGGTTCATGGCAACCTTTGTCAAACAGGGTATCATAACCGCATGGAACTTGTTTTGTCTCACCTGTTTCAGGGTCAGTAACCTCACAATACTTTACTTGTCTGAATACAGGATGGAATGAATTTGAGGATTTAAAATCTGTAGGTGCTAAAGAGGTCTGCTCTGTTATTGAAAATAGTTTTACACTATAGTAGATTGCTGTGTCAGCAGGTGCTACAGGCTCTGTACGTCCTAAAACAGTGAATTTTATACTTGCTGTCTTGTCATCCTTACAAACCACTTTGGCGGCGGGTTTGGTTGTCAAGTCTTTTACTGTTATTTCTTCAGGAGTTTCCACTTCTATGCCGTCAACGGTAACTGTACAGCCTTTATCATCTTTTACTACGGCTTTATATGTTCCTGCAGGAATGTTTTCAAATGTACCGCTTGTGTTGATGGCAGAGAATGGAGTGTTTTTATTTGTAATGGCGTAGTTGTAAGGCATTGTGCCGCCTGAGGCTATGCCGAATATCTTTCCGGAATTTTCACCAAAACAGTCAGTGGCAGTAGTGTTAGGAGCATATTCCAACGGTGCTGCCGGTCCATGTATGCTGAATTCTACGTTTACTTCTTCAATAGGTTCGCTTGAATCTGTGATAGTAACAATAAAATCACCTGCGTATAGGTGGGCAAAAGTGGCATTGCCAAGTATGAAACCCATAATTACGCCTTCTGCCTCCAATCCGGTGTTTTTATCATAACACTTTGCAGTGTAAGGTTTTGTACCTCCTTTTGCTACTATTTTAGAGATACCTGTGCTGTCTCCGTAACATGATACATCACTTGTGGAACTTAGCAATGCAAATAGGCCTTCTGCAGCCGGAGTCGGGCTTTGAGCGGAAATAGGAAGACATAAAAAACATGATAGGGATGCTGTCGCTACCGCTGATAAAATTGTGACAAGTTTTGTCATAGTAAGTTGGTGTTTATGGTTAAAAAGAGCCGTTGGACTTGTTTAATGTCCAATGGCTCTCGTTTTTCTTTGTTTGCATTTGTTTACAATCCCTTTGCCTATACTCATACCCAATTTAAATAAGGTGGGTTTGGAGATAAGGGATGTAAGAGAAAAGATTCCCTTTCCTGTGTTCTTTAGAATTGATAATGGTGAGAATTTAAGAGCTGTATGGCGTTTAGCCACAACAAATGAATTTCTTATCTTAATCTCTTTTGTATCTATAAGATTTGCAAGTTTTATCTTTTCCGCCTGCAAATCCTCTAAGTTATTTATTTTTTTCATCTTCTTTAAAAAGGATATTGCTTAGTGATTTAATTAGCGGATTCAGAATCCACTGTTTGCGGAAAATCAAAATAAGTAGAGTGATTAGTACAAACAAGCCACCCACAATACTCAGACCTATTGCCATACCTCCAAGTACATCCTTTAAGGCATAGACAGAGGCAAGAGAGAAATATGTGAGGGCAGTAAGCAGAAGAACCACCACCACCATCACCAATACAAACAGAGTAAGTATCAATGACAGTTTTTCAAGCAACTCTAACTTAAGCATTTTAATACGCAGTGATGCGTATTCCTTAACTTCGTCTAAAAGTTTTTGATATTCCTGTTCCATTTACGTTGCAGATTGTTAATCCTTGTCCTCTTCATCTTGCTCTTTAAGAGACTCGTCTATAGCCACCTCTATGTCAGATAAGTCTGCAAAATCATTTATTTTAGCCTTGACGCTGTCAATGATAGCCTCAAATTTATCTTTAGAGATACCTTTCTCCTCTAAAAGAGAGATGATTTTGGCTCTGGTCTTATCTCCTTTTTCCGGAGCCAACAATATACCTGCTACTGCACCTGCGGCTACGCCTGCAAGAAATGCTACAATGTTTGATGCCTTCATAATTTAATTGAAAATTGATAATTGAAAATTGAAAGTTAACTATATATCAAATACAAAGATAATTATTTTTATTGAAATTACAAAGTTTTAGTCAGTAAATTGTCTAATTCAGACCATAATTGAGTTCTTTTATCCGTTATTTCTGTAATTATAGGCTTCTTTGACGGTAGTTTTGACCTTATAAGTGATATAAGTTTTCTAACCTGATTATAGTAGTTCCAGCAGAAAACAAGCATCCACGGACTGAAAATCAATTTTATTATAGCAATAAGTATGCCAAAAATAAATATGTCAATTATAAAGGCTATAACATACGCTAACGGCATGGTAATAAGTGAACTTAAAATAATGTTTATGCCACCTCTGTACATTGTGAATTTCTCTCC
>JAKSNX010000041.1 GCA_024405815.1 Paludibacteraceae bacterium | reverse complement strand
GCATCATCGGGTATCAGTTCCAACGCATTCTTAACTGAGTTAAACCTCTCCTCTCCACCCTCTACAACCTTGCACGGTACATTAAAGCCATAATCAGCACATAACTTTTGCCAATAACCTATCCAATCATGAGAAAGCACCAATATCTTGTTTGGTACTGAACGGAACGCCTCTACAGTACGCATAAGGATAGGCTTACCATCAATAGGCAGAAATTGCTTGGGTACATCGGAGTGCATACGCCTGCCCATACCGGCAGCCACTATTATAACATATCTGTCAGCCATAATAATATATCGGGTTATAGTCCATATATTTTGCAAAGATAATTAATTATTGGATAAAAATCACTATCTTTGCACCAAACTATAATAAGATATGAAGTGTAAATATATATTTTTACTGTGTGCGTTTGCCACTATATCTGTAGGTTCTTTTGCAGACAATGCAAAATTAGACTCCCTTTTATATAAGAATTTATCAGCCACACCGGAACGCACAGTCAATCCTGCTGTGGTTTCAAGCGGCTATAGAGTTCAGATTTACTCCAACAATGCACCACAAGTTGCAAAACAGGGTGCCTTTGACCTTGAGAAAGAGATAAAAGAGATTTATCCTGACCTGCACACTTACGTAACATACAACTCTCCTTTTTGGAAAGTGAGGTTAGGCGATTTTTCATCATATTATGAAGCCCTTAACTTCAGCAATACTGTAAAAGAGACTTTCCCTGACAGAGCTACAGAGGTTTTTGTTGTTAAAGAGGATGTTATCAAGCCTATTTACTTTAACAAACCTGAAGACAAACCTGAAGAAGAAAGCACCATTAAGACAAATGTTGAATAAATTCAGACGTTTAATATTATGTCTTACTCTATGCCTTGCCATTTTTGAGGTAAAGGCAGACATACCAGTAGCAAAACTAAAGGTCATAATAACCATTCAGGATTTTGACAATCGCTGTTTTTCCCAATTTTTTAATGAATTTACAGAAGGTGGATTCAAGCGTTTGGCACAGGGTAATTATTACCCCGATGTTGAGTTCCCCTATATAACCACGGACTACAACGCAGATATTGCCACTATTTTTACGGGTTCAAATCCATGTTTTCATGGCGTAATAGGGAAGATGTCGTTTAATCCGTTGGAAAATAAAAATACAGCCACCCTTAATGACAATGACTCAAAAGGGATAAACGATGACTACAGATTAAGTGGAAAGAACATTCACTCCACAACCATTGCAGATAGGTTATACGAAGACAGCTATGGTATTGCAAAGATAGTGTCGGTGGCTACCGACCCATCAATAGCGATGACTATGTGCGGACACTCTGGTCTGCCTATCTATATGAACAACCTTACAGGTGAATGGAGCACTTCATCATATTACACATCTGCTATGCCTGAATGGTTATCAGAGTATAACGCCACCAAACCTATAGAACGGTATCTGGATAAGACTTGGGAAAATCTGTACCCAATAGCATTTTACGTTACATCGGGTGGAAAACCTACAATAGGATTCAAATATGGCGTAAGAGAGGCTTGTAATGGGCTTAAGACATACGATAATTTTATGACTGTACCATATTGCAACGATTATATCTGCGATTTGGCACTTGCAGCCATTGAAAATGAAAAAATGGGGAAAGACCTGACCACAGACCTGCTTATGGTTAACTTTTCTCTATCAAAATTCTACCTAAAGCAAAACTCCTCTATATCATTAGAAACAGAAGACGCCTATCTAAGATTAGACCAAACTATAAAACGCCTTATAGATAACGCAATAAGCAAAGTGGGATTGGAGAATATTACCATTGCACTGATAGGGTCACGCACTGGTGGTAAGGAGAATGCAAGACCTATAAATCCAAGTCTCAGTTATGACTCTTTTAATGTAGGCAAATACTCTGCCCTACTTAATTCATATCTGATGGCGTTTTTCGGGCAGAAGAAATGGGTATTGAGCTGCGGCTACGGGAATATCTATCTTAACCACGATGAGATAGCCAAAGCGGGACTACACCTGTCTGATGTGCAGAAAAAAGCAAAAGAGTTCTTTTATTTGATACCAGGTGTGCAGAATCTATGCACAGCCGAAGATATGGAAGAGGCATTCTACTCTACAGGAACTGTACGATATGCTTACTATAGAGGACTTAGCGGAGACCTTATGTACTCTCTTATGCCCCGATGGTATGAGGTTGATTTAAAGGATAATCCTACAGGTTATTTCTCTTCTTATATTACATCTATACCTATTTATATATATGGTGGTTCTCTTACACAAGAGACAAGACAGTCTGTAAAAGCCACCGATATAAGCGAAATTTTATATTAAATTTTTGCATATAAAGATTTTTTTGTATCTTCGCACCGTGAAAATAAGGGGTGCCAACTTACGGCTGAGATTATACCCATTGTACCGGATACGGATAATGCTGATACCGGGATAACGGCAGAGTATTGAGTACCTCACAAATTTTGCCGTATATGAAAAAAATCTTCTTTTATTGTTTTTTGTTCTGTTTGAATCAGGCATTTTGTTTGGCTGATGTTACCAATGTCTTAGAGCAGGTTGATGACTCCACATATTCTAAAACATTGAGGCAGATAGAGGTTACTGCCATGCATTCATCATATTCTGACCCGATAGCACAAACTAATATCACTGCTGAAACTATTAACCGTACCAATACAGCGGAAGATATACCCTATATTTTGCAAAATTCGGTTTCCGTAGTGGCTACTTCTGATGCAGGTAACGGCGTAGGTTACACCGACATAAGAATGCGAGGCTATGACGGAACCCGTATAAATGTAACCGTAGGTGATGTTCCCCTTAATGACGCAGAGAGCCATAAAGTGTATTGGGTGGATACTCCTGATTTAATACAGAGTGCTGATAATGTGCAGATAAACAGAGGTGCTGTAACATCATCTACAGGTACAGGTGCATTTGGAGGCTCCATAAATTTGGAGAGTAAAAAATTCTCAGAGAAATTTGGTGGCAAGGTGATAGCCCTGTACGGCAGTTACAACACTAACAAAGAGTTGGTTAATATAACATCGGGGCTACTGAAAGAGAAATGGGCTATAGAGGGAATGTTATCTCATACAAGCTCTGACGGTTATATGGAAAGGGCAAGTACTGAATTAGGCTCATATATGATACAGGCAGGATATATAGGCAATGACACTAAGGTTAAACTGCTCTCATTTGGTGGAGTGGAACATACTTACAATGCGTGGGACGGCATTACTAAAGAACAGATGGCAAAAAACCGCAGGTATAATCCTTGTGGAGAGATAAAAGATGACAACGGAAACGTAATATCCTTTTATGACAACCAAAAGGACAATTACATTCAGACAAACAACCACCTTATTATAACACACAATTTTAATGCCCATTGGGGGCTTAATGCCACTGCACACTACACCTACGGCAATGGTTGGTATGACCAATATAAAAATGCACGCACACTGTCAGAATACACCTTATATAATATATGCGACTCTGATGGGAATCCTGTTACCAAAAGCAACCTAACAAGAGAGAAAAGGCAGGAGAGCCATTTTGGCGGACTTATTGCGTATGCCGTCTATAAAAACAACAGGATTACAACTGATTTTGGAATGTCATGGAACACATACTCAAGTCTGCATAAAGGGTATGTTACAAATGTATTTAAGGCGGCAAACTTTAACGGAAATTATGAATATTATAGAAATAACTCCTTAAAACACGATGTAAGTGTATTTGCAAAGGTTAATTGGGAGGCATTTAACGGATTCAATATCTATGCTGACGTTCAATATCGTTATGTAAATTACGCAATAAACGGATTAAATGACGTTTATGATTACAAAAAAGGCGGAATGCAGGATATTGATATAAAAAAATTATATAATTTTGTAAATCCTAAATTTGGTGCCAGCTACAGGTTCTGCAAGTATCATAAGGTTTATGCCTCAGCCTCAATGGCAAACAGAGAGCCTACAAGGCGTGATTTGGTGAACGCTATTGCAGAGGTACAGCCTAAAGCGGAACGCCTGTATGATGTTGAGTGCGGATATAGTATTGAGCATAAATGGATTAGAGGCTCTGTAAACCTTTACTATATGATATACAAAGACCAATTAGTACTTACAGGGGAGCAGAATCCCGATACATACGAAGCCCTTTATATGAATATAGATAACAGTTACAGGCGAGGTATTGAGATAGAGGCGATTGCCACCCCACTTAAATGGCTATGGTTTGGAGGAAATGTTACTCTAAGCCAAAATAAAGCGGTGGATTATGGTACAGACCTATCCTACTCTCCATCTGTTATTGCCACCATAAAGGCAGGAGTTGACACTAATGGATTCAGTGCGGTTTGGAATACCCGGTATGTAGGAAGGCAATATATTACAAACTACTCTGAGAGCAATCTTACAATAGACCCGTATTGGGTTACAAACCTAAGTTTAGGTTATGGATTTAATATTAGGAATGCATGTAGATTACATTTTGGAGTGGCGCTTAACAATTTGTTTAATGCAGAGTATTGCGCTAACGCATCAGCGTATGATGGTGTGGCATATTATTTCCCGCAGGCTAAATTCAACGCTATGGGAAATGTAACGGTAACTTTCTAATTTTACTATATATGGAAACAACGATATTACAGATTGTGGGCGTTATTTTAGGTCTCCTATATCTATGGCTTGAGTATAAGGTTAATGTATGGATGTGGGTTGTGGGTATTCTTATGCCTATAGTTCAAGGAACACTTTACTACGATAAAGGTCTTTATGCCGATGCCGCAATAAATGTATATTATATTTTTGCAGGAATCTACGGACTTATCTGCTGGCTTTACCACGCTCCTTCAAAATCAAAAAAAGCAGTTGTTCCCCATTCTATTCTTAAACACGATAAAAAACTGATTCCGTACGTAATAGCATCGTACATTGTAATTCATGTGGCAATTTATCTGCTGCTTGTTAATTTTACAAACAGCACAGTACCTATCTGCGATAGTTTCACCACGGCATTGTCTATTGTGGCACTTTGGATGCTGTCTCGCAAATATACAGAGCAGTGGCTTGTATGGTTAGTGGTAGATGTGGTTACAGTGGGGCTCTACATATACAAGGATATTCCTGTTACGGCATCACTATATCTACTATATTCAGTGCTTGCCATAGTAGGATATAGGGAATGGAACAGATTAGCCAAGAAACTCTAATATCCTTAATCAGCTGACAAATCCACCAACACCTCTCTGTAGGCATTGAATATCTTGGATTTGGATACATACCCTATGTATTTATCTCCGTCCAATACAGGTAGATTCCATGCCCTTGAATCCTCAAATTTACGCATAACGGATTCCATAGAGTCATTTATGTATATCTTGGCTGGAGGCGAAACCATAAGCTTGCGAACCGTAAACCTATTATATAGTTCGGGTCTGAACATAATATTACGCACCTCCTCTAATGTTATTACACCCAAGAAAACACCTTTGTCGTTTACCACAGGGAATATGTTGCGGCTTGATTTTGAAATCAGTTTTATTAAATCACCAAACATAGCCTCAGGGCGTATGGTCTGAATGTCTGATTCTATAAAATCTTCTGTTTTCAGGAATCCCAATACTGCCTTGTCCTTATGGTGAGTCATAAGTTCACCTTTTTTAGCAAGACGCATTGCATATAGGCTGTGTGGTTCAAATACAATTATAGTGCAATAGGAAACCACGCTGACTATCATCAAAGGGATAAACAGAGAGTATCCGCCCGATAATTCAGCAATAAGAAAAATACCTGTAAGAGGTGCGTGCATAACACCAGACATCAAGCCAGCCATACCGGCAAGGGCAAAATTCTGAGCAGGAACGTTGATGCCTAAAAGATGCAGTGCAGTGGCTGTAATAAAACCCGTAAAGCAACCTACAAAAAGAGAAGGAGCGAATATACCACCACAACCTCCTCCCGCATTTGTTGCCGCAGATGCCAATATTTTAAACAGCACTATCATAAGCATATACGCTATAAGCCAGAATGTGCTGCCTTTTAACCCGTAAAACAGACTTTGTTCAAAAATCTGTGATGTATCCACATTCAGTAGGGCTGATATGGAGTCGTAACCCTCGCCGTATAGTGGAGGGAATAGGAAAATGAGTCCGCTTAACACTACAGCACCCACAATAAACTTAATCCATTTATTGGTTATTTTGCCAAATATATTCTCTATCCAGTTCATTCCTCTTGTAAAATATAGAGACATAAATCCGCAAATCACGCCTAATAGCAGATAATAAGGTATGCGTTGAAGTGCGAAAGTCTCTCCCTGCATTTGGAATAGGACTGCATCACCCTGAAGAAAATATGCTAATGTAGTTGCGGTGATAGAAGATATAAGCAGTGGTATAACAGAGGTGAATGTCATATCCAGCATAAGCACCTCCAGTGTAAATACTATTCCTGCTATGGGGGCTTTAAATATACCTCCTATAGCACCAGCGGCACCACAACCCACCATAAGCATCAGAGTCTTTTGGTCTAGTTTGAAGAATCTTCCCAAATTAGACCCGATGGCGGAACCTGTAAGCACTACAGGAGCCTCTGCACCCACAGAACCACCAAACCCTATAGTAACGGAGCTTGCCACAAGTGATGTCCACATATTGTGTGGCTTAATGATGCTTTTACGCTGTGAGATTGCAAACAATATCTTGGTAACACCATGGCTTATGTCATCTTTAACTATGAATGTAACAAATAAAAGAGCCAAAAGAATACCAACTGCCGGATACAGTAAATACAGATACTGCTCCTCATAAAATGTAAAGTCAAGTGTTAATAGATGCTGGATAAGGAATATAAGCCATTTTAACGCACAGGCGGCAAGAGAGGTAAACACTCCTACAAAAAAACTCAATATCAGTATGAACCTATTATTTGGAATGTTTTTCTCACGCCAATGAAGCAGGTCTCCATACCAATCTTTTCTTTCTATCATAAACCTCTGCCCTTAAAAATAACCTTAATGGTGTGTATCAGTACTTTTATGTCCCAAAGCAGTGATGCGTTTTTAAGATAAAGCATATCGTAAGCACATCTGTCTATCATTTGCTCTACAGTTGTAGCATATCCGTATCTTACTATACCCCACGATGTTATGCCTGGTCTTACACTCTGCAACATACAATAATCAGGTAACTTTTTAACAATCTGGTCAATATAAAATTTACGCTCAGGTCTGGGGCCTATCAATGACATATCTCCCTTTAGCACATTAAAAAACTGCGGAATCTCGTCTAAGCGGTATTTTCTAAGTACTCTGCCTATTTTTGTTATTCTTGGGTCATTTATATCGGATAACATCGGTCCATCTTTTTCAGCGTCTATTATCATGGAACGGAACTTGTAAATAATAAAAGGTTTTCCGTGAAGACCTATGCGTTCTTGCTTGAATATAGGCTTTTCACCTACTACAATAAGCAGTATTACATATAATGGTATCAGCAAAAGTATTGCCGACAACGAGAATAACACATCAAAAATCCTCTTTATGCAGATTTCACAAGAATTCATCTATTTCTGAAATTACAAATTATTTCCTTAAAAGTGCAAAGATACCGTTTTTTTCCAACTTAATGATGCTTGAAGGTTGTTTTTTTTCAGTATCGTCCTGTCTGTAGCTCACAATATAATCCACACTACCCTTGATTTGCTCTGAAATTTCCGAGAAACAGGCAGCGGCAGGTTCTCCGCTTATGTTTGCAGATGTTGATACAATAGGTTTTCCAAATGCTCCACACAGATATTTGGAGAATTTTTCTGTCGTCACTCTGATGCCTACACTGCCATCAGAGGCTATAAGGTTAGACGCTAAGTTTTTAGCATCGGGGTAAATTATGGTCATAGGTTTTTCGGAGAGTTCAGTGAGGTCGTATGCAATATCGGGTATATGGTTTACATATAATGAAACTTTTGCCATAGAGTCACATAGTACAAGCATAGATTTGCTATCCTCTCTATGCTTAATGGCGTATATCTTAGCCACACTCTCGCTGTTGGTTGCATCACACCCTATTCCCCAGACAGTATCAGTGGGATATAGTATGATACCACCATTACGCAGCACCTCAACAGCCTTTTTAACTTCAGCTATCAATATTTCATCATTATTTGCCATAATTTAAATAATTCTTTATAACTTTGCAAAGATACAAAATTAGGGACAAGGGGCAAGGGACAAGGGACAAGTTTTTATATATTTTTTAGATTATGGAAAGTAAGTGGATAATAAATAATCTTTCAGAAGAAGATGAGCGTTGTAAGGATAATCTTGTGGAGCAACTTAAAATCAGCCCCACACTTTGCCGATTACTGGTTCAGCGTGGTATAAAGACAATAGATGATGCAAGTAGGTTTTTCCACCCTCAGTTAAGCCATATACATGACCCATTCCTTATGAACGATATGGATAAGGCAGTGGAGCGTATTAACCGTGCGTTAGGTAAGAAAGAGAAGATTCTTATTTATGGTGACTACGATGTTGATGGTACTACCGCTGTGGCACTTGTCTATAAATTCCTGCAACAGTTCTATTCAAGTATAGATTTCTATATACCAGACCGTTATGATGAGGGTTATGGTATATCTTACAAAGGTATAGATTATGCCTCAGAGAATGGTTTTTCTCTTATTATAGTTTTGGATTGCGGTATAAAGGCTGTAGAAAAGGTTAAATATGCCACTCAACGTAATGTGGATATTATTATTTGTGACCATCATAACCCCGATGATGTGTTACCTGCCGCAGTTGCTGTATTAGACCCTAAAAGAGTTGATTCCACATATCCATACGCACACCTATCGGGTTGCGGTGTAGGGTTTAAGCTTATGCAGGCTTTTGCTATCAGCAATCATATTCCGTTTGAGAAACTTATACCTCTTATGGACTTGCTGGCAGTGAGCATAGCGTCTGATATAGTGCCTATCAGTGGAGAGAATAGGGTTCTTATGCTGTTTGGACTAAAACAGCTAAATGCCAATCCGTGTATAGGGTTACAAGGTATAATAGACGTATGCGGATTAAGGGGCAGGGAGGTTTCGGTAAGTGATATAGTGTTTAAAATAGGGCCAAGAATAAACGCATCGGGGCGTATGCACTCTGCTGGAGAGGCTGTGGAACTATTGATAACCAAAGATTTGCATTTTGCAAAAGAACGTAGCGGCTGTATAGATAAATACAATCAGGAGCGTAAGGATTTGGATAAGATGACCACCGATGACGCTCTTGGCAGCATTGCCGATGATACGGAGTTTGCAAACCGTAACTCAATAGTGGTTTATAATCCTAAATGGAGCAAGGGTGTGATAGGCATAGTGGCATCACGCCTTAGTGAGAAATTCTACCGTCCATCAGTTGTTTTAACACTGTCTAATGGTTTTGCCACAGGCTCGGCACGTTCTGTAAGTGGTTTTGATATATATAAGGCCATAGACTCCTGCCGCGATTTGCTTGAGAATTTTGGTGGGCATATATATGCCGCAGGTCTTACCATGAAAGAGGAGAATGTGGCTGAGTTCCAACGCCGTTTTGATGAGTATGTAACAGCCAACATAACAGAGGAGCAGAAAACACCGCAGATAGATGTTGACGCTACAATACATTTTTCAGAGATTACACCTAAATTCTTTAACATATTGCAGAAATTCGCTCCTTTCGGACCAGATAATATGAAACCTGTGTTTGTAACGCACAATGTGGTTGATTTTGGAACCAGCCGCCTTGTGGGCAAGGAGTTGGAACACCTTAAACTTGAGCTCACAGAGCCTGACAGTGAGAGTGTTATGAACGGAATAGCGTTTGGTATGGGAGAGCAGTTCAATGACCATATCAAAGGTCTTAAACCTGTAAGTATTTGCTACACCATAGAAGAGAATAATTTTAATGGCAACAAATCCATTCAGCTTATGGTAAAAGACATTAAGATTTAAGAATTTTTGCAGTCCTTTTCTATTTGCCTTGCAAGTAGTTGAGGATTGTCAAATTTTTCTTCGGCACGCAAGAATTTAAGGAACTCCACATTTATCTTACGTTGGTATATGTCACCATCAAACTTGAGAATGTGAACCTCTATTGTCCTTATTGAGCCTAAATTTATGAATGTAGGACGTACACCTATATTAAGCACACCCTTGTATGCTTTTTTCTCCCCCTCCAGCGTAACCTTAACAGAATACACACCTTCTTTGGGTATAAGTTTACGCACATCATTTATGGCTACGTTTGCTGTTGGAAATCCTATGGTTTTCCCTAAACTTCTACCATGAACAACCGTGCCTCCTATAGTGTAATTATAGCCTAAAAACTTGTTAACATTATCTATTTTCCCATCCTCAATCAAGTGACGTATTGTAGATGAACTTAAATGGTTATCGGATACAGACACTGCTCCAAACTGCTCTACCTCTACACCACAATCAGCACCGCACACCTTATAGTAATCATATCCCTTCTCTCTGTCACATCCAAAATGATGGTCATAGCCCACTAATAAATATTTAACATTAAGTTTTGCGGCAAGTACGCTTTTAAGGAAATAAGCACTTGACATTGAGAACACATCGTTTTTCTTAATTACATAACAGATGTCAATCCCTTCCTGCTCCAATAATGCAATACGTTCTTGCTTGGTGGTAAGCAATTTAGGCACATAACTTGCGTGCATAAGCTCACGTGGATGCTGGGCAAATGTAACAATCAATGTTTTTAGCCCACGAGCAGAGGCTTCCTCTTTTAGCTTGCCAATCAGTGCCTTATGCCCAATATGCAATCCATCAAAAAAACCTATGGCGGCAGCATATCCGCAATCTGCCTTAAAAGTATTCAAGTCCTCTATTATTACCATTGAAGTAATATCTCTTAAAAATTTCCGCAAAGGTAATACACTTTTTACAAATTATTGTATTTTTATAAAAAAAATGAATATTTTTTTGTTTTTATTTAAATTTGATGTACCTTTGCGGTCGTAAAAATTGCCTTGTCGTATAACGGTTATTACATCAGATTTTGGTTCTGGCTATCTCTGTTCGATTCAGAGCAAGGCAACAAAAAAAGACTCCTTTTTAGGAGTCTTTTTTTTAGTGGGCCCACTTGGACTTGAACCAAGGACCTGCGGGTTATGAGTCCGATGCTCTAACCGACTGAGCTATGAGCCCATCGTGTTGCTTTTTTACTAAAGCGGTGCAAAAGTACAACAAATTTGTTTTACTTACAAATTTTTTTAAAATTATTTTGCAATTAGCAGAACATAGTTCTTCTTACCCTTCTGTATCAATAGGTATTTTCCGTCAAGAAGCATATCTCCACTAAATACTGCATTAGGGTCTGTTATTTTAACTTTATTTATTGAGAATCCATTGTTCTGCACCAATTTACGCATCTCGCCTTTTGATGGGAACACTTGAGTTTTATCCACCATAAGGTCTGCAAGCCTTGCACCCTCATTCTCTGCAACAGAGAATTCAAAACTTGGAACACCCGTAAACACATCTAACAATGTTGCCTCATCAAGTGATTTTAGAGAATCTGCCGTACCATTGCCAAACAAAATTCCCGATGCCTCCACCGCCTTTTCGTAGTCCTCACGTGAATGAACCATAATAGTAACCTCTTCTGCAAGTCTTTTTTGAAGCACTCTTAAATGAGGTGCCTGCTGATGCTCCGCTATAAGTGCGTCTATCTCCTCTTTAGTAAGAGATGTGAATATCTTTATATAACGCTCTGCATCATCGTCTGCCACATTTAGCCAGAACTGATAGAATTTATAAGGTGATGTGTATCGGCGGTCAAGCCATACATTGCCACTCTCTGTCTTACCAAACTTAGTTCCGTCTGCCTTAGTTATAAGCGGACAGGTAAGTGCAAACGCCTCTCCTCCAAGTTTGCGGCGGATAAGTTCTGTACCAGTAGTGATATTTCCCCATTGGTCTGAACCTCCAAGCTGAAGTCTGCAACCTTTTGTCTGATAAAGTGTCATAAAATCAAAACCCTGCAAGAGCTGATATGTAAACTCTGTAAATGACAAACCATCACGAGCCTCTCCGTTCAAGCGTTTCTGAACAGACTCCTTTGCCATCATATAGTTAACGGTTATGTGTTTGCCTATCTCACGGGCAAAATCAAGGAATGTTACATCTTTGGTCCAATCATAGTTATTAACCATCTCTGCGGCATTAGGCTGATTGCTATTAAAATCAAGAAAATGCTCAAGTTGCTTTTTAATAGCCTCTTGATTGTGCCTTAATGTAGCCTCATCAAGCAAGTTACGCTCAAGACTCTTACCCGATGGGTCACCTATCATACCTGTGGCACCACCAATAAGAGCTATTGGTTTGTGCCCGCATCTCTGGAAATGACGTAGCATCATAACTCCGCAAAGGTGCCCTATATGTAGGGAATCTGCGGTAGGGTCTATGCCAAGATACGCAACTGTCATCTCTTTCTGCAACTGTTCCTGCGTGCCTGGCATCATACTATGCAACATTCCACGCCATTTTAATTCTTCTACAAAATCCATGTTATAATCTTTTATTTTTAAAAAAATCTTTCATTAAATCGGCACACTTTTCTGCAAGGACACCGCTTTCTACAATAGTTTTGGGGTGCAAGGCATCGGGTGCTATTTTTGAGTATCCATACTTTTCATCGGGTGCTCCATACACAAGCCTTGCTATCTTTGCCCAATACATTGCCCCTGCACACATTACACACGGCTCAACCGTAACATAAACTGTACACCCCTCTAAATATTTAGACCCTAATGTAGCAGCGGCTGCGGTAATAGCCTGAATTTCAGCATGTGCTGTAACATCTGCAAGCCTCTCAGTAAGATTATGTCCACGCCCCACTATCTGCCCGTCAAGCGTAATCACTGCCCCGATGGGAACCTCATCAGCATTGTATGCCTTCTGAGCCTCATCCAAAGCCAGCTTCATAAATCTTATATCGTCACATTCCATAATACTTGACCCTTATCAATCAAACAAGCTTGGATAATCCTCTTCTAACCTTTTTATTACAGTGTGCATCAGTGCTTCACGCACAAACTTTGACTTATTCTTAATCTTGTATTTCTCCAAATAACGGTTTAATGTATTGTGTTCCTTGTCGTTAAGCATAATCACAACCCTATTCCTACGAATAAACGGATTTTGCCCGCAAACAGGATTTACAATATTTTTTTCTTTTTTTTGCATTAAAAATGTTAACTTTGCCGTCTGAAGCAATCACGAGGTGCAAAGGTACAAAAAAAATGTTAGAAAACACCATTATCGGCAATGAAGGTGAAAATGTGGCTACTGAGTACCTGAAAAAGAGAGGTTACAAGATACGCCATACCAGATGGCATTGCGGGCATTTGGAACTTGACATTGTGGCAGAGAAAGACGGAATGTTAGTGGTGGTTGAGGTAAAAACACGTAGCACAAGCATCTATGGCAATCCTGAATCTGCGGTAAACAACAAAAAAATACGCCGCATAGTAAACGCCACAGACGGCTACATTAAGTATTTTAGGTTGGATTTACCTGTAAGATTTGACATAATTGCAATAATAAGAGATAAAACAGGACTTATGACAATAGAGCATATAGAAGATGCTTT
>JAKSNX010000040.1 GCA_024405815.1 Paludibacteraceae bacterium | reverse complement strand
GTTTCTTTAATTAATAGATTTATACAATTTAGGAATAGATTTTTACAACTATTATTATATGAGTGTGGTATTCTATAATTGTCCACAGGACATTTAGTTGAATATAGTTGATTAGAAAGGAAACAGAAAAATGAGCAAATACTTTAAAGGCGTAGAGGTTAAAACACATAATCAGAGAGAAGAACAATTATTAAGTTGTATTAATACATATTATGAGTCAGCTAAAAAATGTTACGAGAACGGACAGAACTATACAGCCGAATACTACAGAACACAGCTCAACGGAATGTTAACAGCGTGCTACTTCTTACATATGACTAGCAAACCCGTAGACGACTACGAGGAAAACGACTTAAGATAAAAAGCTAAGCTGTCCTAACGGCTAGACGGGGAGAAAGAGGAAATATGAAAGTAAATGAACTAATACCATTAATTAACAATGAAAACATAGCAATAGTAGACAATGAGACGGACTACTTTGTAACAAGTAATTTTGATGAGATGTACACCCAATACGGAGAATATGAAGTACAGGGAATAACAACAGGCAAGACAAACAGAACAATATATATAGCAATTAATTATTGCTGTTAACTATTAGCTGTCCTATCGGCTAGACGGGGAGAAAGAGGCTATATGACCAGGGAAGAAGTAAGAAAAGCGTACGATTGGTTAACCGACGAAGAACAGGAGAGACTACTAACTAAAATAGAGGCGTCGTGTAGTACTAATGAAATAATAGTACAATATCTAAACGAAACGGTGCTTATATACGACACGACGACCGACTATTATTTATCGTGGTATAAACTTGCACACATAGGCAGAAGTTTATGCACTAATATACCTGACCCGGAAACGGTGTATATATGTTTTAGGGAAATATTAGAGAGCTAATAGAAAGGAGCTACAATATGAAAGTAAAATTTAAAGGTATCAACCAGGACACATTATTAAGACTTTTAAGTATCGGGCTCGACGTTCACGAAATAAATACAGACTTTGCGCCTGGTACGTTTCAACTCACAGTGGCAATTACAAAAGATTATTCCTTGACCGTACACGCCGAAAGCATTATAATTTATGATACCGACGACATAGACAGCGTCGAGATACACAAGTCGGCATTTAGCGAGGTTACAATAGTATGACGTATATTCTAACCTTTTTAATACTCTTATTTATCAGCCCGTTAGTGGCATTTCTTGGAATTATCTTCGCAGACCTGGTCTGTGAGGTGTTCAATATATCAATTAAATTTTTTCACAAAGAAAAGGAGGACTAGTATATGGTACAGTCAAAACAGAACGCAACAGTTAACACAGCAACACAGGAAAAGACAGTTTACACCGTAAAGGTAAAGACAGCTTTCCACTTACCCGAAAAGAGACGCTACGTTTTCAACGCAAGTGTTAACGGGGTACATATTGAGGGTTTAGCTGTCCAGGAATACACCAACAAGGACGGTGTCGACGGTTCTATGATTTGTTACCCGTCTAGAAAGGGAAAGGACAAGGAGGGTAACGAAAAGTGGTATAATACCGTGTGGTTTCCTGTTTCCCGTGAAATGCTCGACGATATCGAAAGACAGATAGGAGAGCTGTTAGACAAATAATTAGAAAGGAGCGAGGGGAGTTACAAGCTCCCCTCTTGTTGTAAATATGTATAGTACATGTAGTAATTGTATATTATGCGCAAATTGTAAGAATAAAAGAGAAACTAAAAACGGGCGTATAGGTCGAGGAGCTAAAGACATTAATAAGTGCATGCACGACAGAGACGAGGCATACTCTAGACTATCAGACTCCGACCGTGAAATATTAATAGACGAGGGTTACCAGGAATTAGCATATGCAATAATAGAAAGGGCGTTAATAGACGTAGTAAGTCCCGACCTGGCAATGAATAAGAATGAACACATAGTAGACAACCCTTTGAAGTTTTTAAAGAGTAAATGGGCGTGTATTCTGTCGGGTGTATCTAATGATAAATTAATGGAGGTATTAGCTAAATATGAGTCAAAAATTAAGGGAGTTAACCGTTAAACAATTACAGGCACACATAAAAGAGTTGACGTACTCAGCTAACGAGAAACTAGCCGAGATAAACACGGGAGGAGCGAAACCGTCTAAGGCTGTACAGACTGAAATAAACACCCTAAGGAGTAAGGGCATAATTGGAAAACGTGGATATGCTGTAACAGGCTTTAGAGGTAAGACCAAAGAGCAATTAATCAGACAAGCCCGAGAGCTCGAATACTTCGAGACCTGGAAAGGAACAGAGAAAACAGCCAAGAGAACACGGCAAGACCTAGCAAAGTATAGGAGCTATATAAACAGCTCAGCCGACCGAAAGGGTGTTACTTACGAGCAATGGCGTAGTATGGTCGAGTTAATGGGTACAAGTTCGTCCCTGGTCGAGCAATTTAACTTAGACTCTGACACGGTCAGAATGATACAAGAGTCGGAAACGGGCACAGATAAAAAGATAGACCTAGCGTCTGAACTAGAGCAAATAGTTAAAGATAATAAGGGCGAGAGTCTCAACACCGAACAAGTAATAGACTTATTAAGGCAAAAACTGAAAGGCTAACTAATGGAACTGTACACGGGGCAATTACAACATTATCAGTTTAATATAGAAGAAAAGAAAAGCCACCACAAGAGCAAGACAGGGGACTATAAAACTACTTGTAAATGCCACGATATATTTACATTTGACATTGAGTGTACTAGTGCTTTTATAGAAAACGGTCGAGTAATACCGTACAGGAAAGGAGAAACAGCCGACTACTGGAACAGTCTAGAGCCTATAGCCCTTTGTTATATTTGGCAATTCTCAGTTAATGACGTAGTATACTACGGTCGAACTATAGACAGCTTTTACGAACTATTAAAGGACTTACCCACTGATACCGACGTTATAATATGGGTACATAACCTTAGTTATGAATTTCAGACATTGTGTAATATATTAACCTGGAAACAGATATTTGCACGAAATAGTCATAAACCTATGAAGTGCACCCCTAACGAGTTTCCCTCTATAGAATTTCGTTGTACTTATATGCTAACAAGACTGTCGCTTGACTCCTGGGGTAAACAAATAGGGTTTAAAAAGAAAACGGGCGACCTTGATTATGATGTAATAAGAACGCCTAATACACCACTAACAGACATTGAGTTACAATATTGCGAGTATGATTGCTTAGTTGTTTATCACGGTATACTAGACTTTTTAAAACGGTATTCTAACCAGTGGGACATACCTCTAACACAAACGGGCACAGTAAGACGAGAAGTTAAAAACTTACTAATGACAGATAAAAAGTATCAGAAGTTTATAAAAAGACTTGTACCCAGGAACGCCAAAGAGTATACAATGTTACAAGCTGTATTCTCGGGAGGTTATACGCATGCAAACCAGTTATATAGTGGTAAGGTCATAGACGAACATATAGAGCACTACGACTTCGCTAGTTCATACCCTACGGTAATGATAGCCGAAAAGTATCCGTCTAGTCCGTGGGTTTACACAGGCTATCACGAAATACCTAACGAAAAGAATTTCGATACATACGCTTACATATTCTATTTAAAATTTACGGGTATAGAGTCCGTAAGTTTCAACACATACATACAGGCTAGTAAGTGCACAGGAAAGGGCATATATTTCGATAACGGGCGAGTGTTACACGCTGACGAACTTTCTATAATATGCACCGAACAGGACTATACAACCATTAAAAATAACTACGAATGGGAGTCCCTGGAAGTCCAAAAGGTATATAGGTCTTATAAGGACTATCTACCTAAAGAGTTTTTAAACTATATACTTGGTCTGTACGCTAATAAAACAATGTACAAAGACGTAGACGGAAAAGAGGACATATACCTACAGGCTAAACAATTTATTAATAGTATGTTTGGAATGTGCGTTACCTCAGTAATACAGTCAGACGTTGAATATGTAAATGACCAATGGTTAACACAACCACTCACTATTGAAATGGTCAACGAAAGACTCGAAAAGCTAAGGAGCTACTCCCAGGGAGAAAGACGTTATTTCCTGTCGTACTCTTGGGGCTGTTGGATAACAGCATACGCACGTCGTAACCTTTGGAAGTGTATCGAGTCCATAGACAAAGACGTTTTATACTGTGATACAGACTCAATTTTTTGTAGAGGGTATCAAGACTTTTCCTGGTACAATGAGGAAATAACCGAAAAACTCCGTAAATCGTGCGAGGTCAACGGACTAGACTTTGAAAAGACAAGACCGAGAACACCCAAAGGAAAACAAAAACCGTTAGGCGTTTTCGATACAGAGGACAACTGTACTGAGTTCATAACCCTAGGAGCTAAAAGGTATGTAGAACGTAGAGAGTCAGACGACCAACTACATTTAACAGTATCGGGCATTAATAAACAGGCTGTCGAACTACTCGACAATGATATCGAAAACTTCGCCGACGGGTTTGTATTTGATAAAGACGCCGACTGTGTTACTAAAAAACTGTCAACTTACTGTTGTGATATGCCCGTTATAACCTACCCCGACGGGTACAAGTCAACGCAAAAATACGGTATTAACCTAAGGCGTACAGGGTACGAGCTGACAATTACAGACGAATATAAAATGCTGTTGGAGTCTCAGCCCGTGGACGTTTCGGAGATATCAGAACAGTTAGAAAACTATTTAAGAGGTCATATATGATAGAAACTATATTAAAATCAATTCAATTTATCAGTTGTTTAATGCTATTTGTAATAGCTTTTTATTATTTCTTCGACGACGGAGGTGTGGACAATGAGTAAAAAACAATACTATGACATAACGAACGTATTAAGCACTAAAGCCCAATATATAATGTTACTTGGGCAACGTGCAAACGGTAAGTCTTACCAGGTAAAAAAGACAGTAATAGAGGACGCCTTTAAGAACGGTCGAAAGTTCGTATATTTACGTCGGTATAGGTCGGATATAAAGCAAAAT
Organism: Paludibacteraceae bacterium; assembly: GCA_024405815.1. Lineage (GTDB taxonomy): Bacteria > Bacteroidota > Bacteroidia > Bacteroidales > Paludibacteraceae > Enterocola. Next base: position 8,798 of record JAKSNX010000040.1, on the reverse strand, counting down.
GCGTGTGAGTCCTACTTTCTAGATATGCCAGTCGAGAAACTGACAAACGGACAATACCAGGGTATAACAGCGTACCAGGGACATTTTTATTTTTATAATGTAGACGAGGAAACGGGGAAAGTCATTAAAGGAATGGATATAGGCGAGTATAACGCACTAAACGAGGACGAGCGTTACAAGTCGCACGTCTACGAGAACGTAAGGAATATTATCTACGAGGAGTTCATTACTGACAAAATTTACCTAACCGACGAGCCCAGGAGACTACAACAGTATATCTCTACAGTACTAAGACGAGAAAAAGGAACTGTATTTTTAGTTGGTAATACTCTTTCGAGAGTGTGCCCGTATTTCTCCGAGTGGTGTTTAGACGGTGTACTAAAACAGAAACAGGGCACTATAGAAGTGTACCACTTCCACGTTGACAATGAAAACACCATAGACATAGCCGTTGAGAATTGCGCAAGTGCTAACTATGAAAATACTATGTTTTTTGGTAAAGCGTCGAAACAAATTGTCTCGGGTGAGTGGGATGTACACGAAATGCCAAAACTTCCCAGGTCACAACAAGAGTATGAGAAAGTATACGAACTACTAATAGAACATCAAACGTTTACATTCGTAATGCAATTACTCGTCGAGCCTGTCGACGGTGGTATGGTCGTCTTTATATATCCATTTAGTGAAAGGTCAAAGAAGAAATACCAAAGAAAGGTAACACGGGCTTTTTCTGACAACCCTTTTGAAACGGCAATACTAGGACAGAATATAGCCGAACAGCATATACTAAACTGTTTTAAACTGGGTAAAGTTTGCTACTCCGATAATTTGACAGGCGAGGACTTTAGACACGTTAACGACGTTATGCAAATAGTACCATTGAAACAATAAAAAGAGAGGACTACCGAACTGGTAGCCCTCTTTCTTTATTTAGAATATTACTCCCTCTTTTAACAGGCTTTCTATTTCTAACTTTTCCTCGTTTGTTGCTTTAGTCTTGTCGAGGTGTATATCTTTAACCCTTGTATAGCCCGTACACTGTGAAAGTGTAACAGTCCAGTTGGTCGGGTTTCCATAGAAACTGGGGTATGACTGAGCATTGAATACAATAGGTCGTTCTATAATTAAAACGGGTTTTTGGTTCGTCATTGCTCCCGTGTTGGAGTTGAAACCGTTAGACCTATTATATGTTATTTTACTATTTAATGCTCCTGTGAGTCCACCAGTGACGGCACCAACCACGCCACCACTTACAGCCCCAAGAGTTGCACCGAGTAAAGGACGGGAAACCAGGGAACTATAATCGGCACTGGTGACGGGTAATTGTAAACCACACTGACCGTTAAAGTTATAAAGCTCCTGGGTGACACCCGACGAGTTAACAAACACCCTAGCAACACAACCACCCGTATAGACGTCTATTCCGTATTTAACAGTTAATTTCTTTCCCATTACCTCGTTAGTATCTATAGACACATAACCTATATAAGGCAAATATAATTGTAGTTTCGTATACGGTTCGTAGTCCTCTACGTTGCCGTAGAACTCGGGCACTTTGATAGTTCCACAACTGAACTCTAGATATCTGTTAGTTACTAAGTTTCCAGTTGCACCCGAACCGAAAGCACCTAGCTTTATCTCCTCACTACCACCAGTCGAAATACTACCCCCATAATGTAGCTCGTGAAGTCCTAATACAGCGTTAATAGGTTCTGTGAACATATGCTCTATCAGTGAAACAAAATCACTAGACCATAAGTATGAGCCTAACACATTCATTTGTGCGTCACTGATAGTATGCACCGTAAACAGCTTATTTGCGTTAAAGCTCGGTAACGGTGGAATAGGTGGGAAAAACGGCACGGGTTCGGGTGTCGGTGGCTCAATAGGTGGAGCGTCGGGGCTCGGGTTTATAGGTGGTACGGGCTCGGGTTCTGTCTCTTGCCACGGGTAAGGCTCAGAGTCTTTTATAGCTCCACTTTGAGCCTGTTGCTGTTCCTCTGCGCTCGGGTCGGCTAATGGGTCTCCTACGGGTAAGAGTCCGTTTTTTAGGTTATATAACCAGGCCGGATACTGTTGCTGTAGTGTTAAATAGTCCAAGCTAGTTAACGGGTCTCCTATGTACTCTATACCCTCGGGTAATGACGTCGTCATTGTTGACGAGTTGCCGTATGCTACTATAGTTGTAGCCTCACCGTCGGATATTGTCAGTCCCCAGTTGTTAATATATTCGGGGCTTGTTATGTGTGTCGTAATGGTTTCATAGGTATTATAAACATAGTCATATATATACCTAGTGCGCACACCTAAAACAAAATGATTAACACTTGAGTCTAACAAGTATTGCCAATGGTTAGAAACCGTACTGTAAGTCTTACCTAAAAAACGTAAAGGGTTTGAAACTAATAAAGCGTTAGCGTCTGCCGTAAGTGTTACCTTTGTACCGTCTAATGAAATACTGTCACTAAATGAATAGCTAATTGTATTGTAGTCTAAATGCTGTTGAGATAATTCTAATAACAAGTTATTCCTACTCGCTACGGCTATGCTATTCTTTAGTACTTTTTCCATTTTCTCCCGTAAGTCGGTACGGTTACGAGATACGGCAAGTTCTAACCCTTTCCAAATCGGAAACATATCATTAGATAGGTCTAAATCGGTCAAAGGTATATCGGTGTTAACATCCAAGTCTAAAGACCTATACGACTTTGTATAGCCCGACAAGTCTATAGCGTTTGCTACGTCATTTATAAAGTTTTCGGGTACTCGTAATTTTCCCTCGTTGTCTATCTGACAAAGTACACGGGCTTTGTTCATACGGTCTCTACTTACCTGGTTCATAGTACAAAACTGTCTATAAATCGGATAGAGTCCACCCATATAGTCATTATCTATTGACTCAAGCGTTCTTGTTTTCATACCCATACCAAGACAAACACGCTTAAACACTTCATTGAGACTGTATAAGCATGCAACACCCGACACCTCAGCCGTTACGTTTTCCCCTACTTGTGTAACCTTGTTTGTAGTAATAGCCTGTTTACCGTTTACAGTTTCCCAAGTTAATTTTTGGTCATTTCCTGTAAACTGTACTATATTGTCATATGTGTTGGGCATAGAATACGAATGTCCGTATTTAGCCTGGAACTCTACTATATTACTTGTTGTCTGTGTGCCGTATATACTCTGTACGTCGGCTATAGCCTCGGCTAATGACGTATTATTATAGAAATAAATATTTTGTGGCATTTTATCAACCTCCAGCCGTAATTATAATGTTCGCTGTTTTATTGAAACCGTTAGGAAACTCCGTCGCCTGTACAACTGTACGACATTCTGTTACATACGAATTATCGTCTATGTAGTTGCTACTCAGTGCGCTAGACTGTTGTTTATCAATAATGGCTTTAGTCTTTAGTATATCGGTTTTGAAACTCATTAAGACGTCGCACTTACACTCTAGTGCTACCCTGTTACCTGGTAAACATACAACGTTATTAATATAATAGTATCTGTTCATACTAGCAACATAGCAATAATTAATACTAGCGAAGTCGTCCATAGTTGTTATTATGAAAGTTGGTCTAATTATAGACGTGTTTTCTTTTATAACACAGTTTCTATATGTGTGCTTATTATGGTATGTTTTGTTTACTTTGTTAGGTTCGTCTGTCGTATACCCTACTTGTATTTGCATACTGTTAGCCTCCTATCTCTAAATAGTCATAACTAAGCTGTTGAAAAATATACTCGTAGAACTCGTAAGCACTCCAAAAAGTCCTGTGCTTGTCGAGTATGTCTGTAGGTGTCTGTATACCGATATTACCGACACGAGTAAGTGTATAACTTTCTGTACCACTTCCACTTGTATGGTCTACTCTAGTGCCGTTTGTAACACTACCCGTTACGGTCTGAGCTCCTACAACGTTGGTATCAGTGTCGGTGTGCTGTCCGTATTCCTGGGTGGTTACGTCTGTTCGGGGGTTGGTCTGTGTGTCTGAACTTGTAGCGTCATACATACCACCGACGGACACACCACCTACACCCGAGTCGGGCGTAGCTCTATCGAATGGACTTACACCGTTAAGCTGTTTAGTTCTTACCTCGTCAACGTCTGCCGTGAGTGTATCGGTGTGTCTATCTCTAACCATTGTTAATTGGTCGGTTCTTGCACCTACTGACTGACTTGTAGTGTCGGTCTGTTCTCCTAACATTAACATAGTGCTATTACTATCTTGCTTTGTCATTGTTTCGGTTAAATTGTAGTTGTCTAGCATACTATAAGTACTATCATCCAAGACGTTAATACGGTAGAGCTCCGAGTATTTTTTGTCATTTACTAGTAAATGTGCATATACTGAATTAATAAAGTCATCTACGGCGTCGTCGAGAGTTTCAAAGTCGGTTTCTATATACTTGAAAGACTTAAACAAGCGCATAAATAGAAAGTCATAACGGGCGTGATTAGTTTTGTACTCGTTCCAAAAAGTACTAGCATAGTCCGACAGCATTTTTATATTATGTGTTTTACAATAATCATATATTTGTTTTACTGTTACTTTCATTAGTAGCCACCTCCTCGGGTTCGTTTTCTGTGCCATATTTAAGCTCTTTAGCGACGTGTACAGTCCAGTTAGTTCCGAACATTTCATTTACGGCTTTAGCTCCATCCTCCCTACACTTTAACATATCGGAAACGTTTAAAAGTAGTAAACTGTTGTCGGCGTCGACTTCTTCTTCTACTGTGTTGGAGCGCTTAGCAAATGCCGACTTTACGCCTATATCACTATAGAACGCTTTTAAAAGTCTTTCCCTGGTTTCGTAGCACTCAACTACTGATAGACTCGAGTGTGTACCAGGTAACATATCAACGCCCAACATACCAACGTCGGATACTACGTCAAATTGACCGTTAAATAATTTACCTAAATAGTTTTTTACAGAGTGTTTCTGTTTCTCTGTTTTTACTACTGGTATGCCCTTGTCTCTTGCTACAACCAACAAGTCAACTAGTGTCACCTCATTATGTGCTAATAACATTGCATAGTGGTGTATTAGGTCTATAGTCGGGTTTCTGAGTGAGTTATTATCTATAACTACTATATCTTTTCCTACTGTATGGTTACCCGAATAAAGAGGACAGCGCACCATATAAAAAGGCTTTTCGTCTATGTATTTACTAATACCGTTATAGTTACCGAAAAAGGCTGTTAGCTCTTTTTTGTACGGCATTACTCCACAGTGTCCCTGTAATATAAGACGGGTTTCTATTTCTTTGGGTTTTACTTCTCCCGTGTTTTCCCAAACAAACAACCTCATAACACGCTCGAAAAGTTCGTCACGCCAATACTCGAAAAAAGCCCCGTATGTGCTCGACTCCCTCGCTAGTTTACTAAGTTGCTCGTCAGTATCCAAGCTTATAAAATCAGTTAAATACATTAGCCCTTACCTCCTTTAATTCTGAGTATCTGTCCAGGATATATGGTGGTGTTAGATAGTCCGTTTTCTTTCATTATTTCGGGGTATCTTGCACCGTTACCGTAAAAGAGTCTCGCTATGTTCCAAAGACAGTCGTTTTTCTGTACCTCATATAAAATATAATCAGTATGTTCTAGTGGTTTCTCCTCGGGTTCTACTTCTACGGGTTTAGTGTGCGCTAGTTCCTCGTACAATGATAGTCCCCAGTTTGCACGCCTACGGCATGCGCTGTCTGACTGGTCGGAGGGTTTTTCGTAGTCCCTGGTTAATACACAAGAACACTCGAACATATCACGGGCGTTTTTAATAGCGTTGTAAGAGTTTCTATAGCCTTTCAACTCTAGTATAGTGAACTCTATTTGCATTTTAAAATCACCAACCGACACGCCTTTAGTTTTTGCAAAGTCTAAAAGGTTCTTTTTTCTAGCCCAGTACGTCCACTGTGCTAGTCCATAGCCCTGGGCGTCATATACAAAATTACCATAAGAGCCCTCGTCAACGGCTCTAGTGTAGTCCTCGTCGCTTAGACTTAGTTTACGGTTTCCACTGTTCTGTAAGTTGTTAGACTGTAGGTTAGACTCATATTTTAACTGACCGAGTAGAGCACAAACACCGATAGAGTTGTTGAACTCTTTCATAAGTCTGTCATATGCCCATTTAATTAAATTATCCATAATATACCTCGCTTAATAAAAGAGAGTGGAGCAAAAAAACCCCACTCCCTCAAGTTGTGTTATTTATGACTGTTTTACTGTTACAACAATAGTGATATTATCGTCTGTCTTAGGACTCCATAAGTATTTATTATCTGCTACTTTTTCAAGGTCAGCACCTCCACAAGTTACCTCGTCGACTTCATAACCCGAGTCGGGTGTTACAGTTACTAAAATAGGATTACCACGGTAAACCTTTTCTGTACTTGCTACGGCTGTACCGTGTGCGCTAGGCTGTGTGAGTGTAAGAGCACCAGTAGAGCCCATATAAACTACTACAGCGTTGGCGTGGTCGTCAATTGCGTAACCCTTTTCGGCTTTTTCTCCGTGAATGACCACGTCGCTACGAGGGTTTACCATTTCCCAGGAACGACGGTCACCGAAATAACAAGCGACATTCTCACGGTCGTGAACGAAAGCTATAATGCCGTCCTGTTCTACTGACTCAGCGTCTAAATCGTCGTGAGCAATATTAATCTTTGAACAGTCGGCAAAACTGAAGTTCACACCCGAGCTCTGCCAGTAGTCTACTTCTTCATAGTTGGGGAGTGCTACAAGTTCGTTGTGGAAAGTATCAGACTGTAAATAAACGTCCGACGCCTCTACGAAACGTGTAAGCATTTCTACTACCAAGTTGTCACCGTCTGTAAAGGTTTCATACTTAGCCTTGTTAAAAGCTGTTGACATTTTACGCATATTCTTAATAATCTGTTTTACTTCGAATGTAGCGAAACGAATAAAGTCAGCGTCTTTGATAGCCTGTTCCTTAGTATAATTCTTGCTGTATTCGTCGTTGAACTTTGCAAGAATGTTAAAAGCACAACCACCGTCTAACGCTACTGCCATAGCTGTGTTAACAGCCAAAGCAACGAGACGTTCCTCCTCGAGCTTAAAAGCGTTCATAATTACTGTATAAATACCGTCAATAAATGCACCCATTTCCGAGGGGTTCAAAAACGCCTGTTTAATCTGTGTAATAGGTCTAACAATTTCAATAGACCAAGTTCCCTTACCTCCGAAAATAACAGATGAAACACCGATAGAGGTTGAAACGTCATAAGGGCTTTTCTGTTTAAAGTCTCCGTTTGTGTCGGGGATTTCCCAAGTAGGATTATTAACAGCGTCGGGCATTTCATAATATATTTTCTGAATGAAAGCACCGTACTCGTGTTCATCACGCAATACAGAACGATTAGAGCCCTCGTACTGTCTAACGAAATATACTGTCTTTGCAATTCTTTTTGCAAGTGCTCCAAACCAACCGTCGTAACCGTTGTCTACACTTGCTAATAATTTACCGAGTGAAACCACGTCGGTAGTGTCTGCCTGTGTGACGTCGTAATTCTTGCCTAATGCGTCTTTTACGGCGTCGTTTACTAATGTAGGTATCTGTTTAACTAAATCGTAAGCCATAATTATTAATTCCTCCTTAATTGTCGTTATTTACGCCTAAAATATGTAATAATGTTCCGGTTGTTACATTTCTATTAGGTCGTAAAAATGAACTTGTGAGTGTTACGTCACAGTCTTTTAATATTAATGTAGTTCCAGGTAGTCTGTTCTCAATAATGTTGTCCGAGGTGTCCAAGTCTTTTAATACTCTAACAGTCATATTAATTAAATTAGACTTACTAGACAGTAATTCATAGCCACCCTCGACAATTTCACAGTTACCACCTAAAGGAACTAGCTTTTCAGTGCTTGGGGCATTTACTACTATCCCAGTATCTGCCCCACTACTAAAAGGGATAAAGTCCCCCGTTTTACTGGTCTTATAACCGTATTTCTGTGTGGTGCTGTCATACGCAAAATAGAAGTTCTTGTTATTAGCTTTTAACTGGTCTTTATTTACATATTTAGCGTCTGACTCTGTTTTAGTGTATGCGTCTGTACTTCCACCACCTCCGACCAAGTATCCTAACTGGTCGACCTGGGACGGGTGGACGCCTACTCTGTTAGCCTTGAGCATTAGTCTTTACTCCTTTCAATGCTGTTTTTAAGTTCACAAACTGTATCAACTAAAGCCTGTAATGTATTCTGTAATGTAGCCGAGAACTTGAGCTCCCTATACATAAAGAAAGCGATTACAATAATTGTTACACTTGTATTTGTTAATAACGAAATAATTTCGTTAAGCTCCATATATTTAACCCTCCTCCCCTGGTTCGTTTTCTATTGACTCGTCGGGCGTATCTACCACGGTTTCAACTTCTACGGGCTTAGTGTCCTTTACTGTTGGTCTGAACGTCTCGACGGGTGTGTCTATTACTGGTTTAGTGGGTTCTTCTCTTGGGAATAGTTCCGAATACGCTTTGAAATTAAATTGCATATAAGCTCCTTTCGTGGGTGCGTGGTTTCCTATAAATATACTAAATTAATTGAGTAGTTGAGTCAATAAAGAAACGCCCGTTGGCTAATTGGTTAGGGTGGCTGTTGGCTTGTTGTCTGTCTACCTGGATAGGAAGTCGGAGCGTGTGGTCGGGTGTGTGGTCTGAGCGTGTGGTCTGAGCGTGTGGTCGGGTCGCTTTAACGCTTTACCACTTTAGTGTGCTAAAGTGACAGAGTCAAAACGGGCGCGCCCAGGAGCTCCCCTCCCCCTACTACTTT
>JAKSNX010000004.1 GCA_024405815.1 Paludibacteraceae bacterium | reverse complement strand
ATTTAGTGGGTGTGGGAGAGCCGTTCACCTTTATTAAGAAGCGAGCCGCAGAGGGCGTTCCAGAATTAGTGGAGACATTGATTTCGTAAACAAGGGAACCGGCACCACAAAAAGAAAAAGACCTCTTCAGAGGTCACGCGAAGCGAGGGGGTACGGGGCACTCCCCGTAAACAAGGGGACCGGCACCACAAAATGAAAAAGAGACCTCTTTGGAGGTCTCTCATTTTGTGGTGCCACCAGGAATCGAACCGGGGACACAAGGATTTTCAGTCCTTTGCTCTACCAACTGAGCTATGGCACCAATCACCACTTTGGGTTTTGGGACTGCAAAGATATAATCTTTTTTTTATTCCTCAAAATTTTTAAGGAAAAAATTCTCACCGTCCCACTCTCCGTAAGAGAATTTATCTATCCAATCACCCAAATAAACTACACGTTTGTTATCACGCAGAAGCAAATCAAGCACCACGTGGCGGTGTCCGAATATAAAGAAATCTATAGTAGGGTCTTTTTTAAGAGTCTCTTTTGCAAACTGAACAAGAAACTCCTTATCCTCACCTAAATATTGTGCACTCTCCTGCGTATGTTTTACAAGGCGGTTGTTTTTAGACCACCAATACCCGAATTTCATGGATAGTGACGGGTGAATCACACTATATAGGTGCTGTATTGCCTTGCTATGAAAAATTTTCTGCATCAGGTGTACAGAAAACGGGCGGTATCCCACCATATCGCCGTGGCTAAGAAAGAATTTCTTACCGTCAAGCATCTGAATATCGTAGGCACCATAGACCTTCATTCCAATCTCCTTCTCCAGATAGCCAAAGGTCCATATATCATGATTCCCAATAAAAAAGTGCAAGTTTATACCGCTGTCGCTAAGTTCAGCCATTTTACCAAGCAGACGCACGCACCCTTTAGGAACGTAGTGGTTATACTCATACCAGAAATCAAAGATATCACCTAAAAAATATATATCAGAGGCTTCTGCCTTTATTGAATCCAGAAATCTCACAAGTTTTTGCTCCCTTTCACGGTCAGTGTGAGCAAAAGCCCTGCTACCCAGATGAGAGTCAGATATAAAATACTTTTTGTTTTTTTGTGCAGCCATATTGACGTTATATGACTGCAAAAATAAGAAAAATTTATTATCTTTGCAACCCGATAGCGTATTGATTATGTTTAATACCATAGTACAAGGATTTATAATTGGGTTATGTACCTCTGTTCCAGTAGGTCCTATCGCTATACTCTGCATTCAGCGTACACTGCAAAAAGGCAGGAAAGTGGGGTTTGTATCGGGATTAGGAGCAGCAAGCTCAGACTTTGTATATGCCCTTATTGCAATGTTAGGGCTCTCATTTGTTATGGATTTCATACAGCAACATGAATTTCTTATACAACTTGTGGGCAGCGTTGTGATTATGGGATTTGGTGTTATGATATTTTTTCAAAACCCTACAAAAAAGATAAAAAAGGGGAAATCAGTGGGTTCAGGAACATATTTTCAAGAGTATCTTACATCATTTGCCCTTACAATAACCAATCCTCTTATGATATTCCTGTTTTTGGGACTTTTTGCCAGAATGGAGTTCTTGGTTGATTCCGCAGGTTGGTATGAGAATGTTTTTGGAATGATAGCGGTGCTTGCAGGTTCAGCCACGTGGTGGTTTACCATTACACTGCTTGCCAGCACATTCCGTAATAAGTTCAATATCAGGGGACTTTGGATATTAAATAAGATAACAGGCTCTCTAATATTCCTCATAGCACTTGTGAGCCTTATACTTACACTTACAGGAAACTCATTATCACACGCAGTATGATGGATATCTATGTTATAGTTTGTGCCTACAATGAGGCTCAAAACGTAGAGCCCATGCTGGAAGCCATGCAATCCCAAACATATAAGGATTTTAACCTTATATTAGTAGATGACGGTTCCACTGACAATACTTATGAAATAATAGAACAAAAGACTAAAACGCTCCATTTCACCGAGAGTTTTAAGACTTTTACACTAATTAGGACAGAGCATATAGGCAAGGATGAGAACGTAAGACGCATAGTGGATACTATAAAAGAGAATGCACTAATACTGCTGACAGATGTAGATTGTTTACAGCCTGATACGTGGGTGGAGACCATGTATATGGAACACATTAAAACAAAAGCCTCAATGCTGATAGGACCTGTTAAGATTAGTGAGGAGTATCCGTTCCAAGCCACAGAATTTCTAAGCATACAGATAGTTACAAGGGCAAGTGCAATGCTTGGCAATCCGCTTATTTGTGGGGGTGCTAATTTGGCATTCACCATAGACGGCTACCGTCTTTCCAAGCCATATATGCGTACCGATAAGCCAAATGGAGCAGATATGTATCTGCTTGACGCTATGAAACTTACCAAGCAAAAAATAGTGGCTGTAAACAAAAATCCCGCTACTGTTGTAACCAAAGGCAAGGATACATTATCAGGTTTTTTAAGACAGAGGGCAAGATGGGCAGGTAAGGCTCTAAACTATAAAAGCAAATCAATAACCATAACGGCAATATTGGTTCTCTTATTGCAGATATTCTTAATTGTAATACCTTTTTTTGCCCCATTTCATCCTAAGATTCTATACTTTTGGATGGTTAAGGTACTGATGGATTTGGATATGCTGTCATATATGGCGGTAAAGATGGATACCACTAAACTTATACCGTATATATTGCCTGTAAGCATATTATATCCACTCTATGTAGTTATAGTTTTCATTAAAATCATTGTAAACAGGTTAAAATGAAAAAACGTCTATTTATAATACCATTGTTTCTGTTTTTAGTGACGGCATGCTCTAATACAGCCAGCACAGCAGAACAGACAGAAACCAAGTCATATCCTAAGTTTAACGCCGATAGTTGTTTCTCTTTTGTCAAGGCACAGACAGATTTTGGGTCAAGAGTTCCAAACACAGATGCACATGATAAGTGCATGGATTATATAGTTTGCAAATTTGAACAATACGGGCTAAAAGTTTTAAAACAAGAGGCAGACCTAAAGGCTTATGATGGAAAAATACTCCATTCCACCAATATAATCGCCACTTTTAACCCCGATAATAAAAACCGTATTTTCATAGCCTCACATTATGACAGTCGTCCTTGGTGTGATGAGGAGGCGTTAAGGGAAGATGCCGTCAATCCTGTTCTTGGAGCCAATGACGGAGCCAGCGGAGTAGCGGTAATGTTAGAGCTTGCCAGAGTCTTTTCACAAAATCCCATAGAGGGAATTGGAGTTGATTTAATATGCTTTGATTCAGAGGATTATGGAGTAAGTGGAGCAGAAAACAGTTTTTGTTTGGGCTCGCAATATTGGGCTAAAAACCTGCACTGTAGGGACTATAAGCCCAGATTCGGCATACTGCTTGATATGGTTGGCGACCCTAATGCCACTTTTTACAGAGAGCAAGTCTCAGAATACTATGCTCCCGATATAGTAGATTTAGTTTGGAAAGAGGCGGAGAAAGCGGGGTATTCAGATGTTTTTGTCAATCAAGATGGTGGAGCCATTACAGATGACCACTACTATGTAAACACCCTTGCAGGCATTCCATGTATAGATATTATAGACTTCAAGCCAGGCATCGGGTTCCCTGAAACATGGCACACTACACAAGATACTCCAGACCATATTTCAGCCAAAACATTAGGCATTGTCGGTAATGTTCTTGTAAGGTTGATATATAAATAGCCATAAGGTGGTGTTTTTTTCACAAAAATTCCGTACCTTTGTCCTTTTAAGGACAAGAAACTATTATGACTAAAAAGAAAAAACATAAAAAACAACAACAATCAAGGTCTAAAAAGTTCTTCAAGAAGGAGAAAATCAAGGTCAAGGTGCGTGAGGAACGTAGCCCTAAAAAGAGCCGTCAGACAGAGGCAGTAGAGTTCAAACTACCAGAAAAATATCCAGAAGAGGCTGAGGCAGAAGCCGCCAAGATTGATGTAACCATTACAGAAGATGAGATAGCACGTAGGCTTGACTACAGAGATGTGGTAACATTCACCATAGACCCTAAAGATGCCAAGGATTTTGACGATGCACTATCAATCAAGGAGTTAGCCAACGGGAACTACGAGATTGGAGTACATATAGCAGACGTAACACACTACGTAAAACCAAACGATGTTATAGACAAAGAGGCATACGCACGTGCCACTTCCATTTATTTGGTGGATAAAGTGATACCCATGTTACCTGAAAAACTGTGCAATATGGTGTGCTCACTCCGACCCGATGAGGACAAACTGACATATTCTGTCATATTTGAGATGACACCCAAAGGTGTGGTTAAGAGTAGCAGAATAACCAAGGCTGTAATACGCAGCAATCGCAGGTTCACATACGATGAGGTGCAAGAGATAATAGAGGGCGGTAGCGGAGATTACAGCAAAGAGGTGCTTGCCCTTAATGAGTTGGCTAAGATATTAAGAGATAATAGGTTCAGCGTAGGAGCCATATCATTTGAGCGTGTAGAGGTGAGGTTTGAGATAGATGAGAACGGCAAGCCCATAAACGTGTGGTTCAAAGAGGCAAAAGAGTCAAATAACCTTGTAGAGGAGTTTATGCTGCTTGCAAACCGTACTGTGGCTGAGACCATAGGCAAGGCAAAGAAAAATGAGAAGCCAAAGACCTTTGTCTATAGAATCCACGATGAACCAAACCGTTTCCAACTTCAGAATTTGTCAGAATTCATCAGTAAATTCGGATATAAGCTAAAACCCGATGGGGAGCGTACAGAGGTCTCAAAATCAATAAACAGGCTGCTTGATAAGGTGGTGGGAACAAGAGAGCAGAACCTGATAGAGACAGTGGCGCTACGCTCAATGGCAAAAGCGGTTTATAGCACAAATAACATAGGCCATTACGGATTGGCGTTTGATTACTATACCCACTTTACCTCACCAATAAGACGTTACCCCGATATGATGGTGCACCGTCTGCTTTCCCATTACCTAAGCGGTGGTGATTCAGCAGACAAGAACCAGTTTGAGGAATATTGTGCCCATTGTTCAGATATGGAGCAAGTGGCGGTAGGTGCGGAGCGAGACTCCATAAAGAGCAAGCAGGTGGAGTTTATGAGCGATAAGGTAGGGCAAGTGTTCAGTGGTGTAATATCGGGCGTTACAGAGTGGGGCATATATGTGGAGATAACAGTTAATAAGTGTGAAGGTATGGTTCCCATCCGTGATATGGACGATGACTATTACATTTACGATGAAAAGAACTATTGCGTAACAGGTAAGCGTACAAAAAAGAAATACACACTTGGAGACGATGTAAATGTTATGGTTGAATCAACAAACTTAGAGAAAAAACAACTGACATTTGCCCTTGTCCCTTGACCCTTTTTACGAGTGAAACGAGTAAAAATATTATAAGTATGAACATAAAAATTATTAACAAATCAAAGAACCAGTTGCCTGCATACGCCACACCGCTAAGTGCAGGTTTGGATTTGCGTGCTAATTTAGAAGAGTCAGTAACACTTAACCCTATGGAGCGTAAGCTCATACCCACAGGCCTTTTTATAGAGTTGCCACAAGGATATGAGGCACAGATACGCCCACGTAGCGGACTTGCCCTTAAAAAAGGGATTACAGTGTTGAACACTCCAGGCACCATAGATGCAGACTATAGGGGAGAGATAGGAGTAATCCTTATAAACCTAAGTAATGAACCTTTTCTGATAGAGAGTGGAGAGCGTATCTGCCAGATGGTGATAGCCAAACATGAGACCGCTGAGTTTATAGAGGTTGAGGAGCTGTCATCTACAGAGCGTGGAGAAGGCGGTTTTGGGCACACAGGTAAAAAATGAAAAGAGTTGCAATTCTAATATTGTCCATTTTATCGGCACTTACAGCATACGCAGGTGCCAAGGCACAGCTTATGCCAGATTCTGTTAAGGTTTTGCGAGACTCCCTTTTTACAGAGGGGTTACGTTATAAGCATCTTGAAAAATCAGACAGTGCCATAATCATGTTTGAGATGGCAGACTCCATAGACCATGGTAACTCAGCCATCTGCTATGAATTGGGCAGACAACTCTTAAAGTCAGATTTTGACAGAGCATACACCTACCTTCAGCGTGCGGCTGACTTGTCATCGGGTAATTATTATTACCAAAAGACACTGATAGGGGCACACCTTAAAAGCGGAAATACACAGGCTGCCATTGACGGTTATGAGTCTATCATAAAGCAATATCCTGACCATGAGGGTGATATCCTTAATTTAGCGGAACTTTACACATCTTCAGGCGATTACAAGAAAGCCATAAAGACCATAGAAAAGTTAGAGAAACTGGTAGGAATTGACCGTTATGTATCCATATCTAAAATAAACATCTACCTTACACAAGGCAATAAGAAACAGGCACTTAAGGAATTAGATTACATAATAAAGGAAATGCCGCTTGACGCCTCATTATGGGTGTTTAAAGGAGAGATTCTAATGGACGACAGAGAGATGGACGAGGCATATAAATGTTTCCAAAAGTCGCTGGAGATTGAGCCAGAGAACGGATATGCACTTGAGTTCCTATATGTATATTATATCCGTATAGGAGAGATGGACGAGGCAGAGAAGATGCTTTACAGAATTTTTGCAACAGAAACTGTGCCGTTTGACAGTAAAAAGGAGTATCTAAAAACAGTAGTTCAGTATTACAAAGCCCAGAACACTCCATACTCAAAACTAGATACCATCTACAAGAGTATTATAAACTCAGACCCCGATAATGCAGATGCCCGTCTGCTCTATGCAGATTACCTTTTGCAGATGCAACGTAAGGAAGATGCCATAGAGGAGTTACGCTCAGCCATCTATGTAAATTCCAAATGCAAGCAATGTTGGGAGTATCTCTTGTATTATGTGTCAGAGGGCAAAGATTCCGTTATGGTGGAGCAGGTATTGGGCGATGCACGTGACGCCATTCCGGAGAGTGCAGATTTCTACTACTACAGCGGTCTTTGGAGTTATGCAAAGCACAACGATGAGGAGGCAATCTCCTATATGCTAAAGGCAGACAGCATAGTGGATAATGTGCGTGCAGATGAACTTGCAAAAAGTAATAAAAAGGAGATGTGGAATTTCCTTATGATTTATTACAGAAATAGCGGCGATAAAGAGAAAACATACTATTATTTGGATAAAATGGCGGCAGAGTTCCCAAATGATATTTTAGGCCTCAATAACTACGCCTATATAATGGCAGAGGACGGAGGAGATTTGGAGAAGGCGGAGAAAATGAGTAAGACCACCATAGATAAAGAGCCACTTAACAGTATGTATCTTGACACATACGCCTATATTTTAATGAAACAGGGTAAACTCACTTACGCTAAGTTTTACGCAGAGCAAGCCATAGAGTATATGTATCAGACCATGTCAGAGAGAGAAATGTCTGTTGTCTTATCACACTATGGAGATATATTGTTCAAGTTAGGAGACGTAGATGGTGCGGTAGAGCAGTGGAAAAAGGCATTGGAGAAAGCGGAAGATAAAGAGAAAGAAAAACTAACAATTAAAATAACGACCAAAGAATATGTGGAGTAAGAAACATTTTATAATAATCATTGCGGCAGTTGCAGTGCTGTTTGCGGTAAGCGGTTGTAAGCAAAAAACCGAATTACCGGCTCTTCAACCTGCCGAATCACCGAATAACCGCATAACCGCATCACCGAATAATCAGAATTACAGAACCTTAAAAGCCAAAGCGTCACTATCGTTGCCAATGATTAACAGCCTGAACATTAAGGCGACAGTTTCTGTAGAGGTGGGCAAATCCATTATGATATCACTACAGCCGCTGCTTGGAATGGAGATGTACCGTATAGTATGCACTCAAGAATACATTATATTTATAGATAAACTTACCCATTCATATATGGCTGAACCATATAAGAACTTTACAGACAAGAACTATAACCTTAACTACGATATGGTGGAGGCTCTGCTTTGTAACAGATTCTGTGACCCTCTGCAAGAGGACTACAATGATTTTACATCAAGCTGTGATGCAGAGACCACAATATACCGTAAGCAGGCACCTAACTACTATGTGGAGTTCTTAACGCAGAACAACCAAATTTATAGAACAACGTTTGCCTCTAATGACGGTAATCAGTATGTTATGGCAGACTATAACTCATTCAGCAAGAAAGACGGTTATGATTTCCCTATGGCGGCAGTGTGCAATGTACGTTCAGAGAAATTCCCGTTGTCATTTAATATAGCATTTGAGAGTGTGGAGTTTAACGCCGATGTAACCATTTCAGAGACTTTCCCATCGGGGTACAATAAGTTATCATTAGAAACATTGACTCAAAGTTTATTCAACATAAAATGAAAAGAGTAATATTAATAACAGGCATACTTTTGCTGGCATTTACCGTATGTGCCCAAAGTGTGGCAGACCTTCAGAAGAAAAAGGCGAGGGCATTAAAGAACCTGGAGCAAACCTCTAACCTTATCTCAGAGAATAAGGAGAATACTGCCAAGACCATGACCAAAATCAATCTTTTGCAGGCACAGATTAAAGAGCGTAAAGTTGTAATTAACGCCCTTAACGCAGAGGTTAACGAGATAAACAGGCAGTTGTCATCGCTTAGAGGCGATATTGCAACTCAGCAAAAGCAACTTGCCGCCCTAAAAAAAGAGTATGCGGCACTGATGTATCATCAATATTACAAGAAAGGAAAATGGGATAACCTGATGTTTATATTATCTGCAGATAATGTGGCTCAGAGCCTACGCAGATACAGATATATAAAACAATATGCAGAGTACTGCACGCAAAAGGCGGCAGAGATAGAGAAAGTTAAGGCAAGCCTTAACTCCAAGATGGCTGAGGTGGAGAAAGTAAGGGCAGAACGTGTTGCGGTGCTTGATGCACGCCAAAAAGAGAACTCCAAGTTACAGTCGGAGAAAAACAAGCAGGATAAACTTGTAAAGAGTTTAAAGCGTAAGAGTAAGGAGCTGCAGAAACAGTTAAAGAGACAACAGGAAATAGCAAATAAACTTAACTCGCAGATAGAGCGTAAGATTGCAGAAGAGGCACGTAAGAGTGGCAAGGGTAAAGGAAAGAGTGGAGAGTATGTCCTTACCAAAGAGGAGAAGCTTGTATCGGGTAATTTTGAAAAGAACAAAGGCAGGCTGCCATGGCCTGTAGAAAAAGGTTTGGTAGTAGGAGCGTTTGGCATTCAGCCTCACCCAGTATTAGAGCATGTAACCACCAATAATAAAGGAATTTACGTGCAGTGCCCTGCAGGAACCAAGGCAAGGGCGGTGTTTGATGGAGAGGTAACACAATGCTTCTCTATTGCAGGCAGTAACACCACAGTAATAGTAAAGCACGGACTATACAGAACAGTATATTCAGGACTAAGTAAATCAAACGTAAAGCAGGGCGATAAAGTTACCGCAAAGCAGATTATAGGCACCATATACTCAGACCCGGAAGATGGCAACAAGACAGTGCTCTATTTCCAGGTGTGGAAAGACAGAGAGATTCAGAATCCAGAGTTTTGGTTAGCAAAATAGACGATAACAATCTAAAAATTAATTAATATGTCAAGAACAAAAGTAGCTGATGCTTTAAACAGCAGTGAGTATGGAAAGCAGATAACCGTAAAAGGTTGGGTTCGTACCCGTAGGGGCAACAAGAATGTGGGTTTCATAGCCTTAAACGATGGTTCCACTATTAAGAACTTGCAAATAGTGGTTGATTTTGCCAAGATAAGTGAGGATAATATTAAGGATGTTACCACAGGTGCGTGCATCTGTGCCGTGGGGACGCTTGCACAGTCACAAGGTGCAGGGCAGACGGTGGAGCTACAGGCTGATAGCATTGAAGTTTACGGAAAGGCAGATGTAAATGAGTATCCTCTACAGAAAAAGGGACACACTATGGAGTATCTGCGTGATATAGCCCATCTGCGTCCACGTACAAATACATTTGGAGCAGTGCTGAGGCTACGCCACAATATGGCATACGCCATTCACACATTCTTCCATAATAAGGGGTATTACTATTTCCATACACCGCTTATTACAGCCTCAGATTGTGAGGGTGCAGGGCAAATGTTCCAAGTAACCACACTTAACCTTGAGAATATACCTAAGACCAAAGAGGGTAAGGTGGATTACAGTAAAGACTTTTTTGGAAAACCTACAAGCCTTACCGTATCGGGTCAGCTTGAGGGAGAGTTGGCTGCTACAGCACTTGGAGCCATCTATACATTTGGACCTACGTTCCGTGCAGAGAACTCCAATACACCACGCCACTTGGCAGAGTTTTGGATGATAGAGCCTGAGATAGCCTTTATGGATAAGACAGAGCTTATGGATTTGGAAGAGGAGTTTGTAAAATATTGCGTTAAATGGGCTTTGGATAACTGCTACGATGACCTTGAGTTCCTTAACAATATGATAGACAAAGGGCTTATAGAGCGTCTTAAAGCGGTTGCAAACACCACATTCAAGCGTTTGCCATATACAGAGGGTATAAAGATACTTGAAGAGGCTGTAAAGAATGGTAAAAAATTTGAGTATCCTGTATATTGGGGTTGTGACCTTGCCTCAGAGCATGAACGCTACCTTGTAGAGGAGCATTTCAAGACCCCTGTAATTATGACAGACTATCCTAAAGAGATAAAGGCATTCTATATGAAACAGAACGCCGATGGCAAGACCGTTCAAGGTACAGACGTGCTGTTCCCACAGATAGGAGAGATTATAGGCGGTAGTGTGCGTGAGGAGAGCTATGATAAGCTGCTTGCACGTATTACAGAGCTCAATATCCCGATGAAGGATATGACATGGTATCTTGATACCCGTAAATACGGTTCATGTCCACATGCAGGGTTTGGTTTAGGATTTGAGCGTCTTATGCTGTTTGTAACAGGAATGCAGAACATACGTGATGTTATACCATTCCCACGTACCCCAAACAACGCAGAGTTCTAAACTTGACCCATTCCGTCACCCTGAGCGTTAGCGAAGGATCTCATCTATGTTCAGGTCGTAACAAATCAACCAAAGTCTTAACGGGGGTGAACGTTTCAGGCGGCACCTCCACAAAGACTGTAATCCAGTCTGCCATAGCACCATTCCAGAGACCTGGACGCTCCTGAATCTTCATATCTATACCATTCTGGCTCTTTGATGATATGAATCCGGTCTTATGGTCAATATAGTTGTTAAGATTAAACTTATTGCCCCTGTAATTATATACAGAGCAGACCAAATCCACAGGGTTAAAGTGAGACGATTTCTTAACCAGTTCCACCTGATACCTATTGTTAAAGTCTATTTGTGAGGATTCTATAATCTGTAGGCTGCTCTCACCCTTAGAGTTTCTTACCCAAAAAGGACCACCGCCAGGTTCACCATCGTTTTTTACCATACCGCAAACCCTGATAGGACGGTTAAGTTTCTTTTGCCAGAAGGCAATTTTCTCACGCAGAGACCAACCAAAATATGCCATACCCACTTTTATTTGCAACACGGTACTTGCAAAAGCCTCTATTTGGGCTATATCGGCGTTAGTTACAGAGAGATTATCCAACTTGCGTAAGGCATCATCAACGCTGCGTTTAAGCATGATAAGCATACCTACAAGTATTTTCTTATAGGTGTAGGTAGTCTCACGGAGTGAGTCAGTAGTTACGTTATCTATGTTTTTAATAAAAATAATATCCTCTGTGCAGTCATTAAGATTCTCTATAAGTGAGCCGTGGCCGCCAGGACGGAAAAGCAGGGAGCCATCGGTGTTCCTAACCAGTTTGCCGTCAGCATTGTTAATGGCAATCATATCTGTCTTAGGTTTCTGCTCAGATAGGGTGATATCATATTTTACCCCAAACTTCTCTTCAAACTTAGGAACCACCTCCATAATCTTCTTCTCAAACATAGCCCTATGGTCAGCGGATATAGTAAAATGGAGATGAACCACCTTATTTATATCTGCGGCATAGACTGCACCCTCCACTAGATGCTCCTCAAATGGGGTGCGTGGAGCGTCATCGTAGTTATGGAAAAGCAGCATAGCCTTAGGCTTCTTTTGGTAATTAAGCCCCTTTTCACCTAAAATATACTCTGCGATACTCTTGTAATCCTCACTTTTTATGCACTCATCTATGCTCACCCCCTCTTTTCTCATCTTGCTTTTAAGTTTACTGAAAAAAGCAAACTTACGTATGTTTAGCATACATTCCTTTATGTCAGGATATTTATCAAGGTCTGAGCCATCACCCAATGAAAATTTTACAAGGTCTTTAAACATTCTGGACGCCGCACCCGATGCAGGCACAAACTTTAGCATAGTGTACTCATCTTTAAAGGCCTCGTACTCCTTAATGCAGTTTCCTATTTCAAAATCTATAAGTTTGGCTATGCCATTGCCCACAGTGGCGGCATTGTCAATGTCAGCAAACGGAAATCCATTCTCAAAATTATCAAGTTGAGTACGGATTTTTGTTTCAGATATGCCTCTTGCCCCTATCTGCTCCAAATCTTTGGGTGAAAATTGTTCAAACATAATTATACAGATGTTTTACGTTTACGTAGTTTCTTAATAATCTCTTCTTGCTCGCTAATGGTCTTTTCTTGGTCGTTAATGGTTTTTAACAACTCATTAAGTTCCTCATTCTCAATAGATGTAGGATACTCAGCATCTACACGTAGCAGAAAATCGGCAAGAATGTTCATATAATTGGTGAATGCACTGTAGGGAGAATCAAAAGAGCTGCCCCAGCAACTATTAAAACTCATATAGTTAAAATAGTCTGTGCACTGAATTGTCTGCCAATCACGTTTAAGTGCCTTCTGCTTACACAGATTAACCCTTTCAGCCACACTATATAGTTTTTTAATAGCCTCTTCCTGTAATTGGTTACCCATCCAAGGTGACAAATCCTTAACCTCACCTCTCCAAGACAGAGGATATGGTGCCGTAAGGGTGTCAACAGGTGCTCCTTTTGCCGCTTCAGATGGTGTGCAGAACCCGATACCGCGTTTGAAAGCCTGCTCGGGCAATGCCTTTAGAAACTCAAATATGCCTGTATAGTCTTTTTGTATAATGCCAAATGCCTCATATCCTAACCAAATATTAAAAAGCTCCTCTTCTGCAGGTGAGTCAGCAATCCATTGCGTAAACTTATCGGCAGTCAGAGGATACTCACTCCATGATGTGTCTGAGAAGTGGAACGATATATGGTTGCTCATAGGGAAATTACGGGTAAGCAGCCTTACCTTAGGCAAATAAGGGTGCCCATATACATAGTTAGGACTCTTCCAGCCAAGAATATGTTTAGCCCCCTCTATAAGGATTGTATTATAACCTAACTTGCTCACTTTTTCCGCCATTTCATCGCTATAAATAAGCTCTGAATTACGGAAAGCGGTAGGCTTTTTCCCAAACAGTTCCTCTATCTTAGCACTATGTTTTTTAACCTGTAGCTCAAATTCCTTATCGTTAAACATATAACTTAAGGAGTGTGCGTAAGGTTCAGCCAGAAACTCCACATTGCCTGTATCGGCAAGTGCTCTGAAACTGTCTATAACCTCAGGTGCATACTGCTCCAGTTGTTCCAGCGTGGCACCCGATATTGAGAAACCGCACTTGAATTTACCTTTAGTGCTTTTTATAAGGTCTAAAATAATGGCATTGGCGGGCAGATATGATTTGTCTGCTAACTCCCTAATTCTGCTCTCACAAGCAAAATCATCGTAGTAGTAGTGGTCATTGCCAATCTCAAAAAAACGATATTGGCGTAACACGTACGGACTGTGTAACTGAAAATAAAAGTTAATTTTTTTCATATTTTTCTATAATCATACATTATACATCATACATTATCTCTTTACTCTGTCGTAGATTGCACGGACTTTCAGCCCCGCTTTATCCCAAGTGATGGCATTAACCTCTTTTCTGCCCTCCTCACTCAGTGCTTGATAGATAGCGGGATAGGTAACAATAGAGTAGATGGCATCTGCCATAGCGTCTATATCCCAATAATCTGTCTTAATGGCGTTATCCAGAATCTCCGCACAACCAGATTGCTTGGAAATAATGGACGGTGTACCTACCTGCATAGCCTCTAACGGCGATATACCAAAAGGCTCTGATACAGACGGCATAATATACACATCACTGTCGGCTAACATTTGGTGAACCTGAGCCCCTTTAAGGAATCCTGGAAAATGAAAACGGTCTGCAATACCACGGCTTGCCGCCAAATCTATCATTGCGTTCATCATATCGCCATTTCCAGCCATCACAAACCGTACATTCTTAGTGCGTGCCAAAACCTTGCTTGCCGCCTCCACAAAATATTCAGGACCCTTCTGCATAGTTATACGCCCCAAGAAAGTAACTAACTTATCCTTGCGTGGGGTCTTTTTAAAACTCTCCACATTAGGTACAGGGTCAACAGCATTATGTACCGTAGATACTTTAGACGGGTCTTGCCCATATTTCTCTATAACAGTCTTACGTGTAAGATTACTTACACATATAATATGGTCTGCAATATCCATACCCCTGCGTTCTATGGAATACACAGTAGGATTCACATTGCCGCGGCTACGGTCAAAATCTGTAGCATGTACGTGTATTACAAGCGGTTTACCCGATATCTGTTTTGCAAAAATACCAGCAGGGTAGGTAAGCCAGTCGTGAGAGTGGATTACGTCAAAATCAAGGCTATGAGCAAGCACACTTGCCACCGCCTCATAGTTGCCTATCTCCTGAACCAGATTATCAGGGTATCTGCCAGAGAACTCAATGCACCCCAAATCGTTAGTCCAAATTCGCCTGAAATCATAACGTATATGGTCTCTGTAATAGAAGAATTCATCGGGATTCATTATATGACCTATACACTCCTGTACTCTCTCTCTTGATGTCTCTTTCCACACCACAGGAACGGCACATGCCCCTATTATTTTTGCAAAACTCTGGTCCTCGTCACCGTATGGTTTTGGAATAACAAATGTTATGTCCAAATCATCTTGTGCCGCCATGCCACGGGTAAGTCCGTAGCTTGCAGTACCAAGTCCGCCTAAAATATGTGGTGGGAACTCCCACCCAAACATTAATGCTTTCATTTTCCTATCTAATATTTTTGTATTTTCTCGTTATTTTAAAAGGAAAATGAAACCATCAATGTTTGTTTTCCTTTTTTATTGGAACACATTTCCAAACCTTTGCGTGCTTCGCACGATGAGGGCTAAAGCCCTCTTTCCTTCTTTACTGGGGCATATCCCCATTTTCTGCTTCGCAGAACATGTTTGTCGTGACTCGGCATAGCTCGCAAGCGGCTCTGCCCTCGCTACTCCAAACAGTCCCCTACGCTTCGCGTTAGGGCTAACGCCCTATTTTCATTCTTTTTACCGTTACTGGTTCGTGCCTCCTCATACATCATACATTATACATCATACATCATTAGTCGCTTCGCGGAGAACTAAAGTTCTCTGTTCTCGCTACTCCAAACAGTCCCAAGCCCCTCATACATCATACATTATACATCATACATCATTAGTTGTTCCTTAGTAGCACCAGCGTTCTAAGAATCTCCGCTACAGTGGGGGCGTAAGACATGGCTCCATGACCCTTGTACGGTGGATTACCGTCGTATAGCTCTGATAGAGTGCCTATGCAGAGTTTCTTCATCTCAGCCTCCATACCTATCATTTGCCTCTCTACAAAAGATACGCCACTGTTTTTATATATTTTTAGATAGCCCTCACAGTATGCACCTGTAATGAAAGGCCAAACAGGTCCGTTGTGGTAATTGCGGTCACGCTCTTTCATACCGCCCACATAATTAGGTCTGTATCCACCACTCTTGGGGCTGAGGCTTCTAAGTCCCTTAGTGGTTAATAACTCCTTAGTGCATATATCTATCACAGATTTCTGTTGGAATCTATCAAGAGGGGAGTATGGCAATGATACTGCATAGACCATATTTGGGCGAACCTCCACATCGCAGTAGTTACCATCTACAAAATCATACAGATAGATACCGTTCCAGAATACATTAACAAATGAGCTTTTAATCTGTTCAGCAAGCCTCTCAAACCTCTTGCTTCTTGATATTGAGTAGGCAAAACATACAGCATTGTACCACAATGCGTTAGTCTCCACCACATACCCTGTTCTTGGTGTTATAGGTCTGCCGTCCTCCATAGCGTTCATCCATGTCATAGGTTTAATGGTTCCGTTTACATAGAGAAGCCCGTTATCCATAAACCTTGCAAACGGATGGTCTTGCTTTAGGATAAAATCCAATATCTTTATAACAATATCTTTATAGCATAAAACGGCATCTGCCTTATTCTCAATAGCGTATTGCTGAATAGCCCATATAAACCACAATAGAGCGTCTGGTGTATCAATATCCTCTATAAGGTGGCTTACATCGCCAGTATCTATAAATTTGCTTATCTCTTTTACAGCACTGTAGGCAATATCCTTAAACATTGCGGTATCGCCTATGCTGAGCGTGGCACCTGGGAGCGATATAAATTCATCTCTTGCCCTTGTCTTAAACCAAGGATAGCCGGCAAGCAGAAATGTACCCTCGTCCTGTTTTTTTGCAAACTGGCGGGCTGCATTCTTAAGGCAGTTGAACATATCTGTTCTGGGGTTACGCTGGGCAAGTTCCTTATCCCACATAGATTTAAGGGAGCGTGGCGAAATCTCATCAAGGCCGGCAGTAAAATATACGCTCTCCCCCTTTTTGATAGGCATCTCAAACCACCCTGGAACCATCAAATCCTCTAAGTAGTCATAGCCTCTCTCCTGCTCTTTCTCATACTCAAGCCCCTCATACCAAAATGGATTATGCACATATTCCACTTTTTTTGAGAACTGCATATAAAGGAACGGGAAAGGCTCGTAGAGTCTGCAACGGATGCCGTTACTAACCTCATCGTACGATGTGTTTACGTCAGCATTCTTTTTAGAGAGAGTATGCACACTGCGGAACGCAAGGAATGGTTTAAACCTTATGGTGGTGGCGGAGTGTGCGTCTAAAAGGGTGTATTTGGTAATTATACGCGGAGTGTTCTTAATCATAAGCCTCTCTTTAGATATAATTACACCTCCTACTCTGTATGTAGTCTTGGAAATAACATTACAAGAGAACTCCCTAATATACTTATGACCGTTAGGGCTTATATGCTTGCCCTTATATTGGTGTACTCCCAAGTTAAATTCAGCACCATGCTGGATTATGGTTTCATCAAGCGATGAGAGCAATACATAGTTGTCGCCGCCAAGCTCAGGTAGTGGCACAACTAACTGTCCGTGATACTTGCGTGTGTTACAATCAACAATGGTGGTGCTATTGTAAGCCCCTGACCTATTGGTTCTTAACATCTCTTTAGTTAGAGATTTCTCCAGATTTACAAGTGTGGATTTATCAAAATTAAGGTAATCCATAAGATTTATTTATTTCTGCAAACGTTACAAATTTACGAAATAAAAATTCTTATTGCAAGCATAAACAAATCTATTTTCAAAAAAAGTGTCTTTTTTTAGTTCGCAGTCAAAATCCAAGGATTTAAACACCTCTAAAGTTTGGGTGCCAAGATATTGGTTTATCTCAACCATAACCATACCGTCTGCCGTCAGATGGCTCTTGGCAAACATGGCAATATGGCGGTAAAACAGCAGAGGGTCATTCTCAGGGACAAAAAGTGCGGTGTGAGGTTCAAAATCTATAACCCTTTTAGGCATAGTGTTACGTTCAGTAGGTCTTACGTAAGGAGGATTGCTCACTATTATATCAAAACACCCTTTTATGGTGTCGCTTCCGTTTATAAAATCGCAGAGTATAAAATCCACATTACAGGCACCATGCAGTGCCGCATTTGATTTGGCACACTCCAGAGCATCACTGCTAATGTCTATGGCGGTTACTTTTGAATTAGGGAACAGTTTGGCAAGGGTTACCCCTATACAGCCGCTGCCTGTGCCTATATCCAGGATTCTCCAAGCCTTCTCTCTATCCCTGTTTCTCCCGATGAAATCTACCATTTCTTGAGTTTCAAGCCTTGGAATAAGCACACTTTTGTTTACATTAAATCTTAAAGAGCAGAACTCCGCAAACCCTAAAATATACTCCAAAGGTTCACCACAGGCAAGCCTTTCAGCCACAGATTTAAGCTGCTCCTTTTGCTCACCGCTTAAATCAGAGTCATCTATAAAATAGCATTTTTCAAGGGGTAAGTTGCAAATGGCTGCAACAGACCTACGCCATAGAATACCACACTCATTAGTAGAGTACAGGTTGTCAGTCAAGCTCAAAAAGGTAGTCTTTGAGTTTTGCATAGTCATCCTCAGTGGATATGATATGTTTTGCCTGCATATATATAGGAAGGCGTTTAGCGTAATGCTCCTTTACAAAATATGGGAGTATCTTACTGTTTAATCCCTTTACAAGAGGTCTTGTCTCACGCTCTGCCTTAAGACGTGACATTATGGTATCTATGGGGGTGTTAACAAAAACAGTCTCACCCACAGAGTTAAGAAACTTCATATTATCAGAGTGGCAAGGAAGCCCGCCGCCAGTAGCTATTACAGTGTTCTTTACAGTAGATAATATAGACAGAAAGTTACGTTCCTGCTCCCTAAAGTAATCCTCTCCATCTTGTATAAAGATTTCAGCGATGGTTTTACCTGCACTTTTTTCTATATAATCGTCACTATCTATGAAATCAAGGCATAAATCCTCTGCAAGTCTTTTTCCAAGAGTGGTCTTTCCGCTTGCCATATATCCAACAATGTATATGTTACGCATAAAGGTTCCTCCATGTTATAAGTGTTTGTCCGTCATCATACATTGCCGCCTCAATAGATTGCTCAGGAAGCTCTATTTGCGGAGCCTTAACACCAGAGCCACACTCTGTTTGGCTAATCTCTACCTGCACCTCATCATACAGTCCGTCTGCTATAAAACGTTCCAAGGTGTTACAGCCACCCTCCACTATAAGGCTTTGTATGCCTTCTAAATAGAGTTTTGCACCAATCTCGGCAGGAGTCATATCTCTATCTATAACAATGGTTTTGGCAGAGTTGTCAAATATATTGTTAGATGCAGGAATCTTGCCCTCCTTATCTATAACCACCCTGGTGCAGTTCTTGCCACACCAACGCCTTGTATTAAGTTTTGGATTGTCTTTAAGGGCTGTATTTGTACCTACCATAATACCCATGTTCTCTGCTCTCATTCTGTGAACCAGAGCCTTGGTAATGTCTGATGATATTTTAATAGGTTTCTCTTCAAAAGCATCTATGAAACCATCTTTAGTTTGAGCCCATTTAAGTGTTATGTACGGACGATGTTTGGTGTGGAACGTAAAGAACCTTCTGTTAAGCTCCAGACCTTCAGCCTCTAATACACCTGTTACCACCTCAATGCCAGCATCACGCAGCATCTGTAGCCCCTTACCGTTGACATCGGGGTTAGGGTCTAAGTTGCAGACCACAACCTTGCGTATGCCTTCTTTTATAATACGCTCTACACAAGGGGGAGTCTTTCCGTAGTGGCTGCATGGCTCTAAATTAACGTAAAGAGTGGATTCTTTAAGAAGGCTCTTATCCTTAACACTGTTAATGGCGTTAACCTCTGCATGCCAATCGCCAAACTTGCGGTGATAACCCTCACCTATAATTTTATTCTCATAAACAATTACACACCCAACCATTGGGTTAGGGGCAACTTTTCCAGTGCCTTTTTCAGCAAGCTGAAGGCACCTTTTCATAAAATATGTATCACAAAAGTTTTTCATTGCTGACAAAGATACGATTTTTTTTTCTAAATTTGTACCCAATATCTTCAACTATTATTATGATTAAACATTTAAGATTGCTATTTGCCGTGCCGATTCTTATGACGGCAATAGGGGCAAATGCCCTCAGAAGCCCATTTGACAATGCTCAGGCTACTTTATACGGTGAAGCCACAAATTTTTTCAATAGTAAAAATTATGATGCCGCCATCAGATACTATAATGATTTTTTAGAGTATGTACCGTCAGAGCTGGAGCCAGGCGATGAGAGGATTCGTATGGCACACCAGAACATAGCGTTGGCATCATACCTGTTAAGGCGTTCAGATGCGTACAGATTGTTGTCATCTTATAAGACAGAATTTCCATATACACAAAATGCCAGTCAGATAGAGCTCTATTTGGCAACTCTTGATTTTGAGAACGGAAAGTATAAGCCTGCGTTAAAGCGTCTGGAGGCAATAGATACAGACGGACTTACAGAAGAAGAGATTACACAACTTACATATTATAAAGGATACTGTTATCTTGTTACCAAAAAGAAGGATAAGGCTCAAGAGCAGTTTGATATGGTGTTACGCCGTGGAGCTAACAAGTATCAGACCCCTGCACACTACTACTATGGGTATTGTAAGTTTGGGGATAAAGAGTATGGTACCGCATTGGAGCACTTGCTAAAGGTTAAGGGAGTAAAGGAGTTCAGCAATACCACCCCATACCTTATTTGTCAGTGTTACTATCAATTAGGAGATTGCAGCCGTGCCACCGCAATGGGAGACAGCATAATCCGCAGTAATGCAAAAAGCAAATATAAAGCAGATATAAAGCATCTCTCTGCATCGTGTAAGTATAGGAATGCAGATTATGCAGGTGCTCTTTCAGATATACTTGAGTATCAGAAGGCAAAGCGTAAATTCAAGCGTGAAGATTGGTACCTGGCAGGAATGTCGTACTACTATACAGACAATGCAGCCAAGGCGGTGGAGTGCCTTACCAAAGTTACCAATAAAAAAGACTCGCTTACCACCAACGCCTACTTCCACATAGGTCAGGCTTACCTTAAACTTGGCGACAAGAAGAATGCACGCCTTGCATTTGAGCGTTCAGAGGGCGAGGACGCACTATATAACTATGCACTTGTAACTTACGAGATGTCTTACTCACCTTTTAATGAGAGTGTATCGGCATTTGAGAAATTCCTTAAAGAGTACCCCGATTCCAAGTATCGCACTAAAGTTTATGAGTATTTGGTTAATGTATATCTTACCACTAAAAACTACACTGCCGCATACAAGTCTATACAAAACATAGGGGAGAAGACTCCTGAGATAATGGCGGCGGAGCAGAGAGTGCTGTTTGGACTTGGAACCACACAGATAGCCAACAGGCGTTACTCTGACGCTACCAAAAACTTTAGCACTATACTTGCAGGCAAGAGTTACAACGATACCATAACATCTCGCTCTCATTTCTGGTATGGAGAGTGCCTGTACCGCATGGGTAAGTATGATGATGCCATAACGGAGTTTAATACATACCTTAAAACTTGCAAGTCTGTAAATGAGGAGGAGTATGGTTACGCCCTTTACAATTTAGGTTACGCTAACCTTAAAAAAGGTGATAAGGCTGAGTCAAACAAGTGGTTTGGTAAATTTACAGCATTAGAAGTAACTGATAAACAAATGCTTACAGATGCCTATAACCGCATAGGCGATAACTATTTTATAGAGCGTGGATTTAGTGGTGCCAAGGCGGCATACGGTAAGGCAATGAATGTGGCGGATAAGGTTAAGGGAGCAGATTACGCCCTGTACCAGATAGGATTGATATCGGGTTTGGAAAAGAATTATACAGATAAGATAGATAAATTAGAGAGTCTGCTTCAGAAATATCCAAAATCTGAGTGGACAGACGATGCCAGATTTGAGATAGGCAAGAGTTATATTGCCCTATCAGAGAATGCCAAAGCCATAGATGAGTTTAAGAAGATAACCATTACATATCCTAAGACTAACCCTATTGTGGTAAAGTCAAAATTACAGATAGCCATGTTACTGTATAACAAGGGTGACGTTAACGGAGCCATTGCCATGTATAAAGAGGTAGCCACACAATACCCCGATACAGAAGAGGCTGAGACAAGCATGCAGACATTGGAGTCCATTATGGTGGATAACAATAGAGTAAAAGAGTATGCTGACATAGTCAAATCACTTAACAAGGGCACAGGCATAACCATAAAAGAGGATTCACTTACCTATAAGGCGGCAGAGAAAATCTATTTCCGTAACGATTTTGCAGGTGCCACCCCGGCGTTTGAGGCATACCTTAAATCTTATCCTAAAGGCAAGTACCGTTCAATATCAAAATACTACTTAGCAAACTGCTACTACAAGACGGGTAATAAGGTAAAAGCCACCGATGCGTATAAAAGCATAGTCAGCAGTACAGAAAACCCAAATAAGAAACTTACACTTGAGAGGCTGTCGGCACTTTGCTATGAGAGTGGAGATTTGGAATCCACTATAAAATACAGTGATGATTTGCTGGCAGTGGCGTCAGACGCTGAGGTTATAGCAGATGCAAAATACAGGCGTATGAAATCCAACATCGGGTTAGGAAAAGAGGACTTGGCAGACATAAAGGATTTGGCAACCGATACCCGTAACGCCTACGGAGCAGAGGCAGAGTATCTGTATATAAAGCACTTGTATGATACAAAAGACTATGCAGGTTGTGAAAAAGAGTTCTTTAAATTTGTGGATAGCGGAACACAGCACTCATATTTCTTAGCTGAGGCGTTTATAGTGCTTGCAGACTGCTATATGGCACAAGAAAAATATTTTGATGCCAAACAGTATCTGCTCTCATTAAAAGAGAACTATAACCCTGCACCCGATGATATTAGCACAGCCATAGATTCCCGTCTTCTACAGATAAGTGATAAGGAGACAGAGCAAGTGGCTCCCGTAGAGGAAGATACATTAACAGAAAATAAGGAATACGATGAAATATAGATTATTATTAGCGGTATTGGCACTAACTCCGTCAGCCATTATGGCAGAAGACGATGCACTCTCACGTAATGTTACAGTAGAGAGAGATTACAATCCATCAACAGTAGATGCGGTAAAAATAAGCCCTATCCCATCTAAAGAGGATTTAAATGTAGAAAAACCCGATGTAAAATACTCTACAAACACGCAGCCGCAAGACGTGGTGCTTACCAATGATTTGGTAAAGGCAGACTATTACGATGATGACCTTACAGAAGATTACAAAAACGGTGTGGCTAAAGTGGGGTTAGGCTTTTATTGGCAGACATTGGCAGAGTTCTACTACCCAATGATAAAGACAGACCAATACCTGTTTGATATAGACCTTAAACATATAGGTAATTTTGGCAGACGCTCACTTGCAGACGGAACCACCCCAAGGGCAATGGAGCATAACACCGCCCTGAAACTCAATTTTGAAGACCAGCTAACAGAGATGACCCTTTTTGCTAATGCCAGAGTCTCTTATAACGGATTTGACTACTACGGCTACCAAGACTCATTAGGAGTGCCTACAGAGTTACATACAGACACCCTTTTGCGTGGCAAGACAGGCTCATACACAGATGTGAAAGCAAAATTCGGGCTGTTCTCCACCAATCCATACTCAAACTTAGAGTATAAATTTGACATAGGTTACCAATATTTTGGACGTAATTTCAGCGTACAGGAGCATAGCATACTTACCAACCTTGACCTTGGTGGCGAGGTGGGTCCAGGCAAGTTGGGAACCGAGATAGAGGCTGAACTTGAGTTCTTTAACCAAGGGTCAGGAAACCAGACAGACGCACTTATAAAGCTTAAACCATATTATACGTTTGGTGGCAAGCGTTGGAACCTGAGACTTGGCGGCGATATGAACATACACATAGAAAAAGACTCAAACCGTCCGTTTACAGGCAGTGCCAACATATTGGGTAATTTTGCACTTGTACCAGAGCGTCTCTACCTTAACACAGGAATCGGGGGATATTTTAATGAGAATATGTACTCAGAAATTATTAAAGAGAACAAATGGATAAATCCAATGCTTATAGTGGAGCCGTCGTACTCTCCAGTAGATATAAATGTAAACCTTAAAGCCAATATAATAAAAGGGCTTATGTTTGATGCAGGGGTACGTTATACCCTAATACTTGACCAATACTACTATGTAAACGACACCTTGCCATCGGGTATTACACTTAATACATTCCACACCGTATATGACAATACCAATAAGGTTACCGCAGAGTTAGGGCTCTACTTTAACTACGTAAAAGGGCTTGACATATCACTTAAAGGCAAGTACAACTATTGGGGTACGGTAAACCTTGAGAGAGCTTGGCAAAAACCTGCGTGGGAGGTTAATTTTGATGCCAGCTACCTTATAAAAGAGAAGTGGCGTATAGGCCTATCATACAATTTCTTAGGTGGACGTTACGCACTTATAGGCGGCAAGGCGGTAAAGATGAACAATGTGCATGACCTTAACCTCTATTTCTCATACCAAGTGTTAGACTTCTTAGAACTCTTTGCCACTGGCAAGAACCTTATAAACATAACATCCGACACCTACTACGGCTACACCACTATGGGCATAAATGCCATGATAGGAGCTACGTTCAGATTCTAAACGTGAGTTTAGCATTCTCTTAGTGTTGTTTTAAGCGGGCGATTCTTTGTGAGATTATTTGAGTGAGTATCTCTTGCATTGAGGCTGGTAGGAATGAGTTGCAGATTGTCTGTTCCCAAAGTGTTTCTGAAGAGATAAGTTTTTCAATAATTCTGCCTGTTACCTTTGTGTCAAGCCCTGAGTCTTCCATAACTTGTTCAAAATCAGTTCTCAGCAGGTTGCGCTTAAAACCATTTAGGTATAGTGCAAGTTCTTCTGTATCTTCTGGCATAACTAGTGCTGTTGATACTTGGTCGTATGTGGGTGCAAGTTGGTATCTTCCGTTCTGTGGGCGGTATAATGAAAAGTTCTTTAGATGCATATCGGCGTTGCCAACTATCCAGGCAAATAGCACTTGCTCCCAAAAGTTGACTAAATCAAGCATCGGGCTTTCAGAATATTGCTTAATAAGTGCGGCTATGTGTTCATAACTGCTTTGGTATTTCTGTTCAGTAAGTTGCTCTGAGAGTTGACAGAAATCTTCCATATATAGTTTTTTACCGTCTATAGTGCGGTCTATACGCTTTGTAAGGTAACAAAGTTCACCATCATTAAACCGTATAAGGCAGTGTGGCACGGTACGTATGTGTGCATCGTCAGCCAAGTGCATTACAACATCTTCTGTCTCTGGTAAGTGCTTGAACTTTTCTGTTTGAGGCTTTAGTATGTATCTGCCTAATGCCCCTACTATTGTCAGTCTGCTTGGTTCTCCCGATGCTGTCTTGTTTAAATCAAGTGAGAGTTTTTCTTGAACACCTGTAACTGTGGTTCTGCTGTTTATTACTATTTTGGCAAGTTGCTCAAGGTTGGCTCTGGTATATGGAAGGTTTGGAACAGTGGTCTGCCCAAATATTTTCATCGCACATTTTGTGTGGAAATCTTTTTCTCCTTCTTTTAATTCCTTATAACAATAAAGGCACTTGCTCATATTTATTCATTGTTTATGGGTATAATACTTACTTTGCCTATGCAATCTTTGCAACATGCCAATAATAGAGACATTCTGTCTCTCTGGTTTATTTTCCAATTCCGTTCTGCTATATCAAGTAACCACCCTTCGGGAATAAGTCCGTCAAAAAATGGAATCATTGTTTTGCTATAGTATGGTTCTGCTGTCAGTGGCAGGGTAAGGCTTATTGGTTCCGCATTGCCTGACTTTAAATAGTTGGCATCGTAGGTGAAGCTGTATCCTGTTATCTCTTCTCTGATTTGACCAACTAATGTACCTTCAATATATACTGCCCCTGTTTTCATTTGTCTCTATCTTTTTGTAATACGGCTCCAACTTCCATACCAAACAGTGCCAGCACTTGGTTTATTTTGTCAATTCTTAGTGTCTCTTTGCCTTGCTCCAGCTCTCTGACAAATCTTAAACCTACTCCTGATTTATACGCTAACTCTGCTTGTGTTAGTTTGTATTGCTTGCGTAAATCTTTTACAACCGATGAAAATGCATTCATAAATAATCCCTTTAGGGTGCAAATATATGAAAAAATATTTATATTATATCATTTAGGGTATAAAATATTTTAGATATGTAAATATTATACCATATAGGGTATATTCCATTTTGGTATGTCTCTACCTGAGGCGACACCTACTCTTTTCCCTTCCCCGATAAGAGAAACCTATTGCAATTTGCAAAAAATATTTGTATATTGCACCCGATAATAGTGTATTGTGCCGATAAAATAATGTAATCGGTTCAATATCAGCGTATTAGGTATTTGAAAGGAATTTCGGTTTTAGTAAAAAATCGGAATTATGTTGCCATATACGCCACATAAATGTAGAGAAAACGTAAAATTTAACATAAATTAACAAAATTTAACATTTGAAGAACAAAATTATGTAGAAAACCTACGCACAAACAAAACAAACTTAATTACTTAAAAACTATGAGAAACATGTCAGTAACCATCAACGTAAACCTTGACGTTGCAAGAGAAAAGGCTAATAGCAACCTCTTCAATCGCAAGCCATAGACCTCTACGGCTCAGCAACTTCAACCAAACATAACTAATGTTAAGCCCTAATGGCGGAGCAACACTCCTCGTGGGCATACATAGCATTGCGTGCAGTGCAAGTGTATGCGTTGATGTATGACATACTCTCATAAAATAGAACCCAAATGCCAGCAACGTAGCGTTTACCGCTGGCTTGAGAATATAAGAGAGAACGCATTTATACAGAAGTTTGGAGAAGAAACTCCCACTTCCGTCATTTCGAGCGATAGCGAGAAATCTCAGTCAAGAACGTCATTCTGAGCGATAGCGAAGAATCTCAATCTGGAATGTTATTCTGAGCACGAAGTGCGAAGAATCTCTTAATAGCGAAGCGAAGAATCTTTTAATAAGGAAGCGAGACTGTTTACAGACTGAGGGTAAAACTTTAATAAAAATTTGAATTAACAATATAATGTCAGAGCAAGAACCCAAATATTGGTTACACAGAATCAGTCACGAGTGGCAGGTATCATATCCATTACTTGAAAAGGGGTACTTGTCAATAGGATGGGGAGAGTTCGGAAACAAAGAGACTCTAAATAATTTAAAGTTAAATTTTGATGGTGTCTTTTTTGATGAATGGGGTGGAATTACACGGAGCAGGTTTTTCTTGAAAAATTTCATAATAGGAATGAAGAAAGGTGATATTGTAGTAGTTCCTAAATATGGTTGTTGCGAAATATACGAAATTACAGGAGAACAAGTAATATCTACAGAAGAATTAGGTAATCCAGATGTTAAGACACCAAATGGGAGGGAAATTATAAATGAAGATAATTATTTGACCGTAGATGGCAAGAGAGTTGATTTGGGCTTTTATTGGAAGGTTGAACAAAAAAACGATGGCATTTCAAGAGACAAACTGGACAGAAAATTATATGCTAAGACAAGGTATTTAGGCACTAATTTAGATATTACCAATATAAAAGATGTTGTAGATTCATCTATTCAAATTGAAAGTAAAATAAATAAGGAGAACTTAGTTGCAATACAAGAATATATTGATAAACAGAGACTAGAAGATTTAGTGTATTGGTATATTAAAACAATAGGAGCTGATTATGTAGAAATGCCAAAAAGGGATGGTCAATACAGTAGATGGGGGAATGCAGATATTGTCGCATTTTTCAAGTCATTAGGATTGACATTGGTTGTACAGGTTAACGAGGATAATCATAGTAATAATGATTGGGTAATAAGAAAGATAATGGAATTTAAGGAATATAAGTTGAGGAATCATGAAACATCAATAATGTGGCTGATTTCAAATCTTGATGAATATCCAAAAGCATGTATTGCTCTTGCCGAGGGTGTAGTGAAGTTGATAGGTAAAAGGGATTTTGTTGACATGCTATTATCAGTTGAATTTAAATCCCTGTAGGAGTAATAATTATTTTTAATGGCAGAGGATAAGGAAAATATTGAAAAACAAGAATTTGACAGTTCGTTAAGTTTTGGGCTTTATGCAGAGTTTCTTAACTCAGTATATGAGTTGTTTTCAAAATCCTCAATAAAAGAGAAATATGAAATAGAACAATTGAGTGAAAAACTATATCAAGTTGAACCAGGTTATGTATTTACAATCTGTGATGAGGATGGGGGATTTATTGCCGTAATTGGAGTTGTAATTCTTGAATTTCAAGATATTGATAAATCAAAAAAGATTTTTAGTAAGCGTGTCCCGAGTGGAGCTTATGGGATATTAGTTGATAGTCAATTTACTTTTTATGTTTACAAAAATACGGATGGAAGTGTTAGTGAATTAGCAAAAACAAATGACTTTGCTCAAGTAGAAAATTTATTGACAGGGAAGGCTTCTGTTGAACAATTTAAGGCAAAAACTATTAAGGATTTCTTAAGAAATAATTCTAAATTGAAAACTTTTGCTGATTTTGTTGAATATAATGAAGAAGATGATGATTGTGAGTTTAAAAGTGCCTTTGAAGAGAATCTATTTTGGGAAACATCAATTAAAGATGATACTGAGAAGGAAATAGAAACAGAACCAGTATGTAAATATACTACATTGGAAACATTGTATCATATGATAAATAATGATTCTATTAGAGTTTCCTGTATTGTTGGTATGAATGATAGCACTGAAGTTAATTACTTTGATTCATACTGCGGTTACAATGAGGAGAGTAATTTAGATGCAAATAGTGTGTTTATAACATGCTGTACTAAGAGGATTGATGATTTAACAATGTGGAGATTGTATGGAGATAATTCTAGTGGGGTGTGTTTGATTTTTGATATTGTAAAGGATTGGGAAACTAATTTTATGCTACATAAGGTAAGTTATGAGAACTACAGGAGAAAGAACGATGCACTAGAAATTGTAAAAACATTATTAGAGAAAGGGTTAGTTTTCAAAGAAATTGATAAGTGGAAACATTATTTTAAGCCGTATGACTACAGAGATGAACAAGAAATAAGATTATTATTTATAAATGGAGAAAGGATAACTAGAAATGTAAATTGGGTATTAACAGGAGATACGAACATTCTCAATCCTACTATTGACTTTAGCTTAAAAGGGGATGCTTTCCCATTTAAACTTAGGGGTATAATATTAGGGAATAATTGCCCAGAGAAAGGTGTAAATATTTCACAAATAAGGCATATTCTTAAAAAGAAAAATTATGATATACAGGCTGATAATGTTCGCGAATCTACTATAAAAAACTATAGGAAATGATATAATCAATTAAACTTAAAACAAAAGATTAAGTACTGAATTGTAATTTTTATACACTAATAACTTATGACAAACAAAGATATCATATTTAAAATAGTCAAAAATGTTGGTGTGTCCACTCCATCAAATAGTTTTTGTTATTTTGGCTGGGAAGGAACAGGATGTTTCGCTTTTTCAATATATGCTAATTCATATTTTGATAGTGCTAATGTTTTATATGAAAAAATTAAGCAATCAAGTGGAGATTATAGGGTTATTGATGGGTTAGGTCTTGCGATGTGTTTCTGCTATAGGCACTATGTGGAACTTGAACTAAAACACCTTCATATAAAATATGGTGTAAAAACAGAGGAAGACTATAAAAGTTTGCTTGGAATAGGCCATAGTTTAGTTAAAATTTGGAAAGAGACAAAACCGACAATTGAATATTTGCATAAACGAGTTGGTTCATCAGTGGATTTGGATGCAATAGAGCATTATATACGTGCGGTTCATGATTTTGATTCAAATTCTATGAGTATGAGGTATCCAGTTGAAAAAACAGGAAAGCCTATGAAACCTGAAACCAGATTAGATTTGCCAAATCTTGTGAACAGAATGAACGAGCTTAAAGATGCGTTTGATAAATTAGATTATGAAATAGATGGTCAAATGTTAGCTAACGTAGAAGATTCAAAAAAGCAAGCATTTCTGGGTAAATATATAGAGTTGAGGCTAAGGCTATGTGATATTCTGGAGCAATTAAAACCTTATGATGATTCAGATTCTACTGATATTGAATTTAAGCATATATTAGATATAACTGCTGATAAAGTAAATAAGTTTCAACAAATAAAAATGGTATTTGACAATTGTTCTGATGATGAACTAATAATGTTAAACACCCTATTTTATACGGGTAGTTTTATTAGCGGTAATCAGTTACATTTGCCTAAATCTCAATCTAAAGCAAAGGAGGATGTTGTAAAGTGTTGTGTACTAAATATGGAAAGTTGTCATCTTGAATTTGGAAAATCTAAAAATGACACTGTTCATTTATTTTCTAAGCAAGTTGGTGCAATCATTAAGTGTGTTAATATTTCTATGCACTATTTAGATTATTATAGTGAATAACAGCAAAACTTAAACAAACCATACAAAACATTATGAAAGCAAGAATTTTATTTAGGAGCCTGATTACGTAGGTGAGAGGGCTGACAAAAAACAAAAACAAAACAAACAAAATAACTTAAAAAACTTAATTATTATGGAAACAAAAAATTTATTAAACAAAAAAATTACCCAATGGCTGTTGCTGGTGGCAATGCTGTTTGGGTGTAGTGCAAGTGCGTGGGCAGCAAACCAGACATTTGTTGCTAACGAGTATTTCTACTTTAAAAATGGGAAAAGCTATTATAATAGTGACGGAGGACAAGTAGGAGATTGTTGGATAACAGGAGGAGGTGTGGCTTGGTTATATATTTGGAATAGTAGCGGGAATCACAGTTATAAATTTGAATTGTACTCAGGTACAAAAGAAACAGATGGTGCAATATATAGAGCTAAAATAACGGATGCTGGCACATATTCAAATTTTATAATTACACGAAATTCTTCTGCAAGTACAGGACCATGGGATAATAAGTGGAATCAGAGTGGAGACCTAACATGTGATGGTAAAAATGAAGTTACCAAAATATCTGGTAAAAATGCATTTACAAGTGCTTACTATGCAGTTGCTCCAGCATCTTGTTCTATAACATTGGCTAGTTCTTGTTATAAAAGTGGTTCAGGAACATCATCTGACCCGTATATTGTAACAGCAGGTGCTACACTTAGTTTTACAGTGTCTGCTACTAAGGATGACCCTGGTATGACTGGATTTGGATGGAATATTAATAGCAATTCATCTAAAGCATCTTCTGGAACTAGCACATCATGGACAACTACAAAAACCGCAAGCTCTACGGCAGATAAGACTGAAACTTGGGTTGGTTATGCTTGGAATTACAAGAGTAGTACAAGTTATTATTCATCAAGTTCTGCTAAATCCAGTACAATATATACCAAAACTGTGCCTGCTTGCACCACCCCAACTGCCTCAAACTTCACCGTCAGCGGACTGACAGGCAAGACATACAATGGCAATGAGCAGGCTCCTACAATTACTGCAGCCAGTGGTATGGGTACAATGACTGTTAAATACGATGGAACTGCAGGTACAGGTAAAACCAACGCTGGCACATACGCTATTACAGTAGATGTAGCCGCAGGTACAACCTATTGTGCCGCCACAGGAATATCTCTTGGTAGCTTTGTTATAGAGAAAGCAACACATCCTGCCATTTCAGTAAATGACCAAAGTGTTTGTGCAAACCAATCCATTACGCTGTCTATATCAGGAGCAAAGGAAACATCTAACGTAACATATAGTATTAACTCTACAGGTACAACGGGTACAGGTACAATTTCAGGAAGCACACTAAATGTTACCACACCTGGTATCTTTAAAATTAATGCAACTAAGGCAGCCTCTACAAATTATAAGGCGGTTTCAACCACATCTCCAGGAACTATTACAGTTACCCCTGTTATAACTTGGAGTAATTATCAGCCAGGTGCAACACTTGATTTTGGTTCTGTTCCTATTGAAACCACGTCAGATGCAATAACTGTTAACTTTACCGCTTGTAATGTGTCAAATTTCAACGCTTCAACCACAAGTGCATGTTTTGCCGTAACAAATGGAACTGCATCTGGTACTGGAGATAAGTCGTTTAGTGTTACATTTACACCTGTTGCTAAAACAACATATAACGGAACTGTTAGTGTAACTTGGACTGGCGGCTCAGCAACATTTAATCTTACGGGTATCGGTACAAAGGATTGCACGCCTCCTACAAAAGATGGCTATAACTATACTCTATCAGATGTTGTTTATGATGGCAGTGCAAAACCTGTTACGGTAACAGCAAAATCAGGGTATGGCACACCTACAAGTGTTAAGTATAATGGTGATACAAATGCACCTTCCGCAGTAGGTGCATATACTGTAAGCATAGTAGTTCCTGAATATGGCGATTATTGCGCAACAACTATTGGATTGGGTTCATTCAATATAACCTGCCCAGCGTTGACAACAAGTTATGGATTGTTAATTACTAAATCTTCAATGTGTGCTGGCGATGCTGCCGCTACAATAACTCTTAGTGGTTCTCAACCAAGCAACAGAGCATCTTATCAGCTCTATAGAGGAGACACTCCTGTCGGTGGTTCTGTTGCAGGTACTGGTAAGGCAATAACATTCAGTAATATTACAGAAAGTGGAACTTATAAGGTTAAGGCGTTGTCAACTGTTACAGGTTGCTCTTCAACCCAACAGTTTATAGATAATACAACTTCCCTTACAGTTAATCCTTTGCCAAGCCTTACAACAACCCCATCAGGTAGTGCGGTTACCGCATATCTTTGGGAGCCGGTTAATCTTACCGCCACCACAACGGATGGTACGGCTACTGTAGCCATCAGTACCTCTTCCACCAAGTATGAGGTTACTGATATAACTAACGGTAAGTCTCTTAAGGCAGGAAAAGAGGGTGACACATTTAATGTAACCTACACAGCCACAAGTTCTAATGGTTGCCAGGCACAAGAAGTCAAGACCGTTACTGCTGCAAAAGCCACTGAGGACTGCAGCAAGTAATCCGCAGTAGTCAATCCAAAAACTTTCCCCAAACCACGCAATGTGGTTGGGGATGGTTTTTATACTATTAATACTAACAAATCTTAAAACTTAATATTATGCCAGACACAAATACACCAAATCAATCCACAGGTGAGGTTCAATCACAGGATAGTGCAACCCAGATAGTTATTGATGTTGAAAACAGTTTGTACGCCAAGCACTTTGAAGGTAATCAGTTGATTCACAAGGATGAGCTTGAGAATTTAAAAAAGGCAATAAAGGAGCGTATAGAAAATAATAAACCTAAGGACCAAAAAGATAAAAACAAGGATTCTGAGGAACGCAGAAGTGAGGCATATACGGTATTTGGAACAAGAGGTAGCGGTAAGTCATCGTTTTTGTACAGCCTGATGCATTGGTGTAATGAAGAAAATCAAAAAGGAGATATTTTGGCGTTGGACTTGATAGACCCCACGCTTTTTGAGGATAAGGGGCATATTCTGCTAACCATAATTGCCCAATTAAGGCATTTGGTGGATGAGGCTCACAATAAAAGGGCGGTGGAAAATGATGAGTATGGGTGTAACTATGAGGAGTGGCATAAGAGTTTTGAGAGACTTGCCCGCGGTATTCCGTCAATAAAGAATGATGGTTTTATCAAGGATAATTGGATGGAGTCTGGTTTTGTTATGAACCAGGGTGTGCAGGATGTATATAGTGCATATACATTGGAAAAAAGTTTCAGCAGGTTTGTGGACTGCTCATTAGAGTTTTTAGGTAAAAGGTTATTGGTTATAGTATTTGATGATATTGACATAGATTTCCGGAGGGGTTGGGAAGTGCTGGAGACTGTAAGAAAATATCTTACATCAAAGCAGGTGTTTGTGATTATTAGCGGTGATGTAAAACTATTCTCAAAATCAATACGTAAGGTTCAGTGGAAGAATTTTGGCAAGGCGTTGCTTAAGAATGAGGCTGAGAGGGAACAAAAAGAGGACTACAATAATCTGGTGACTGAGATGGAGAGCCAATATATGCAAAAGGTAATGCCTACACAATACCGTATATATTTGAGGTCTCTATTGGATATTGTGGCTAATGCTCCAAATAGCGTAATGGTTGGAGCCGAAAATATAAGAACATATTATAATATAAATCTGTTCCAAGGTTATGAACCGGTTAATACTGTGCAAACCAAGGTGTTTACAAACGTTTTGCTGTCATTGGCTTTAAGAACACAAATGCAACTGATGGCTGCGTTTAAGAAGAGTACTGACCAACCAGAAAATTTGGTTATGCCGTTTGTAAGTCATTTATTAGATGGCGGAATAAATTACGAGGATTTATTAAGGTTTCCAAACAAGCTGAACGCCATAATATTAAAATTTCTTGTAAACAATAAGATAGTGGAAGAGAGTTATCAGTTACAGCCAAATACATTAGACGCTGATATTAACGCTTGCATGGTTGCGTTGTCGTTGGTATCTTCAAGACATTATAAAAATAATGCGTATCTGATTTTTGACTATATAGTCAGGGTTGGATTTTCAAGATTTGTAATGTACACTGTATTTCCAATGGTTGATAAATATCCAAGAACATTTAATCGTGGTTTGCTTGAAATTGAGAATTTTGTTAAGCGTGCTCACATGTATAATGATGTTGATTTAAAGGTGTTGATAGGCAATG
Organism: Paludibacteraceae bacterium; assembly: GCA_024405815.1. Lineage (GTDB taxonomy): Bacteria > Bacteroidota > Bacteroidia > Bacteroidales > Paludibacteraceae > Enterocola. The sequence continues at coordinate 22,256 of JAKSNX010000004.1, read as the reverse complement.
CCATTGCATATCTTGATGGATTGGGATACAAGGGAATTACAAAGATTTACGGGTTAGGAGAAAAGGCTAAGGACGGCAGTGATATTAAGCGTATTGATACTGTGTTTAAGGATGCAGGAACTATTGAAAAGGCATTGGGATACCTTCCACTTACTATATCAAAATACACCAATAGGCAGGCTTCGGAACTTAATTATTCTTTAGTGGCACTTTTGGCTGCAATTACTGATATAGTAAGAGAGGCAAGTCAAAAACCAAAAATAGAGAACTATTTAGATGAAAATAAGAATATTATTAAGGAAAAAATAATAAAAAGTGAAAGAGGACAAACTATTATAGAGTTCTTGAATTATCTGTCGCAAACTAGAAATTATATAATACCTACGGACAATGATGGTGCTATTGATATGACAGAGGCAGATGAAATTGGAGGTTTCTCAATAGATGAGAATGATGAGGATGTTGCAGGGTTTATTGAGACTTTATCAAATTGGATAGATGCATATTCGGGAATTGTTGTACCTCCATATCTTTTGGGTAAGATTGCCACAAGAGCATTCGCTTCAATAAATTCATTAGATACAAGTAATGACACAAATTTAGGAGAGGCAATACATCGTAGAATTATAATACTGCTAAATGCTGTGCTTGTGGAGGAGGCACGTGAGTATGGTTATAATCTGAATAATAACAATCCTTCTGGCAATGATAAAATTTATGAGAATAATAAGAATAAATTTAAGGAGAATAGCGATAATAATGTAAATTATTATGATTTTAATATATTGCCGTTCTTCAAATGGATTGTTAATTGTCCATTGTTGTATGCATATATTGATTTAGATTTGGATGATGAATTTGCAACCTTGCAAATTACTAGTGTATATAAATACCTTGAACAGGTAAAAGTTAAGGGTAGTACACCTCAGATTATAATGAGAAAGCCAATTGTTGTAACTCCAATGGCAAAGAAAATAAATTTTAGTGCGTATAAGTCTAAATGTTTAGCAATAGTTAAAGCACATTTCCCAACTCCAAGTGCTTTGTTTGCAGGGTGTACGGATAAACAAGTGCAAACGAAATTAAGTAGGTTGTTTAATTTGGTTAGATTGGATTCTGTAGAGAGTTTTAGAGAAAAATATAAAAATGAGTCTGGAACTGGATATAAAGCACAATGGTAACCCAGTCTGAAATACGGTATCTGTTGCAGGATAGGGCATCGCTTGAAGAATACCTGCGTGGCATTGTGCCAGATTTTGACACAATAAAGCGGAGGCTTATGCTGCTTGACCGTAGTTCAGACACATCAATTCCAGACCAATACTACAGGCTTAATCAGACCCGCACCCTAAAGGGTATAGAGAATCTGCCTCAACTGCTTTGCAAGGGTATTGCAAACTTGTCTGCTGAATATCTTGAGATTATAAACAAGGAGGGTATCAAAGACTTTATAAGGGTTAGGCAGAGTAAGTTTAATGAGTGGCAGTTTCTGATAGCCGATGTTCCGCCACTGCTTCTTAAAATGGCTTATTGGGCTGATAAACAGGAATCTTTGGATTATGGCAATATGTCTGAGATTATGGAGTGTTATGCTAAAAGCATTCTGCCAAACAGCCACTATACCGCACTTGCTTTGCCGTACATACCTGAGATGGAGAACTTTGTAAAGGAGTCTGGAGGGTTTAGTGATATGCACATACATCTTAACGGTTCCACAGAGTTTGACCTTGTGTGGCAGTTCTGCCTGCGTTTCCCAAACTCAACCCAAGCCGATTTTGCTGCTAAGGCAGAAAATGAATATGTTAAGGAGTTATGTGAGCAGGCGGGCATTGACGGCAAGTTGATACGCTACAATCTGCAGGTTGCAAGGCGTATTAAGAACTTGATATGCAGAATTGTATTTTACCCAAATACTTTAAAAGACTCTGATTTTAGATTTGAGATTGCAAATGTTCTTACCGATAACGGCGATGTTAATGAAGACCTTTTTCAGCTGTTGCTATCTGAGACATCGGGTGGATATTTGGCATCGGAGTATATGATGTCTGCTGAGGCTCTTATGTATGTTGCTGTGTTTACTGCTTTGCGTAAAACACAAGATGAGCATTTGGCTATGCTGTTTCATTGGTATCTGCTTATTATGGGCAGGTTTAACGCTTTGCTTGTGCAGCAAAACAGGGAGAAGGGTTTTGACCAGTTCCAAAAGTTCACTTTAACGGAGATAAGATGCCGTACTGAGGAGCAGTATAAACTTCTGTTCCGCCAACTTGAGGGCAACTGTGGTGGTCTGGCTAACTATATTGAGGGTAGGTTTGCACCTAAAAAGACTACGGGTAGGAATGTTAGTCTGGTATATCAGATTACTTATGATTGGGAGCATTTTGGATATCAGAATGCCAATCTAAGGCTTGTGGCTCACTTTATAAAGAGCAAAAAGAATTCAAATAAAGGTGGAATGTGGCGGTATGCCAGCTATCGTACAGATTTGTTTGTTCAGGCAAATGAGTTTATACACACATATAAGGAGTATGATAGGTTCAGACAGTATGTGGTTGGCATTGATGCCGCCGCTAATGAGATGTTTGTTCCTGCCGATGTTTTTGCCCCCGATTTCAGACGGATACGGCGTGCGTGCCATCTGCCTGTTACATATCACGCCGGAGAGGATTTCTACTCTCTGCTTGGAGGTATAAGGGCTGTGTATGAGGCTATCTGTTTCCTTGATTTGGAATCGGGTGAGAGGATTGGACACGCTTGTGCTGTTGGGCTTGACGCTAAGTTATGGTATGAGTGCGTTAGTGACAGTATAAATGTTCAGCAAGGGTATTTGCTTGATAATCTTGTGTTTGTATGTCATTTAATTGAGACTCAGAAAATTGAGACGCTGTATAATGTACGTCTTATGCTTATTCCTAAGATTTATGCACTCTCTAAAAAGGTTTATGGTACTGATTATTCATTGTGTGACCTTATTGAGGCTTGGCAGTGGCGGAGATATAACCCTTATATGGCACTTGCCGATGATATTTTTGAGGCACAGGATAGGGTATCGTATGATTATATTGAGTATCAAGATGCTACAAGCAATATTGACCGTGGTTCCAAGGCATTTGAGATTTATAGAAAGTTTCAGACTAATGAGTGTTTTGATAACTATGAAGAGGTAATAGGCATAAAGCCCTCAGACTATATCTCTTCTGATGAGATGACTTTACTGCAGCAGGCTGTGCTTAAAATTATGAGTGAGAAGGGTATAGCCATTGAGGCGTTGCCTACAAGTAACATTCATATAGGCTATTACAACGATTATAACAACTATCATATTTGGAATTGGGTGAAGTGGACAAAAGAGGGGCTTGCTGTTCCGCCTATAGTTCTTGGCACCGATGACTGCGGCATATTCTCCACCAACATCTACAATGAGTACGCCCATCTGTTCTGCAACCTTGTGAATGCTCATCACCTCTCACGCACAGAGGCACTTGAGGTTATATCCAAAATTCACCACGCCTCCCAGATTTATGCGTTCTAACATCCCCAGCAGGGCTGGCTCTTGGTGTTCTCCCCATCACTGCGTAAAGTGATGGGGAGAATTTTTGTAAAATGAAGAAAAAGATGTATCTTTGTACCAATTCTCCGTTTTTATGCCTTTTTCATCTTCATTATTGCCTATATGAAGAAGGTAGAATTATGAATAAAAGTATTATTAGAACTACAGTACAAGGTACTGTAAAGCCACAGGTGTATAACGTGCGTGGCAAACGTGTGGTCATAGACAGAGATGTGGCGGCATACGTAGGTAAGAGCACTGGTAATTTGAACCTGTATGTCAAACGGAATATTAAACTGTTTGACGATGAAATGTGGTTCAAATTGAGTGAAGAAGAGTGTTTGAGATTACAAATTGTAATACCAAACATAAGTAGAAGGGGAGGCTCAAGATACTTGCCATTCGTCTTTACGAAAGAGGGGATTTCAATGCTTGAAAAACTGCTGAAACGTGACATTCCAATTGAGTTTGAAGAGGAGGCTATAGAGGCGGAAGTATTGCCAGAATCGTGGACTGAAGGTACTGTAGTGCTGTATCAGCCTAATAAGGATATAAAAATTGATGTGCGTGTGGAGCATGAAACGGTATGGCTTACACAGGAGCAGATGGCGCTACTTCTTGGCACAAAAAGACAAGCGATTTCCAAACATATCAATAATATTTATGAGGTTGAAGAACTCGATAAAAATCAAACATGTTCCATTTTGGAACAAGTTCAAACCGAAGGTGAAAAGTATGTAGCAAGAAAAATTTCCACTACCGTATATACCAATAATAAATCCCTATCAGACACACAACTACAATTAGATTTAGCGGAAGCCAATAAAAAGCGTGAGGCACCGCTAATTCAGATGTTAGAGATAAAGCATGACCACGATAGGTTTCTAATCATAGACAACACATCTTATCTTTTAGGACCATCTATAAAGGATGCAGGAGTCAATAGATGTGCTGTAGTAAAAATGCATACATCACCGGATAAGATTCTAAAAGATTTGGCAGTGGCGGAGGTATAACTCTTAGGGCTGGCTCTTGTCATCCCTCCAACCTTCCCACCACAGCACAAAGTTACGGGGAGGTTTTGTTACGAACACAAAATTTTAACATATCCCCTACAGGCAGTTCTGAGGGGTGCAGTATTGTTTGAAAAAAAATTTCAAAACAAATTACAATCATTTTGCAAAATGAATAAAAAAGATTTAACTTTGCATCGTATTACTAATAATTAGAATTATGGCAAGACCTATTAAAGAGACTCCTACACTCTATGGTGAAGACGCAAGGCGTTTTGAATATGCCATAGAACATCCGCAAGCAATTACCTTGGAAGAGGTGAAATATGCACAGTCTATATATGACTCGGTTATGAAGAATACAACTTTTCAATTTTAACAAATGAAATTATCTGATTTCAAATTTGTCAAACTTGATAAGGATACTGTGATTCCTACATTCAATTGCAAGGATGAGGATTTAACTAGTTTCCTAAATGATGATGCCAAAAACTATGTGCAGGAATTAATGGCTACAACTTACTTGTTTGTTGATACTCAGCATAATGCAGTTGTAGCATATTTTAGTTTGCTAAACGACAAGGTGGCTTACAATCCTCAGGATAAAAGCATTTGGAATCGCATAAATCGTTTGATTCAAAACAAGAAACGTAGAAAAAGTTACCCGTCAGCTAAAATAGGACGTTTGGCTGTTGCTGACAAATATTGTCATAATGGCTTAGGCTCTGATATATTACAATTCATCAAATGGTCTATTGTTAAAGACTTTAAGATGGGTTGCCGTTTCTTAACAGTTGATGCTTATGCAGCCGCAGTGGACTTCTACAAAAAGAATGGTTTTAATTTTTTTACTATGACAGATGCTTTAGATGCTACAAGGCTAATGTATTTTGACTTAAAACCATTTAACGAACAACTTCAACGTTAAAAGTTCAAATCCGCCACGCCTCCAAAATTCCACAAAATTTTAACATATCCCCTACAGGCAGTTCTGAGGGGTGCAGTATTGTTTGAAAAAAATATTTTCAAAAGGAAGAGTGTATTGTTATTTAAAAAATTATTTGTATATTGCACCCGATAATACTGTATTGTGCTGGTGAAATTATGCAATCGGCTCAATTACAGTATGTTAGATATTTGGTATAATTTTGCTGAATTTGCAAAAATTGGGCATTTGTTGCGTTGTCGGCTACAAAAATGTTGATAAAATGTAACTTTTAACATTTTTTAACATTTGGAGCGCCGCTTGCACTCCAAATGTTAAAAAAACTTGAAAGAACAACACATATTATATATAGAAAACAAAAAATTAAAATCTTATAATTATGAAAAGACAAAAATTACTAAAGAACTTAAAGTGCAGGGGCAGTCTCCTTGCATTGCTACTAACCTTGGTGGCGAGTTTATTTACCTACAATTCTGTATGGGCGGATACTTGGGGCTTTTGGGATAGTAATGCATGGGCTTTGACAGTAAAGTATGGTTCCTCAACAAAGACGATAAATTCGTCTGGTACAACAGCATTAGGCGTTGTAACATCATTTTCTGTTAATGATTATTGGTGTAAGACCTGGCAAACAGAAAATAGCAGTAATGTTTGTAATGCTCAGTTGTTTTACAAATTTGATAGTGGTTCATTTCAAAATGAAGCATGTGCTAAAAACGAATGGGGAGGTTGGACAGGCGAATATCCTAAAAAACGCGATAATACGCATTATACGAATCCATCTACCATAACTACTAGTAACATAGGTAACCACACATTTGAATTTTATATTAAGGCTAATGGAAATAACAGCTCAGGTTCGGGTTGTGGTGATGCAAGGTATATTAATGACGGAGGAAATAATTATAAAGTTACTTTTACCCTACCAGGTTTCTCCCCTGCATCAGCGTCTCAAACAGACTTTAGTTGTACAGCTGGTTCAACACAAGATAAGACAATATCATTCACTCACTATGGCACAGCATTAGCGAAAGGTGATTGTTCTTTGACTGGTACAGATGCAAGTTCTTTTGAAGTTAAATCAATAAGTGAGTCTGGTGTAACGGTAACCTTCAAACCTACTACATCGGGTACAAAAAAAGCAACGCTTACTATTACTAAGGATAGCAAGACTTGCACAATAACACTTCAAGGTGAAGCCGCTGCTGCCGGCTCCGCCCCAACGGTACTTATTGGCGCACAGGCAACGGTTACAGGTTCTACAGCGGACCTTTATGGTTATCTTAAATTTACAGGTTGCCAAAATGTAACAGACTTTGGTTTTATATGGAGTGATACAGAGGCAAACATCAGTGCCGCCACTCCTACAGGTACAAGTGTGCAAGCCTCATCGCCAGCCGCTCCTATAGAAGTAGGTAATGAGGGTACAGAATTTGAACTTTCAGATTATCTATTCCAAACAGCCGCTACAAAAATATATTATAAGGCTTACGCCACCAATTCACAAGGCACCTCTTACTCGGATGATTATAGAGAACTTTCTATTACAGGTTGTGTAAAACCTGCTAAACCTGGAGACATAACAGGCGATGAAACCGCTTGTAAGACCATTGCAAGTGCATATTCAGTAGCGGCGGTTGCTACAGCAACATCATATAAATGGTCATTGCCCGAAGGCTGGAGTATCACATCGGGTAGTGGCACTAACTCAATTACAGCCACACCAGGTGCTGAGGCAGTAGCAGGAGACATAAAGGTTTGTGCTACTAATGAGTGCGGAGACGGCGACTACAGCAATAATTTTGCGGTAACAGTTAATCCGTTGGCAGTTGCAGGTACAGTATCACTTAGCCCTAATTCAATCTGCTATGGTGACGCCGCTCCTACAGTGCAGGTAGAGGGTAATGTATTAGGTGGAGGTACAGGTGCTTGGAGTTCAAGCAACACGACGGTAGCCACTATCAACGCCGATGGCACTAACCTTACAATAGTAGGCGTAGGTTCAACCAACATCACCTATACCATTACTGGTGGTTGCGGTGGAACTAAATCAGCAAGCGATTTATTAACAGTAAACGCAGTTCCTGAACCTGGTACAGTAAGTGCTACAGAAACAAGTATATGTGCTGACGGCACCTCAACCTTATCTGCACAAGGCACAACAGCAGGTGTCTCTTACCAGTGGCAAAAATCAACCACAAGTGGAATGACAGGCTTTGAGGATATAGAAGGTGCTACAAGTGCAACTTACACAGCATCTAATCTTGCGGCTGGCAACTATTGGTTCAGACTTAAGGTTACAAACGCTGCAGGTTGTAATGATATTTCTGACGCCGAGCAGATAACTGTTAACGCTAACCCATCTATAACACTTGCAGGTTCAGGTGATAAGAGCGCGACAGTAACAACACCTTGGGAGTATATGACAATTACCGCCACAACTGATTTCACACCAGCGTGGTCATTGACAACTCCTGCAGGTTTTGAAGAAAATACAGACTATGTAGTAGAGACTGGCGCCAAGACATATAAACTAAAATCTAAGCTTACAGATAATCCTGATACAGATAAGTTTACAGTTGAGGCAACTGTTACTGATTCTGGTTCAAGTTGCAGTACAACTGCTGAATACGATGTATATATTAACGAGGCAGACCCAGAGATATGTAACTAATAATAACCACCCGTCATTACATTCAAACTCGTCATTCTGAGCGAAGCGAAGAATCTCAAAAGGTAATGACAAAGGAATAACTAAAAAAATAAAAACAAATACAATATGAAAAATTTAGTAAAAATTAAAGATACGTTTTTCTGCGGTGTCAGACACTGCGGAAAGGCGATGTTATTGTTAGTTGCACTAACTGCACTCAGCAGCGCTGCGTGGGCAGACGATATGAACTTCTTTGTCGATGGTGCTTGGGATTTGCAATATTATGATGGTGGAGACCATTGGCTGAGTGATGGTGGCGGATATAAGATGGGTTCCACTCAAGAATTAGGGGTAAAGTCCACACTTTATATTAAAGGCACCTGGGTCAAAACTTGGCAAAATGGTACGTGGGTTGTTAATAATGTAACTTTCTACTACAATGTAACAGGTGATTCCCAACATGATTATAAAATAACCGATTTTAATGATTTGGGGAGTGGAAACAGAAGTTGGACAATAGATAATAAAATAGATTACGATTTAATAGGTAAGGCTCCAAACAATCCGGGTCAAAACACTATGGCGTTTCACTATGTGATTAATGAGTGGGGCGATAGGACATCTTCCACTTGCTATCTTAACTTCACTATCCCAGGTTTCAAAAAGACCACTGCCACAGGCAGTTTTGGTGATGTAAATTTAGGTGCAAATAAGTCTGAAACCATATCATTTACACAACACTACGGAACATCTCTAAACACAAGCAATTGTAAAATCACAGGAGACGGAGCGTCAAGTTATTCCGTAACAAGCATTAGTGAGACAGGTGTAACAGTAAAGTTCCAACCTACTGGTGGTATTGGCTCTAAACCTGCCACACTGACTATTACAGATGCACACAGTAAAAAATGTACAATTACATTAAGCGGTAATGCAACATCATCTACCGCCCCTACCGTCCTAATCTCTAAGAGTGAGCAGGTAAACTTACAAGAGGTTACACTTTTCGGTTATGTAAAATACACAGGCTGTAAGAATATAAATAAGGTGGGATTCATAATAAGCCAGACAGAATCTGAGGTTACCTCAGGTACAGCCCAGGTTTATGAGGCTACAACTGCTCCTGAGACAATAGAGGCAGGCTCAGACTTCAGCTTGTTTAGTGATGAGTTTGAGAATGAGACCTATTATTATAGGGCTTGGATGAAAGCAAGCGACAACACTGTAGTGCTGTCAGATGAGGTTCGCACATTTGAGCCGCAAGGTGTCTGCAACATTACAGGTGCGGCATCTATTCTGCCAATATTCAAGAGTGGCAATATAGAAGAGTCTGCCACATTTGCAGATGAACACGCAAGCATAGACTTGACAGTAAATAAAACTTGTATTGCTGATGTATATCATTGGAATGTTACTGAAAGTCCTGCAAGCAGCACAGTCACATTCTCTGCTCAGAACAAACGCAACACAAGCGTAACTGTAAATAAGGTAGGTCAATATAAATTCACACTTACCGCAAATTGTACTGGTGGAACACAATATACATCTACAACAGTTCTTACTCTTAACGTCTGCGCACCGGCAGAGTTCACCCAACTCTACCTTGACAAGCACGTGAACAACGTACTTTGCGCAGAGGAGGAAGCCACAGCGACCTGTATAACCAAGGAGAATTACACTTATGCGTTGTATGGTCCTGACGGAGAACAGATAGGAGTTCCTCTTCCAGGTACAGGTGCCACACAAACATGGCGTCACGTAGAAGGAGCAGGTGTGTTTACAATGCGTACATCACCTACTTCAATGCCTTATTGTGCCGCGGTAGTAAGTAGTGCTACACAAAGTTACAATGAGCCTACTCTGGAGATTATAGCGGACACAGATTTGGCTAATATTACAAACTATCAGCCTGTAATACTCAGCAAGAAGAATGTAACATCAGACACTTATGTTGATACCAACCCAACTTGGGAGATTATCGCAGGTTCAGACAAGGGTTATCTGCTCAATGAGCATAACCGCTTAGCGTATGATAATCGTGCTAGAGAGAAGGTGGTATTCAAGGGTGGTGCTGCAACGGCATCGCAGATTACTGTAAAGGCTTCAGCCTACAAGACAGTAGAGGTAACAGACGCAGGTGGCAACTACACCAAGCAGTGTCCTACCACAGTAGATGTTAATTTGACAGTTTCACCAGCAACGGAGTATTGCCCCGATTAATTAGTAGACAGTAACCCAACCGTCATTTTGAGCGGAACGAAGTGAAGCGAAAAATCTACTAATGATTATGAGATCCTTCACTAACGTTCAGGATGACGAGGGAAAGAGAAAAGAAGAAAATTAAAACAAATACAAAATATGAAAACATTATTTCAAATAAAAGAAACATCTGCCAGCAGTGTTAGACACTGCTGCAGAGTGCTGTCACTAATTGCAGTTGGGCTGATGCTGTCAAACACTGTATCAGCGGAATTCTATTTGCGTTATAACAATAAGACAAATGAAAATAATCCAACTTCGTCAGATTTTGAATGGTCATCAGGGGCTACTCCTGTATCTAATATTTGTACTTGGACCATTAGTTGTAAAAAATATCAAAATACCTGTGTCTTTTTTGCCTGGCCTAGTGCTAGTACAGGTGAGTTGAAAAGCATTGCTACTACTGGAGGAATCACCAAAAGCAGTTCTAAAATTGATATGGCTCAATATCAGAATTATAGTAGTAAGAATTATCTATTCTTAAAATCCAAAGAAGATTGTTCGTTTAAAATTGAATTTAATCAGACAAGTCAGGCAATAACTATTTCTGATGCAGATACTCCTGGCCCAACTCCTGGCGGAGATGCACTACCTGTAGTAAAGAACTCTACAATGTTTGTAGGTACAGGATTGCAGATAGTCATAACAGGTTACAGTTGTGATGGTTCTGCCACATACAATTGTAATGATGATTTCACTCTTGTTCCAGACCCTAATAATGCAGATTTTAAAAATCAGTCTGACATTCCAGATAGAGTTAAAGGAAATGCAAGTTATGCATATTATGGATTTTCAAAAGTACCATCATCTGGTGTTAACAAATTTACATTAACACATACAAAAACGGGAGACTGTGCAGTAATAACAATGACTGGTAGCACTTGTACAAAGGTTGAGAGTTGTTCTGCTAGCCCTACACCAGAGGTCAGTATAACCTCTGTTGACGCTGGGAATGGTCAACTTACAGTTAATTGGTCGGTAACAGGTATTACTCCTACATCACAGACAGTTCAGTATAAGTCTGGTTCGGGTGCATATCAGAATGGACCTGCTGTTGCGGCAAATGCCACATCTGCTACAATTACCGGGCTTACCAACGGAACTGAATACACAATAAAGGTTACTGCAACTTACGGTACTGACTCTCCATTCGCAGAGCAGACGGGAACTCCAGCAGCACCTACCCCAGGTGGTGGTGTTATACCTATTACATCATCTACAAAAATTATGGGTGATCAGTTGTGGATTTATATAGATGGGTATCCAGATAATGAATATAAGACATCTAATGACTATGTTGTAACTACCGTCAGTGGAACAGAGGTTAAAGAGTTACAATCTAAGACAGGTTCATATTTGTATGTTGTATTAAAGGCAGCATCGGCAAGTGGAACACACGAATTTAAGATTCAGGATAATACAACAAACACTTGTGCTAAGTTTACTATAGTAGACGGTTCTTATGATTCTCACCAGAGTTGCATAGATATAACCGAAACCCCAATAGTATATTGGGAGAAGTATCCTACAATAGGTAATAACACAATAGATATGTTCGGTTACCTGGCAGAGCGTTGGTGCTCTCCTGTAACTGATGCTGGTTTCTATTGGAAAGAGACAAATGACATTACAGCCTCTGACATAGAGACTCCTGCCACAAACCACAAGTTCCAGGCAGCGGCTAATCCAGCTAAGAACAATGACAGTTTCAGTAGAACAACACCTGATTTGTCAACTATTATTACAGAGCCTACTACCATCTACCTTGTTAACTATGTTACCACAGCAGGTGGCGGCACAGGCATATCGGATGTAGTGGCACTTGCCTACTCACCTTGCTTCCCTATTCCAGAGGGAGGCGTAACATTTAACAACGATGAAATAAGTCTGCCACAGGGCTACAAGTTCACATTTGAGGTTACGGCACGTAGTGCAGGTAAGACCCCTGTATATAAATGGTATCTTGATGATTCTACAACTCCTATAGAGGGAGCGGCAGGCAACACATACGAGTTCACGATGCCAAATACAGACCCTCATACTATTAAGGTTGAGGTTACTGGTGACTGTGAGGTTTCAAGAGAGGCTACTGCAAACATAACAAGTTGCACAATGCCTGCTGTTACACTTGCGGCAGAGACATCTACAACACCTTGGACAGATGTAATTATAACTGCTACACCAACAGCCGTAGCAAGTGCGGAGTGGAGCGTAGAGCCTAAGGCTGAGCTGAAGAATACAAGCACAGGAGGTGCAACATTCCGTGCAGGCACACCAGGTACATACACAGTTAAGTATGTGGGTGCGTCAAGTGCTTGTGATGCAACAGTAAATGCTGAGGCTGAGATAGAGATTACTGTCAACGCAGACTCAGAGGATTGCGTAAACCCTAATGCTGAATAAGAAAGGAGAGTAAAAAATGAAAACACTATATAAAATGAATAATGTTTGTAAACGTATAAGCAGTCTGGGCAAAGCCCTTACGCTTACAGTGGCAATGCTATCCTTAGGTATGGGTGCCAGTGCGTACAACCTCCACACAGTGCCTGCTGGAGACTACTATTTTGACAACACCCGTACAGGTTGGGATAAGGTTTATATCCGTCTGGGTAGTGCCAATGATGACTCCAAATGGATTAGCGTATTCCCTATGGCAAAGATGGGTGATAATGCAAATATGTGGCAGGTTACATTTGGCGGTAATGTTACCAATGTTACTCACATACAGTTTGCCAACACAGATGGTTACACAGAGGGTAACCACATATTTGACGGAAACAATATACCTGCCGGTAATAAGACTAAATACATTGAACTTACTGATGGTGACTGGAGTACTACATATCCTCTTACGGTTGCGTTTGCTGAGATGGATGACGGTTCTTCCCGTAACATAGCACCGGGTCAGCCTATGCCAGGCGGCTTCAGTGACAAGTCAATAACCCTTGGTGGTAAGAGCATTATTAGTGGCACATTCGGGTATTTCAACCCAAGTGCCTCAGTTACATTGGCTGGTACGGCTACTGCAACATACGGTACTGGCATATCACCTACAAATGACTGCGTTACCATAACTATGAACTATAATAAGGATGGAGCTACGGTCAATGAGAAACTTGCCCTAATGGGTGCAAACAAATCAACCAAGACCGCTTCAAAGAGCGTTACTCTGCCATCAACAGTAGGTAAGCACACATTCACCTATTTCCTTAAAGCGGGTGGATATGCTGGAACAACCACTACGGCATACTACCACATAGTAGGTCTTACAGGTCAGTCACTTGAGTTTGGTGCTATAGACAAAGGCTCACAAAAGATGCTCACAGAGAAACTTAGCAACGTATGGGGCGGAGATAATGTAAACAAAGTTACCGCCACTATTACAGGTACAGGTGCATCTGCATTCTCATTCTCTGCTGATGATGCTTCTGTTAAGAGCAAAGACATCAACGTAAGCAACAAGGCTGGTTCCGCTGACATATATTTCAACGCACCTTCAGAGGATGCCACTTGCAATGCAACCCTCACACTTGAGATGACCTGCGGTGATAACAGCAAGATTACAAAGACCTACACCTTGAAGGGTGTTACTAAGACAGAGGCTCCTACCGTAATGTTAGGTGCTGAGCCTGTATATCTTAACGGACCTAAGGCAACCCTTAGCGGCTACCTTAAATACTACGCTTGTAATAACAACATAAAGGAGGCTGGTATAGTCTGGGGTACATCTGCAAATCCTACCGTAGGTGGGTCTGGTGTTAAGCAGATAAAATGCTCTGAGGGAACATCCCTTACAACAGGTGCCACTTGGTCTGGCACTACTGCCACCACATTTACCCCTGGCAATACATACCATTACCGTGCGTATGTTAGGAACACTGCAATTGAGAATGGTTACTACTACTCACCGGACGGCACATTTACTTACAGCAGTGCGTGCGTATATCCTATAGAGGGTGATACGGTGTATGTAACTGTAGATAACGCTCTTGCAGCAGATGATGCCTGTGCTCTTAAGTTCAGAAGCATTGATGCGGCTGTATCATCTATCAAGGACAACGCTATGTTCTGCAGTGGTAAGGGTTCTACAAATAAACTGCTTTATAACATAGTGCTTCAAGTGGCTCCTAACAAGCAGCAATACACTGGTACAGATAACCACATACTGCTTGACGGTATAAATAACTATGCTCTTGACGGCAGTTCAAAGGTTCTGATAATCCGCTCGTCTGAGTCCTCATCAAGACCTACGCTTATGAAGGTAAGGCTTAACTGCTGTAAGAATATAATTCTTGACAATATAAGAATGATGGCTACAGGTTCTACTGAGAGTGCCTTGAACATACAGACAAATCACAGTGACTGGGCGAATATAAAGGTAGGCGACGTGGCTGACTCAAGAGTTGTGATAAAGAACTGCTACATAGAGTCACACGGTTTTACAGGTATGGAGATGTGGGGCTATGATAATGTAATGTTTGAGAATAATGACATTGAGTGTTTTGTTCCTGAGAGCTCAACGGCAGCCGACTTAAAGAACCTTGTATGCTGGGGTTCATCAATGAAGGTGAGCCAATGCTCTAACATAAAGTTCTTGCGTAATAACTTCCGTGGCTCGCACACCACATCTCTGTGGTTGCAGGGCTTGCGCGGCGGTCTGTTTATGAACAACGTGTTCTGGAACTCAAATGACTCATACTATGCTGATTTCAAGAACAACACTTGTTTCATACGTCTTGTGACACAGTTCGCCACAGGTGGTGACAAATCAAACATCAATGAGAAATTAGGCTTCTACTACAACACATTGTATCTTGCTGATAATTCTACTGTCTCAACAGACAGATATGTTGATTTCTTCCGTCTTGCAAGTGGATATATGCTGGAGAATGAGAAGGGAGAGAAGACTGGTATTAATGTGAACCTTGGGCAGAACTACGCAAGCAGTATCCGTTTCCAGTATAACAACTGCTATGCGTATGACCGCAGTTCAGTTAAGGGTTCAAACAACCAAGGTGGCACATACGCTTGGAATCTCGGTGACAGTCAAAACTGGTGTGCATCAATCAACCACAACAACTTCTGGAGTTGGATAGATAACATAGGCACAGCAACAGAGTCTGTATTTAACATTCCTACATCTTGCACAGGCACAAACAAGAACTACTTTGTGAATGTTTATGAGCAGGTATGTAAGGCTACCAATGACCCTTCAGACCTTGTGGTTAAGGGTGGCGATATGAACTTTGGTAAGCACATTACAGCGTCAACGGATGCGTCAGAGTTGGGTGCTGAGGAGTACTATAATGACCGTCTGTATGCAAGCAATGGTGCCGATGCCATACGTAAGACTGACGGCAAGTGGACACTTGGTGCATATCAGCAGACAGACGGTAATGACTTCCCTCCTGTTAAGGTTCTTATCTGGACAGGTGCCGCAGACAGCGATTGGGATAATCGTGGTAACTGGATTACTCCAAAGGCTGACGGAACGGGCTATAAGAAACTTACTTGCGTTGAGAATATAGATATGGATGTTCAGATTATTATACCTGCTCCGGACAATACCGAATATACAGGCGATAGCATAAAGAGATATCCTGCGTTCCCTAACAAGTTTGAGGGTACACGTACAGACAAGAGCAATGAGACTGTAAACGCAGGTCACGGTATAGGAACACCTACCAAGTTTGCTTCATCTATTAACCTTGAGTATGGTGCAGCCATAAAGAATGTGGAGGCTCTTAAGGATGATGATGCACGCCGCTACACAGAGGCTAACACAAGCTTCACCGCAGGGCGTTCAGAATGGATACTTGTAGGAACTGTTGTAAAACCATTTACAGATGGTAGCAAGTCAAGTGTAAGGCTTGTACAATCTGGTGACTACTTTATAGCAGACCACTTGCCACACGTATATATGCACGAGGCTGAGTTAAAAGGAGAATCCGCTGATTGGCAGAGAGCTTTTGCAGACTTGGATGTGTCTGTTCCATACGACAGGGTGTTTGCCATCAAGATTCCTAATGAGTATGGTCCTAAAAAGACCACCGCTAAGATGTATTATACATTGAGGGATAAGAGTAAGATAAACGATGGCGTGGTTCCTAAGACCTTCAACTTTAACGGCTGGTTCCTGAATGATGAGGTTATACCTGAGTATAAGATTACAGGTGACATAATTATGAGCAACACATATCCTGCTGCATTGAGTATCGCTTCATTAAAAGAGGAAAATCACGGAAATGTTAAGTATTATGATTATGATGCACAAGAATTCATTAATTATGTATCAGGCAATAAGTACATAAAACCACAGGGTGGATTTATATTTAAACCAGTTTCAGGTAATGACGGCTGGTTCCGTATAACAAAAGAGATGCTTACAGACCAAGATACTAAGTATAAGAGTTCAACGGCTGTTAATCCGTATATGATTTTAAGAGCGTCAAATCCATCGGGTACTGACGGAAGCAGTAGTGTGGCAATAATCTATGACGAGCTTAAATCTGATGAGTATGTTGAGGGCAATGACCTTATAAATACAACCATTGCAGGTATGCCTACCAAGCCAGAGGTTTATGCTATGATGTATAGCAAGGAACTTGATAAATTGACTGTTCCAAGTCTTGAGAGTGCTATACCTCTTGGTCTTAAACTTGAAAAGGCTATGACTGTTGATTTCACAATTTCTGAAATTGACGGTATTGAGACCGCTGTTCTTGAAGATGTTGTGGCTGGTAAGAGTTATGACCTGCTTAAGGGAGAGAAAGGCTCAATAGAGCTTGCAGCAGGCACTTACGCTGGTAGGTTCTTCTTGAATCTGGGTGCTGAAGAGCAGGGTATGCCTACAGAGGACGACCCAATAGAGGAACAAGGCTCAGCTATAAGCATCTATGCCGGAGAGGATGGAGTTATAGTAATAAGTTCATCACTTGATGAGAATCTTGTAGAGGCTCAAATTACAAATATGGGCGGTAACACACAAACAATTAAGTTGAAAGATTCTCACTATAACGAGATTAAACTTGACGGTGTACAAGGTACTTATATCGTTACAGCAATAGGTGAGACACAGTCTAAGACTGCTAAGGTGATAGTGAAATAACCACACGTCATCCTGAGTGAAGCGAAGCGTAACGAAGGACCTCACACTGATTAGGAGATCTTCGCTACGCTCAGAATGACGGAGAAAATGAGAATAATAAACAAATAACATAAAGAAATGAAAAAATTATTATTTTTAGGAATTGTAGTGTTGATGGTAGAGAGTTTGGGGGCGGTAACGCTGCCAAGCACATCGTATAGTCCATATAGTGCGTCCACACCATCAGATGGTAGTTTTACTACTACAGGTGGCACTATGGTGACAGGGTCATTCTCAACATTAGGTGCAGGTGAATGTCCTCCTAAAACTACCATTGATTGTGGTAGTTGTTGTGAGGCTGCAACGTGGTCTGCGTATTCTTCATGTATAGAAAGCCAATGTGGGGGATTAAGTCCCGATGAGTGTGAAGCCAAGTGTACAGAGGAATCAGGCTACAATGCTTGTATGAAAGATTGTGAAACCGACCCATCCCTCCCTCTTGACGGTGGTCTCAGCATCTTGCTAATCCTAAGTCTTGCCGGCGGAATTTTAAGGAGCAAAAGTACAAAGGTACAGAAGTACTAAAGTACCAATGTACTTCTATACTTTTGTACGAGCCACGTAGTGGCGATTGACTTCAGTGCATATACTCAAACCACTGCACCCTCAAGTGAGGGTGCAGTGGTTTGGTGTGTTTATTGGTGTGAAAGTGGATTCTTTTGATTTTACTTCCTTTTAAATTTATGTTTTACTTTTAACAGTGCCAGGTCTAGTTCCACTTCGGTTTCTGTGGAATCTACTTTTAGGTTCTCCCCTATTAGGTTGGAGAGCAGGCTGCTGGTTCTGCTTATAATGGTTTTACGTTCCTCTTTGTTATCGGTAGCCATTGCCGCCTGTATGTTACGGGTAAACCCGCGTAGGTTTGCAAATGCCTCTATTATAGATATGGTGGTCTTGGTGGCTCTGGGGCTCTTTAGTATGGTTGCAAGCATGTAGAGACCTTTTTCTGTGAAGGCAGTTGGTAGTTTACGCACACCACCCCAACTTGAAGTCGAAATTTTCGACATCAAGTTTATAAATTCTTGATTATTAAGCTGAAAAATATAACCTTGCGGAAATTTATCAAGGTTATTCCTTACGGCTTCATTAACTCTTCTTGTCTCCACTCCGTATAGTTGAGCCACATCGGAGTCTAAGATTACCTGTTGGTCTCGTAGAGTGATAATTTTGTTCTCCACTTGTTCAAAGAGGACTAAGTCTGTTTTCTGTTCCATAGTTTTATGTGATTTTATAGTTTATGTCTCTGCAAAGTTATAGCGGATTTACCGCTTAATCAAGTGGTTATTAAAGATTTAACATTTTTTAAAATTTGCCAAAAAATAATTGTAACTGCCAGTTACAATTTTATAACCGGCAGTTACAATTAGGTGTAATTTTATGTTAAAAAATGTTAAATTGCGGGGTTGGCTCTTGGTGGTTATTTAAGCACAAAATATACCCCTACCATAATTATCAGGACACCTATCCATCGGGTGTAGGGTACAGCCTCTCCTAATATAAAGTAGGCGGCAAACAGCCCTATTATGTAGCTTACTGAGAGTAGGGGGTAGGCAAGTGAGAAATCGTAGTGGCGTAGGGTGTACATCCACACCAGCAGGCACGATACGGCACACACTCCGCTTGCAAAAAACTGCCACGTGGTAAGTGCCTTTACTATGAAACTCCAAGTAAATGTGAACTTTCCAAATGCCTGCACCGCTATTTTAAGCAGGGTTTGAGCCGCTACCAGCAGTACGCTTTGGGTTAGTATAAGGGCTAAAAGTCTAATCATAAATTAGGGTGTGTTCTTAAATTTATTTGCAAATTTATTGATTTTAATTGGTTTTTTGCCTATTTTTGTGCTTTATTTTTGTGCATAATGAGAAAAATCTGTTGTAAAACTATTTTTATTGCCTTGTGCGGAGTGGCTTTAATGCTATTCTCATGCTCCGCCACAAGCAAGTATAACATAAAAATAACCGCCCCTCAGTTGCAGAGTGATACTGTGTATTTAGGACGTTATTTTATGGGCAATGTACGCACTTTGGACTCATTGGTACTAGATAAAGGTATAGGGGAATTTAAGGGCAAGGAGAGCCTTAAAGAGGGCATTTATGTGCTTTACCTTAGCGATGGCTCTTACGTGGATATGCTTGTGGGCTCTGACCAGACCATAAACGTTAAACTTGATACCCTTAATATGCCATATAATGTGGTGTTCTCTAAGGCGGGGCAGACAGAGGATTTCTACAAGTTCTCAATGCTATATTTTGGCTCTCAGAAAAAGGCAAGGGAGATAGGCGGTGCCATTACTCCAAATACCCCAGAGGCGGAGCGTAATGCCGCTATAGAGCAGATTAAGGCGTTGGAGAACGATGTTATAACCCAGCGTGAGGCTTATATTAAAAAGTATGATGACGGTATGATGGGGGTGTTTCTAAAAGGCTACCAAATGGTGGAGCCGCCAGAATGTACCTTACCCGATGATTGTTCTAACCCCGATTCCGCACGTATGGCGTTTTACTACGCATTTTTCCGTGACCACTTTTTTGATAATATAAACCTCTCTGATGAGCGTTCTTATTATGTGCCGTTTATTAGGCAGAGAATAGACACCTACCTTAATAAGGTGCTTGCCCAGCGTTACGATTCCATAATACCCCAAGCCATAAACTTAGTGGAGAAGAGCCGTGGCTCAGATTCCACATTCCACATAATGGCAGACTATGTTTTAGCGTATGCCACCAATTATGACCTGCCAGGGTTCCTTGATATGCGACATATTATGGGCATAGATAATCTTATAGTGGAACTTGCTGATAGATACTACCTTAATGGAGAGGCGTTTTGGGCAGATTCAGCCCTTATATCCAAGATTCAGAAAAAGGCAGATAAAATTCGTTATTGCCAGATAGGTAAGCCGGCACAGAATATAGCCCTTGCAGATGCTGATGGCGTTTATAAGCCAATCTACGATATGGCTGGCACTAAATATACCGTTCTTGTGTTTTATGAACCCGATTGCGGGCATTGCCAGCAGCGGTTGCCAAAGGTGGCTGAGTATTACAAGCAGTTTAATGACAGCCCCGATGTAAAGGTTTTGGCGGTTTGTATGACAGACGATAAGCAGGCATGGCAGAAATTTATAAAAGAATATAATACAGGTAATCTTATTAACCTTTGGGACCCTGAGCGTACATCGGAGTATTGGAAATACTACGACACATCTGAGACCCCTATGATTTTAGTTATGGACAGCGATAAAAACATTCTTGTACGCAATATAGAGCCGGAGGTATTAAATTATTTTAAATAAACAAAATCCCACGTCATCCTGAGTGAAGCATAGCGGAACGAAGGATCTCACATTCATTATGATTGCATTTGATAATAACAAGTACATTAAGATTCAGTCTGAGCATATAAAGGAACGCATTGCTCAGTTTGGCGACAAGCTCTACTTGGAGTTTGGCGGCAAGCTTTTTGACGATTTCCATGCCAGCCGTGTGTTGCCAGGCTTTGAACCCGATAGTAAGCTTAAAATGCTTCTACAACTACGTGATGAGGCAGAGATAGTAATTGTTATAAGTGCCATAGATATAGAGAAAAGCAAGGTTCGTGGCGATTTGGGCATAACCTACGATGACGATGTACTACGTCTTGTAGATAATTTTAATGAACGAGGCTTTAGCGTTAACTCTGTGGTTATAACCCACTTTAGAGGGCAGGAGAGTGCCAAGGCGTTCCATAACCGCCTGTGCCGCCTTAATATTAAGTCATACTACCACTATACCATAGAGGGCTACCCACATAATGTGGCACTTATAGACTCCGATGAGGGTTTTGGACGCAATGAGTATGTAGAGACCACACGTCCGCTTGTAGTGGTTACGGCTCCAGGTCCGGGCAGTGGCAAGATGGCTGTATGCCTTAGCCAACTATATCAGGACAACAAGAAAGGGATTAAGGCAGGATATGCCAAGTTTGAGACTTTCCCTGTGTGGAACCTGCCACTAAAGCACCCTGTTAACCTTGCATACGAGGCTGCCACCGCAGACCTTAACGATGTTAACATGATAGACCCTTTCCACTTGGAGGCTTACGGAAAGACTACGGTAAACTATAACCGTGACATAGAGATATTCCCTGTGCTTAACGCCATTTTTGAGGGCATCTACGGCTATAATCCATATAAATCGCCCACCGATATGGGAGTAAATATGGCAGGCTTCTGCATAGCCGATGATGGTGCTTGCAAAGAGGCATCGGGTCAGGAGATTATACGCCGCTATTACAATGCCCTAAATAAGCTTGTAGATGGCAAGGCTGAGGAGACAGAGGTGAATAAGATAAAGGTGCTTATGCAGCAAGCCAAAGTCTCTGCAGATAACCGCCCTATAATTGCGGCTGCAAAAAAACGTGCGGAAGAGACAGGTGTGAACTGTGCCGCCATAGAGCTTAACGATGGCACCATTATAACATCTAAGACTACGCCTCTGCTTGGTGCAAGTGCCGCATTGCTGCTTAACGCCACCAAACATTTGGCAGGTATAGACCACGATGTTAAGATGATACCAGCCCAGATGATAGAGCCTATTCAGAATATGAAGGTTAGTTATCTGCATGGGGGTAATCCACGCTTGCATACAGATGAGGTTCTTGTTGCCCTTGCAATGCTAAGCCTTAACGATGATAACTGCCGCCGTGCA
>JAKSNX010000039.1 GCA_024405815.1 Paludibacteraceae bacterium | reverse complement strand
CCTTTACCTATAAGGCGTGCATTCTCATGTGTCTCATCCATTGTGCGGTAAATGCACTTAGGGTCTCCTGTGGTGCCTCCGCTTGAATAGGATATGCTATCTCCTAACTCTCTTGTAAGCAAACCTTTGCCTTTCGGTGGCAGATTTGCTTTAAGTTCATCGGGGGTCAGTACAGGCAATTTTGCTATCTCATCCAAACTTTTCAGGTCATTTATAGGCAATTTATCAGCATAATACTGCGAATGCCTTTTTGTATAATGGAGGAAAGAATTGATTCGCATTAAAGTTATCTCATCACGCTCACTTTTTGGCAAATAGTCAAATGGATTTTGGAAAGGCTCGTCACTGCCTACGCTTACCCAACGCACAAGTTCACTTACGCCTCTTGTACCATCGTGTGGTGTGCCGTGCTTGCGGCGTGTCATCCAACCTATGTCAGTTATACGGTCGGCACCCAAGCCTACAAGTGCGTCTGAAAGTTTCAATTTTAGTGCCGTAGGTGCCACAATGGCTATTGACTGTATGAATTTGCCATACTCCTTTACCGCATTAAGGGTATCGGTTGTATGGTCTTTGCTTATTATTACAAAACCTGTACGGTGATGGGGGCTAACCTTAAACACGCATTTTTTTTGCAAAACCAGTGTCCAATCCTGATTATTTATGGCAGGTATAACAAGCTCAGCCTCTGATAGAGCCTCATCAACCCTTGCAAGTTCCCTTGTACGGGTAATCTCAACCGCCTCATTAAGGGGTATGGCTGAATGTGGTATAACTTTTGCCCAATAGTTCAACTGCTCTGCAAGCACCTTTATAAATTTGGACGCAAGTGCCTCATCATCAATGAATACAGCGTGCGGAGAAGAGCAAGCGGACTGTTCCCACATAGTAAAGTCTCTTGCAAGCTGATTTGCAATGCCTTCCATATTTTCATCATTGAGGCTATCCTTTGAAAGTATTGCAAGTGAGTATTTAGGACCGTACTCAATTATTTTTGTATGTAGTCCAGTGCCTTGACGGTAAGCCTTAACTGTATCTTCCCCACCATAAACCACAAGCACATCGCTCTCAAGTTTAACCACTGACTCCACCTCCACATCGCCGCCTTTGAATGGCACAAGAGCAAATGAACGGCTTAAAATACCCTTATAATCAACCTCTTGCAGAATTTCGGCAAAAATCATAGGGAAAACAGGGTCTGCACTTGACATTTTAAGAATATTGACATTCTTGGTAATTATGCCCTGCACAAGTGTGTCAACGGCACTTACAAATACATTTCCTGCCGATACATGGGAAACCACACCTGACGGCTCAGCCTTAACCATACCTTTGAACGCCTTGTTATAGGTGAACTCATCAAGGTACGCCACATCATCAATATCTGCCTTTATCCTTGCTTCAAGATTGTCATATTTAAGTACATCGATAATAACTTTAAGCCCCTCAATAACCATAGCCTCACTCCAGCCAAGTTGGTTGTGCATAATCTTTATAATGCTTTTAACCCTCTCTGATTCAAAATCTTCAAGAGCCTCTCCAGCACGGCTCAGTACATCAAGTATATAGGCAATAGGCACGCGGCGTATATCACTTACACGCTCCTTTGCCATACTCATCACAAGTTTTATATCTTCTACGGTGATACGCTCACTGTCACGCACTTCACCAAACAAATACCACTTCATATCATCCTCTGTTTAATAGTTGGGCGGCACTGATACCGCAACCTGCATATTTCTTAACTCCGCCTCTTCCTTTAAGTACTATATATTTGCCGCCTCTGCCACAAGGACAGTCGCTCATTACGCAACCAAGGTCAGTTGACAGCAGTGATAGGGCAGGTGTTGAACGCAAATACGGAGTAATCAGTTTCAGCAGACCGACCTCTCCGTCAGGCAGCACCTCCATAGTTCTTGGGTCAACAGCACACACTCTTGAATAGACAGGAATATGGAAATGTCCGTGCTCACAAGTCATGTAAGGCACTCCGTGTTCCACCATTCCATACACGTCTCTGATACGGTCAGGGGTAAGCCCAAGCACACGATTCACAAGTTCTGCGTACTCCTCTTGTGAAATGGTCTTGCCTGTATAGTTTTTCCAGCCGCCCCCGGAGAAAAGCACGCTCTCTTTTGGAAATGTAAAGTGTACCCCTCTCTTGTCAAGTTCGGTCAGTGTCATATAGCCGAATGCAGGAAATCCTGTTATTCTTAATGGCAACCCCGATGCGGCAAACTTCTCAAGTTTTGCAATGCCTTCATCTACAGAGAAATCTGGGTTGCCGTACTTGTCAGCATGAATGGCAAAGAAAGTCTCGTTCTCTTTTGCAAATTGAGCGTAAGCGTTATGAGCGTGAGCCGCACCCCTTGTGCCTGAAACCTCAGGGGCGTAAGAGAATACTAAATTGTTTACAAGTTGGTCATAGTCAGCAAGTCCGTAACTCTCAACTATAGAGGTACGCATAAAGCCTTGTCTCTCCATAGATGTCTTGTCCCAATTTATTTGAGACTTACTGCCTGTTGTGCCGCTTGATGTAAAGGTTTTTACAATATCGCTCTCAGGCAAACTGAGTAGTTTACGCTCTTTAAAAGCAGTGACAAATATGGCAGGAATGTGAAGTATATCATCTTCTGAATTTATGTCATTCACAGAAAATCCGTATTGTTTCTGTATGCCGTTGAATATAACCGAGTGCTCAGAATGGAATGTGAACATCTCACGCACCGATTCCAAGAAGAGTTCCGCTGTGCCTTTGTAGTCAAAAGCCGCTTTACACTCAAAAAGTTTATTTGTCTTTTCCTCTGTCATAGTACTCTCTTATCTATAATTTTCTTTATTTTACCGGTAATTGGATTACGAGGCAGGCTGCCAAGTGGTTTCAGCACCACTTCATATTTATGGAAGAAACCTAACTCCTCACCACCTTTCAAATCCTTAATAATCTCTTGCAGACGGCTTCTGAGTCTTAATGCCGTATCTTTATGTTTTTCAGGCTCATCACACTCCACTGTAAGAACTATATCCATCTTATTGCCAATGTCTTCCAAAACAAGTTGGAAGTTCATACTCAAATCACCGAATTCAGATATTCCTTTTTCAAACTCCCCGATGGTTACGTATGCACCGCCAAGTTTGAAATCCTCTCCTGCACGCCCTGCAAGTTGAAATACGCCTTTCTCCTTGTCAATCCATTTTGCCATATCGCCTATGCGGTAACGGATAATAGGTTGCAGTTTGCGTACAAGATTGGTTATTACAATCTCACCAAACTCACCATTCTGTACAGGTTGCAGGGTATCGGGGTTAAGTATTTCTATAAATTGGAAGTCTTGTGGCAGATGATAGGTGCCAAAGCCGTCATTAAGGGTCTGAATGCCCATAATGCCACAATCGCTGCTGGTGTAGGCAAGAGCCTTTATATACTTGACTCCTAACCACTTACGCACATGGGCTTCCGCCTCTCGGCTTAGTTGCTCTCCTGCGTAGGCAATAAGTCTCAGATTCTTGAACGGCTTGCCGTCTTTTTTTGCCAAATCAGCCAAAAATACAAACATAGTGGGTAAGGACACCATAACGGTAGGCTCATATTGGCGGCATATCTTGTAAATATCCTCTACAGGAATGTTGCTTGAAATAGGCAGGTGGACACCGCAGGAGTGGGTAATCATCTCGTGAACCCCTATGAATGATGGCCATAGATGACCTGCTACAAACAGGTTTGCAATTATATCATCGGGTTTGACACCTAATGTCAGAAACGCCTCGCCCTGTTTTCCGCAAAAGGCGTCCCATTCAGCGTTTGACAGAACTACAGTTCTTGCAACACCTGTAGAACCTCCTGTAGATAACACTATGGCGTTTTCAAGTGGTGCCGTCAGCATCGCTGTGGAAGCAGGATACGTATTCTGAAACAAATCATTGCGAGTGAGGAACGGTACTTTGAGCCAATCCTCATAATTTTCAGGCACACTGATACCCTTATACTTCTCTGCATAATATGGTGATTTAAGTGCCTCTCTAAAAATATCAAATGCCTTGTTCATACATTCTTTCATCTGTTATTTTTACTTTGCAAATTTTATATAAAAGCAGCCCGATACCAACTGCTAAAAAATCTCCAATCCAAAATGAGTGCCATATAAGTTCAGGGTTAATTTTAACTATGCACCACATTACAGGAGCAACCATAAATGAGTGTGTTACTGCCAAAACGCAAGATAGTGTCCTCCGTTTCTGAATAAGGCATATTATAAACAGCAGGTAACTTATGCCAAAGAATGGGAAACAGATACAGAATATACGCATGGCAGGTATAGTCAGTTCCAGACACTCTCCGCTTAGCCCAAAGAGCCTTGCAATAGGAGATGCAAGTATATTTACAATTATTACCAATGCCACACCGCTTACAATAAGCACTATGGCAGACATTTTAACAACCCACTGCACACCTTGTTTGTTCCCTTCTCCACCTAATCTGCCTGCAAGTGGCTGCAGTGCCTGTGATGTGCCTGCCACCACCATATTCATAAACATAAGTACAGCCATAAGTACAGCCATTATTGACATTCCGTACTGAGGAAGTGTGTCCATAATTATGTAGTTAGCCCAAAGTACACGCACAAACATAGTGGCTGTATCCGCTACAAGCGGAAGCCCCATAGTAAGCAGACTTACAATAGTCACATCCTTGAAATTAACGTTTAGTTTTAGGGTGCTGTCACTATATGTAAAGTGTATGCACATTAGTGCCAAAGCCAATGCATAGCCTGTGGCGGTAGCCCATGCCGCACCACCTATGCCCATTCCAAAGAATTTTATATAGATATAATCACAGGTAAGGTTCACCACATTTGCCAAAATCATTGCCACAAGTACAAGTCTCGGACTATTGTCAGTCCTTATATACGCCGCTAAATTCTGTATCATAAAGAACAGCGGGGCTGTGTAGAACATAACCACACCGTATGCCTTGGCATCTGCAAACAGAGTGGTGTCAGAACAGAACACTTTTATGCACTCATCGGGGTAAACAAGACCTAAGACCGTAAAAACAAAACCTGTAATCAGGGTTAGAATGGTGGACATTGTAAAATATCCGTTAGATACATTATAGTTTTTCTCTCCTATGCCGTATGCCGCAAGCAACGCTCCTCCCATACACATAAGCATTATTAGTGCCACAGATAGTTGAATGAACGGCATCATAATGTTTATGGCAGCCAAACCTGTATGCCCTATAAGGTTGCCCACAATTATTCCGTCAACCATAACCGCTAACGCTGTGGTAAGTGATGTCAGCACTGCCGATATCAGGTACCTGGAGAACATTGTCTTTATCTCTTCTTTGGTTGTCATTGGTTGTCAGTCTATTATAAATTTATGCTTGGTACCTGCAGGTATATTGTTTATATTCTCAACCTTTAGGCTGATAAGCGGTATATTCACAGATTTTGAAAGATTCTGATATTTTATACGGAACTCTGCACTGTAATCACAAAGGTAATCAATAAGTTTACTGAAATAATTGGATTCCAATGTGTTACGCTTACGGTCAATATTCTGTGTGCGTATGTAAATTGTAAATTCAAGGTACGCTATGCCCTCTGTTTGTTTCTCCGATACGGTAAACAGTCCGCCGTACTCCATATCGGCAGGTTGTGAGAGTAGAAACTCCTGTATGTCGTTTATCATAAGGTTGGTGCCGTAGAAAATAACGGCATTGCCTACACGCCCATAGATGTACATAACTCTGCCTGCCTTGATGTTTGACAGCAACGGTGCCACAAGTTCCTGTGGTACATCTTTTAACTGTTCCTCTGTAACTAATCCGCCTGAATCGGCTGTGTTATAGCGTACAAGCGGAATAAATTGGCCTTTTGTAACCACTATGTTGCCGTCAACAGCCTCTACATAGACATCGGGGCTGAGGCATTCAAGTATCATAGGAGTTGATTCTGAACCAAACACCTTTTTTGAGAGTTCAGGGTGCTTGTAGAAATATTTTCTAAGTTTTATGCTGTTCTCGGTTTCTTGTGATACATAGCCGGTATCGGCACTACCATAACCTGTCCACACTATATTGTAGGCATCTTTAGGGTGCCCGAATAGTTCACAAACATACTCACGGAATGATTCTGTGAAATACTCTCCAACCACTGCAAAATAGACGCTTGCCTTTGGCAGTTCAATGTTATTCTGCTTGATAAGGGCGGCTATAAGTGGCAGATTGCCCGGATTTGTGGTGATTATGATTTGGTCATATCTTTTATGGTACTGACCTATTACATCAACAGCTGTCTTTAGGTCAAGACCCGGAGTTGCAAGGGTCATTCTGTATTTGCCACTCAATGCTATGTTACGGTATGCCGTGGCTATCTGCATTCCGCCTATCCACATTCCAAATGCAAGACACTCCACCATCAGGGTCTTTTTAGTGTCTATGTGATAGTTTGTAACAAACATTTTCTCTATATTTTGCATATAATCAGCCTCATCTTGCGGACGCTTAGGCCAATATACAGCACCTGTTTTAGAGAAACCTGAGCTTGCTCCTATCAGATGAATTTTATCCAATTCCCCCTCTTCACATAACTCCTCCATAGGGTAGGAGAGCAGATAGTTGCTTTTTGTAAGCAGTGGCAACTCATTGAAATCACCTGACCAGTCAGGTGTCATCTTGCGGTATGCCGTTACATTATTCCGTATCTTGGTTGCAAATTCTGTTACATTCATCTTACTGCATTTTTATATCAAGTAGTTTTGAATTTGGCTATGGTATATACATACCCTTTTTCTATATTATCAACTGTATGTAAACAGTAGGTATCGGGGGTAAGTGTATCCTGCATAAAACCTGTTATGCCTGTGCCTGTAAGTTTGCATACAGCCTCTTTCTGAGTCCAAAGCCTTGTGAATGCAAGGCTTGGATTGGCGGAGGCGTTTATGAGTGCCGCCTCTTTTGCATTCATAACTTTATCTATAAGTCCGTCAGATGGTTGCTTTATGGCTTCAATATCCACCCCGATGGGTTCTGTATCCACCGCCACCGCTATCCCTTTTTTGCAGTGGCTTATATTAAAATAAGTGCCTTTAAGTTGTTTTAAGAATGGTTTTCCGTTTTCTCCATAACCCCAATCTGATACTTTATCTGCTGAGCCTATCATTCTCTGAAGCATACAATATGATTTGAGAGAGGCAAACTGCCCAAACTGATGTTTGAATTTAAGAGCCTCTTCTCTACGCCAGGCAGGAACCTTATCAATCAGGCTTGCAATGGAATCCTGATTTACAGCGTCCATATT
Source organism: Paludibacteraceae bacterium (assembly GCA_024405815.1). Lineage (GTDB taxonomy): Bacteria > Bacteroidota > Bacteroidia > Bacteroidales > Paludibacteraceae > Enterocola. The sequence continues at coordinate 6,630 of JAKSNX010000039.1, read as the reverse complement.
GTCATAAATCTCCAACATCTTTCTGCAAATCACTATAACGTAATTTTCTGTAAAAGTATGAAAAATTGTGAGTATAATCAACAAATTATCATAATTTTTTGCTGATTATACTCACAAAATACACATTTTAATTTCTTTTCGGCTAAATCTCTAGTTTTTTAACATGTTTTGCGGAAAAATAATTCAAAACCGTCTATATCTCACCTTTAGAATTTTCTCATCGCACATACTCGAGGCTCATATATATATCCAACTGGATTCTTGAAGAAGAAGCACCTGAACCCTTTGAATACGCCAGGGTTTGCTGTTGCACATCCAAAATATGCTGTAGTTTTACCAAGAGCCACAGGAACGGCAAAACCAGAAAATCTTCCACCAATAATAACTTTATCAACTTTTTCTAAGTTTTCTTTTCTCTTCCCCCATTCACTATCTGTCATGGTTGATGTTGCAGTCATAATAGGGAACATATCTCCTCGCAAATCGTTTTTCCAATATTCACGGAGTTTAGTACCAGCTAATTTTTCTTCCAATGCATATTTTTCACCAAAACCACCCCACCATGATGTCCTCACCAATTCCATTTCGTAAGTTCCAGGTATGAACCAACCATCTCCCAATTTATACGCAAAATATTCTCTTGGAAAATTCTGCTCTATATCAAGATTGTTATCCTTACAATACTTTATAACCGACTCTGTATTTGATTTGCCATATTCTGAATTTGATGCCAATAAATCCTGCCTGTACTTTTTCACTTTTTTGGAAGGTGTATCATATACTTCAAATGTTTTGGTTTTAAGTATAGGCATTTTTTCAGAAAGACTATCAATATGAACAGCAAATGCAATTTGTTTTTGAATTTCCATTTTTGCTGAATCTTTAGAACTCTGTGACATATCCGTTTTATCTATCTTTTTTATAGACTTTTTTAAGTAACTTTTGAGTATTTGTTCCCTGCTCTTTTTAAGATCCTTGTACTCGCTGTCTGTGATGGCTGCTGCAGACATTAAGTATCCATGCTCACCAGTGGAATCAACGTAGACTACAATACATGGAATACTGTTGTATTCAACATAATCTCCAATTTGATACTTCTTGGCATTTGCCAATAATACAACACAAGACATTGTAATCAATAAAAAAAATTTCTTCATAATAATTGTTGCCTGTTATTGTCCATCGGCACGTCGGGATATAAAGTTGAACATAAAAAATGCGTGGAACTTTTGTTTGCTTCATTTGAACTTTTGAGGTTCTGGACTACCCATTATTTCCAAATTATGCACAAAAAGCCCACGCTTCATAAACGTGAGCGTACATAGGCTTGTGCTTGGAAATAATTTTTGAAATTGTCCAGATTTCAAAAGTTCAAGTTTCGCTTATAACGCTTTATCAATATGTCTTGTTAAGCCTGAGGCTTAACAGTGCATCGCCTCTACGATGCTGGTGTTATCATAAATATTTATTTGTTTAAAATTGTTTTAATCTGCGTAAATAACTTGTGAGCTGGTTCTTTAAGTTCAGCAACTTCTTCTGCACTTACAGACGCTACACAATTGTAATCAGCAAGTTTTCGCAATTGCTCCATTCTTGACATAAATCTACCTAATTCTTTGTCCACTTTTCCTTTTTGGACAAACTCTTTCCCAAATAAGGATACTAATCCGTCGTGTGTATGAGCAACAATTCCGTTGGCTACAAATAGAGCGTGAATTATATGAAAACAAGCATAATAATAACGATTTGTTGCCAAATCCCAGTGATTAAGATTACACATCTCGTCGGCTTGGCTTAAAAAAGAATCCGCTTTTTCAAGATGTAGGTTAATCAACGTTTCTATTTCTTTTTGCGATAAACTCATTGTAATAAAACTCCTTCCTCACATACATTGTGATAAAATGGGGTGAAACTATTTCTTTCCCACTCTGTTTTAGTGTACATTATAGGGTTGATTTCCTCGTTTATATTCCAACCCAATTCAGTAAACGGATAGGTTATATTATCATAATCAGTTTGTGTTAATCTTTCTTTGTCCACAATTACCAGCAAATCCCAATCAGAATCCTTTCTGTTGTCTTTTCTTGCCCTTGAACCAAAAAGCCACAACTGACCTCCACTTGGAATTACTTGTTTCCCAAGTTCAGTAATTTTATATAACACATCTGTACTACTCATAGTACAAAGATACTTTGATAAATTTATTTCTGCAAATGTACAAATTATTATAGCATTTTCAAAACTGCAAGTAAAAATATTAGAGTATTTCTGGTAACGTAAACATTTTCATTGAATTAGAGCCTTTTATAAGGATTATTTTACCTGTAATAGGCTCTTTTTCTATGAACTCTTTCAGTGTATCCACATTGTCAAAATTAAGGAATGTATGGTCTGTGGCACCAAACCTTTTGCCTACAAGAATAACCTGTTCAAAGCCGGCGGACTGCAGCAACGATACTATTTTCTGATGTTCTGTCTCACTGTCTGCACCAAGTTCACCCATATCGCCAAGTATGGCACACTTATGGTCTGCCTCCAAGTTAATGAAATTCTTTATGGCGGCTGTCATGCTGGTGGGATTAGCGTTATAAGCATCTACAATCAGAGTGTTGGAAGCGGTTTTTACTAACTGTGAACGGTTGTTAGATGGAGTATAATCCTCAAGAGCGGCCTTAATGTCACGCATCGGGACATCAAAAAACCTTCCCACGCAAACTGCTGAAAGCAAGTTGGAAATATTATAGTCTCCTATAAGTTTGGTATGAATCTCTATCTCTTCATCAAAACACTCAACCTTGGCACTCAAAAATGGCGTGCCGTCTTTAATGATTTGACCGCTTACATAGTTTGTATCCTTTTTACTAAGTCCATAGCCGATGGTTTTAAGCCCACGCTCTGTAGCCATAGAGGCAAGGTCATCACTGTCGGAGTAAATAAATGCCATTCCTCCATTATCGCGTAAGAAATCATAGAGTTCTCCTTTGGTTTTCTTAACCCCCTCAAAACTGCCGAACCCCTCAAGATGGGCTCTGCCAACATTAGTAATAAGTCCGTAATTAGGACAAACTATATCCACAAGTGTCTTTATCTCACCTGGGTGGTTTGCCCCCATCTCCACAACAGCCATTTTATGCTGAGGTGTAATTTGAAGTAGTGTCTTTGGTACCCCGATGTGATTATTGAAATTACCTTGTGTATATAGCACATTGCCCTTTTTGCTCAATACAGCACTAACCAACTCTTTAGTGGTTGTTTTGCCGTTTGTGCCTGTAATACCCACAATGGTGGTGCCAAGTGCTTTTCTATGCTCCGCCGCCATATCCTGCAAGGCTTTAAGAACATTATCCACCACTATAAAGCGGCTGTCAATGGCAACCTTAGGGTCATCAACCACTGCGTATGCACAACCTTTTTCCAATGCACTTGCAGCGTACATATTTCCGTCAAAACTCTCCCCCTTCAGGGCAAAAAACATGGAGCCTTTAGGACAGTCTCTGCTGTCGGTTGTAATTACTCCACACTCTAAAAATTTATTATATAGTTCCATAATGCAAACCTTAGATTTGCAAAGTTAATTAAAAAAGTATTATCTTTGCACATATTATGACTACAAAAATTATGAACAAAAAAGTTATTGGAGCGTTCTGTACTCTATCTATCATATTGCTTTCTGTATTAGCTGGTTGTAAAAAGAGTTCAGCATCAAGTGAGACAGGTATAAAAAGTTTCACTTTTGCATCAAATGACTCTGCTCCTGACCTGAGGAACATCGTTTTCATTATAGACTCTTTAGGTGGACAAATATACAATCTGGATTCTGTGGCTTACACATCCAATATTACTAAAGTTGTACCTAAAGTCACATGTTACAGCACACCGTCAGAAATAAGAATAAATGATGAGAGTTGGAATCAAGTTGATTCCATAGATGCAAGCAAACCATTCAAACTGACCATTGTGGCTGCCAACAAGACCACAACAAGAGATGTAACGGTTACTGTGGTAAAACATACGGTAAACTCCAATGAGATACTGTGGTATAAACTAAACAACGATATACCTGTTAAGCTATCTGCCGCTAAAGTGTTTGTAATAAACGGATTACTTGTATTGGTAGGAGAGTCGGCAGATGGTAATACAAAATATGTATATACAAGTGAAGATGCCTCTACGTGGGTGCAGCAGAGTTCCGGTTCTTGGAATTTTAAGATTTCAACACTATATCCATATCCTAATTTGGTAGTGGAGGGTCTATTTGCTTTGGGGAACGACAATTCTCTTTACGTAATGTCATCGGACTATACTTTCAAAAAATCTGCTGATATTCCTGATGGCTATACCGCCGTAGATATTATTGGGGCATACGATGTTATGGAAACAGAGATGTTGATATTTGCCAAGAATAGCAAGAATGAAAATGCTGTGCTTGGTTATCTGCATGACGGTACCTTTAAGAATGCAGGTTTCAACAACCCTTCTTCGTTCCCAGAGCAAGGTTGTGCAGCCAAGTTCTGCAACACAAACACATCTTCCATATATGAGAGTGGCGATATTGCATCATATCTTATAGGAGGTGTGGATAAAAACGGTAATATTTTGGCAAATGTATTCTCTTCTGATAACGCTTGGTATTGGACTGATGTACGTAAATTACCGTTGGAGGAGAAATACATTTTCCCTGCCGTTAAGAATGCCAGTGCCTCATATTATGATAAGAAAATTTTTCTGATTGGAGGACAGTGCACATCGGGTTATATAAACCAAATGTATATCAGCGATGATAACGGATACTCTTGGTACGAAGGCAAATCATATAATAAAATACCATTCTCCGATTACAGAATCAAGTATGGCTGCAATGTTGTGTCAGACAATTATGGAAATCTATATGTAATAGGCGGTTATACTGATAGCGGAGAGTTTGTCCTTGACTCTTATAAGGGCAGGGCAAGGCATTTTGACTTTAAAAGATAGTTTTATGAAAGTGCTGTTCCCAGGAACGTTCAATCCGTTTACCATAGGTCATAAGAATATAGTTGACAGGGCTTGCTCACTATTTGACAATGTGGTTATTGCTGTTGGCGTGAACTCAGAAAAGCACCCCGATGCTAAATCTTCCGCATCGGCTGTTGACAGCATAAAGAGAATCTACAAAGACAATCAGAAAGTTGAGGTTATAGGTTATAGCACACTTACCGCCCAAGTGGTAAAAGAGATGGGCATTGATTTTATAATCAGGGGGATTCGTAACTCAAAGGATTTGGATTACGAGAATGAAATAACCCGTGTAAACTACACCGTTTTTGGAGTTGAAACCCTCTACATGCTTGCAGACCCCAAACTAAAAGAAATATCCTCAACCGTAGCACGTGAACTACATAAATATGGGGTGGAAATTTAATACTTGAACCCACTGCCACCTAAAAATTCACGCAGCAATGATGTAGATGGAATGCTATTGAAGTTTATAGGCTTTATAAACCTTAGCATAGTACGCAGACGGTTTGCTATAGGGTAGGCATCGCTGTAGTGTGGAACCTCCATAAGCAGTGGCAGAGCCTGACGGCTGGTGGCTGCAAGTTCAAACAGCAGAGTGGAGTTGAACATCTCATCAGCCTCTTCCATAAATGGGTCTATCCATTTAAACTCTCCACGTCTGACGCTTGGCCAACGCAGAATAGTATCTTCTGCAGAGTAGCCTCGATATTTGTAATCCCTTATTATGCGGCGTAGCAGACGTGTATCATCGGCTGCTATGCAGATATGGTCATTAAGCGACATAGTGTTAAGAGCAGATACAAATATCTTGAACAGTGCCTTCTGTGGCAATGTTTTAGTAAGTTCGGGATTTAGAGCGTGAGTGCCTTCTATAATAAGCACCTCAGAATCATTAAGTTTCATTGGCACTGAAGCTTCATTTCTCAGACCTGTCTCAAAATTATACACAGGAGTTTCTACTGTTTCACCTTTAATAAGCCCCTCTAAATCGGCATAGAATTTCTCTAAATCAAGAGAATATAGAGATTCAAAATCAAGCTGCCCATTCTCATCTATAGGGTTCATATTGCGGTTTACAAAATAGTTATCAAGCGATAGTGGTACGGGTTTTACCCCCGATGTAGCCAATTGAACGCTAAGCCTTTTAGAGAATGTGGTCTTACCCGATGATGAAGGACCTGCAATCAGCACCACTTTGATTTTTGAATTTGAAGTTATTTTATCAGATATGCGTACAATGTTTTTCTCGTGTAAAGCCTCTGAAAGCATAATCATGGTTGGAACATCGCTCTCTTTTAAGTTGTTCAACTCTGCCACCCCTGTAAGTCTTGCTTTATGCTCAAGACTCCAATTATTTTTATAGGTATTATACAGCCTTGGCATCAGTGTCAGAGGTGTCACCTCATCGGTTTTTTTAGGATTTGGCAGTTGCAATAGCCAACCATCGTAATATGGCTGCAAATCAAAAACTTTAAGGTAAGATGTCGATGGAACAGTTCCTGTTGTCACATACTCCGCAGTATCAGCTAACTGATAATATGTGGTGTAATATGATTTTCTGAATTTAAGAATATCTGCGGCGGCGGAGTTCCCCTTGCTCTCCATCAGTTTTACAACATCGGGTGTGGGTTT
>JAKSNX010000038.1 GCA_024405815.1 Paludibacteraceae bacterium | reverse complement strand
GTGCTCTTAATGCAAAGGATTTTGGCAAGCCGTTGCCACCTGAACTTAGTGGAATCTACGATGATGAGAAATACCGCAGGCAACAGGATTACTCACTTGCAAAATACAAATTAGGCATAGTATCGGCGGTGGTATCGCTTGTAGTGGAGTTGCTTGCATTCTCTTTAGGGTGGTTTGGCTGGCTTGACGGAGTGCTTAGAGATTTATTGTCGCCATCATTGGCAGATAATTCTGTATGTTTTGCCATAGTATTGTGTGTTCTGTTTTTTGCAATAATAATTGTTGTAAATCAAATTATTGACATCCCTGTCTCGTATTACAGCACATTTACCATAGAAGAGGGTTTCGGGTTTAATAAAAGCACAAAAAAATTGTTTTTGACAGACCAAATCAAGGATTTGTGTATGAGCATAATAATTGCGGCTGTGATTTTCTCATTGGTAACATGGATATATATGGCAGTACAAGATTGGTTTTGGCTGCTTGCCTGGGGTGTGCTTATGGCATTCCAGATATTTATGCTTCTTTTTTACTGTAATCTTATAGTGCCTCTTTTTAATAAGCAGACACCACTTGAAGATGGAGAACTTAGAACTAAAATAGAGAATTTTGCATCTAAAGTTGGGTTCACACTTAATAATATCTATGTAATGGACTCATCTAAGCGTTCTACTCACGCCAATGCCTATTTTACAGGTTTGGGTGCAAAAAAACGTATAGTTTTGTATGATACGCTTATTAAGCAATTAACTATAGATGAGATAGTTGCAGTGCTTGCACATGAGATTGGGCATTACAAGAAAAAACATACCATGCGTATGTTGTTTATGTCAGCAATTTCAACTCTTATAATGTTCATTATTCTAGGGTGGGCTATAAAATCGCCTGAATTATCTGTGGCATTGGGTGGTCATAATGAGAGTGTGTTCCATTTGGGAGTATTGGCGTTTGCCATACTTTATACCCCGATTTCAACAATACTTGGAATCCTTACAAACAAGTTATCTCGCAGGCATGAATATCAGGCAGATGCATTTGCAAAGCAGAACGGTATGGCAGAAGAGTTGATTTCTGCATTAAAGAAACTATCATCAGAGTCATTAAGTAACCTTCAGCCCCATAAGGCATACGTGTTTGTGCATTTCTCACATCCAACGCTATTACGTAGAATACAAAAACTGAATGAATAAAATAACCATTTCTACCGCAGAAAGTTGCACTGGTGGTAATATAGCACACCTTATCACATCGGTTGCAGGTAGTTCCGCCTACTACAAGGGTGGGGTGGTTAGCTATTGTAATGAGGTTAAAATAAATGTTTTGGGGGTTAAGGCTTCTGATATAGAAACATACGGAGTGGTAAGTTCACAAGTGGCTGAGGCTATGGCAAAAGGTGTGCGTAAGTTAATGGATACAGATTATGCGGTAGCTACTACAGGAGTGGCTGGCCCTGGTGCGTCAGAGGGTATTCCTGCTGGTACAGTATGGGTTGGAATCTGTAGCCGCACAGAGGTTAAAAGCAAATGCCTGCATCTTGGCACAGAGCGTATAAAAAATATAGATGAGGCTTCACGCCTTGCACTTGATTTTTTAAATAATGAATTTGGACTTAATTTGACATATAAATAATACTTATTTTATGGTTGCTTTTGATTATGAATATTTTTGGCTGGTTGTGGGCTTTATAATAGTGGTTGCACTTTGCCCCACAATGCTTTACATCGGTAAGAAATACGTTAAGCCATTTGTTGACAGACACAATGGTATTTGGTATGAGGTGCTTGACTCTCTGTTTAAGACTCCGTTTATTGTGGCGATATTTTTGCTTGCATCATACATAGTCCTTAAAAAGCTGAATATTCAGGCAGAGTGGATGATTCATGTTTTTAGGGCTTACGGTGTGTTGTTTGCATTAAACGTTGTCTGGTTTCTTGTTGATTTAATAAACGATATTCTGGATAAGGTTTATGAACGCTCCACTAAAAACAAGGATAAAAAGATAGACATAAACATTATTAAGACCGCTAAAAAGGCGGTGTCTGTATTTCTGTGGTTCATAGGTATTATATGGGCGTTGGATGCATTGGGAGTTGATGTTAAGGCATTGATAGCAACATTAGGTATTGGTGGTGTAGCCATTGCGTTTGCGGCACAGGAAACGGTAAAGAATGTTATTGGCGGTATAACCATCATAGTGGACCGCACACTCAGAATAGGCGATACTGTAAATGTTAGCGGAGTGGAGGGAACTGTAGAGGATATAGGATTGCGTTCAACAAAGGTCAGAGCCTACTCAGGCAGAATAGTTACAATACCTAACAGCAAATTGGTGGATACAAACGTAGAGAACATAACCACAGAACCTACCCGTAAGGTGGTTTGCAAGTTAGGACTGACCTACGATACCACACCTGATAAAATGGAGGAGGCTCTTAGTATATTAAGTAATCTGCCAACCAAGATAGCATCAATAGATGAGAAGACGGTGCCTTATTTCAGCAGTTATGGAGACAGTTCCCTGAATATTACTTTTACATACTACATTAAGCATCCTCGTAAGGTTAATATATTCAGTGTTCAGTCAGATGTAAACATGGAGATTCTCCGTAGCTTTAACAAGGCTGGTCTTAACTTTGCATTCCCAACACAAACTATTTATATTGAGAAATAATCATGAAAAAACTTACTTCCTTTTTTGTGGCTGTGGCAGTAGCGTTTACCGCAGTATCGTGTAATGGTAATTCTGCCCAAGATGCAGATAGTCAAGATGTAATGGCTGATAGTGTGTCTGTAGTGTATATATCGCAGTCAATAACAAGCGATAATCTTGTAAGAATTTTTAATGCTTTGGGTGTGGAGCCACAGGGCAAGGTAGCTGTAAAGGTATCTACGGGCGAATCTGGTAATCCATATCATCTTGACCCGCAACTTGTAAAGCCTCTTGTTGATATGTTACAAGGCACTATAGTGGAGTGTAACACCGCTTATAAGGGTAAGAGATTTGAGAACGAAGACCATAAGCAGGTGTTTGCAGAACATGGCTGGAGTGCCATAGCCCCTATAGACCTTATGGACGAGGAGGGCGATATGCAGATTCCTGTAAGAGACACATTGCATATAAAATATGATTTAGTGGGTTCCCATTTGCAGAATTATGATTTTATGCTTGACCTTTCACACTTTAAGGGTCACCCGATGGGAGGCTTTGGCGGAGCGTTGAAGAATCTTAGTATAGGTGTGGCTTCAAGAGATGGAAAGGCTTATATACATACTGCAGGCTATACAACAGATGTTGAGATAATGTGGAGCCATGTAGAAGACCAAGATGCTTTCTTGGAGTCTATGGCGGCAGCGGCAGATGGTGTAGCAGAGTATTTCAAGGGTAAAAAAGGGATAGTTTATATAAACGTAATGAACAATATGAGTGTTGACTGCGACTGTGTGGCACACCCAGAGGCACCTGTGGTTGGCAATGTGGGCATACTTGCATCTCTTGACCCTGTGGCTCTTGACCAAGCTTGCGTTGATTTGGTGTTTAACTACGATTCAAAAGAGGGTGATGACGCGGCAGCCCTTATAGAGCGTATAAATTCACGTAACGGTTTGCGTACCATAGAGCGTGCCGCAGAGATAGGTATGGGTAACAAGGCATACAAACTTGTAAGTATAGACGGTGATGATATGCTATCAAAATTAAATGCAGACACTCTTTCATTGGTAGTCCGTAATCACGGAGTTGAGACCACCTATACACAACATGGTGTGCGTGATTTGTTTGAGTTGCAAGGTGCAGGTGTGCTAAAAGGTGCCGCTGTGGCAGATAAGGTGATAGGCAAGGGTGCCGCCGCACTTATGATAAAGGGTGGGGTAAGGTTTGTATCCACAAATAAAATAACTGAGCCGGCTCTTAAAATGCTTACAGATGCAGGTATCGAGGTCTCTTACACAGAGATTATAGAGAAAATAATAAATAAGGCTGGCGATGATATTTGTCCGCTTGAGAAACTGCTGCAAGATGTTACAGATGCAGATACCGCATATCCTATAATTGCGGAGTTTGTTAAGACTTTGTAACTCTGAAACTACAAGTTTCTGCATCAAAAGCAAATGCGTCTGATTGGAATGCGTTTGCAATTTTGCCGTCATCAATAAGGTCTTTTGGAGTACCCGATGTCATTATGTCACTATCCATAAGCCAAATACGGTCTGAGGTCTGCAAGGCTATTTCAATATCGTGAGTAGATAGAAGAATAGTCTTACCTTCATTATGGGCTATGGATTGTAGTAACACCATAATCTCTATCTTGTTACGCATATCAAGAAACGATGTAGGCTCGTCAAGGAAAACAAGCGGAGTGTCTTGAGCCAACGCTTTGGCTATCAAGGCTCTTTGACGTTCTCCATCAGATAATTCATAAAAAATGCTATCGCTCTTATGCTTGATATTAACCTTAAGCATAGCCTGTTCTATTACCTCCAAATCCTTATCGCCAAGATTTCCTAAAAAATCGGTGTAAGGGAATCTGCCCATAGCCACCATATCCTTAACCTTAATGGAGCGTATGTAATCATTGTCTGTAAGTACATGGCTTATAAGCCTTGCCCTCTTGTTACCCGATATGGAATTAAGATTCTGTTCCTCAATTTTTATTTTTCCGTTTAAAGGTTTCTGCAATCCGCTTAATGTGCGTATGAGCGTGGATTTTCCGCAACCATTTACCCCGATAAGTGCCGTAAGCGTGCCTTTCTCCAAACTTAAGTTCAGATGAGAAGCCACGGCGTACCCCTTGTAGCCAACGGAAAGATTATGTGAAACTAAAATACTCATGCTATATTATTCGCTTGCGTTTAATAATAACTATCAGTATTATCGGTGCACCAATAACGGCACACACAGAATTTATTGGTAATGTGTATATTGTACCTGGTAATTGAGATACAATATCACACAGAATCAGCAATGTGGAACCAGCCAAAACAGATGCCGGCATAATGTGTCTGTGGTCAGAGGTCTTTAATATGCCTCTTACAATGTGTGGCACTGCCACGCCAATAAAGGCTATAGGACCTGTAAACGCTGTGCTTGCACCAGCAAGCAGGCATGTAAGAATAATTATCAATGTTCTTGTAGCGGAAACACTTACGCCCAAACCTTTGGCATAATTCTCACCAAGCAGTATGGCATTAAGTTTTTTAGGTAGAAGCAATGCCACCGCAACAGCGGCAATTATTATAGGTGCCATAACTTTCATATAACTCCAAGTGACGGCACTTAGGCTACCCATAGTCCATACTACGTAAACTTTTAGGGCATCGGGGTTACTTATACTCTGTAGAATATTAACTACAGCTCCTGCAATTCCGCCAAACATCATACCCACAATAAGCAAACTTACGGTATCATTAACTTTGGTGGCGGTAAGTAGTACAAGAAACATTACGAATGCGGCACCTGCTATGGCGGCTATTATTTGAGCCCAGCCGCTAAGTGCAAGCCAAGCAGGTAGGGTTACATAACCTGCCGTAAGCACTAATACTGCAACGCCAAGTCCTGCACCTGAACTGATACCAAGCACATACGGACCTGCAAGCGGATTGCGGAAAAGTGTCTGCATAAGCAGTCCCGATACTGCAAGTGCAGCACCGCAGAGTAGGGCGGTAAGGGCTTTTGGAAGCCTGTATTCCATAATTATATGTTCTACAGATAGGCTTGCCTTGCCACTTAGCACATCTTTTATCTGCTCAAGCGGTATGCTTACATCACCAAACGCCACATCAGCCGTAAATGCGGCAATAAGCAGAATTGTAAGAGTTATATATGTAATGCAGGTTCTGTTGTTCATAACGCAAAGGTACTAAAAATTCTATAAACTACCACCTTGTATATTTTTTTTCAAAAAAAACAGGCATTTTTTGATTTTTGCTCTCATTTATGTAACTTTGCACCCAATGAGCGTTACGCTTTTATTCTCTTTTCGTAAAATCTGGTAAATTTTAAGGTACAGAGAATAAGCAAGTAAAAGTTCACGTCTAATGGCGTGAACTGTACCGTGCTTATTTAGTACCAGGGTTTACCAGAGCCTACGAAATAAGTAAGCAACACAAACGGACAGTTCACGTTTTTTTATGGATAAACCTATACACATTGGGCGGTTAATTAAGAATGAATTACATAAGCAGGGCAAGACCACAATATGGCTTGCTGAGCAGTGTGGCTGTACACGTATTAACCTCTACAAAATCTACAAACGTGCTTGGATTAGCACTGATATGCTTTACACCATATCCACGGTTCTTAAACATAATTTCTTTCTTGATTTAAGTCAAGACCTTGCAGAACTTGAAGCACAAGACAGTAACAACGCAAACAATCAATCTGTGTAAACAAGTTGTTAACGTACACTATTGGTGTACATAATATCCCCTTAATACATAGTTATAAATCGTACCTTTGCATTTACGTTCCATTCTACGTCATGCTGAACGGAGTGAAGCATCTCATAATGATTGTGAGACAATTTGTTTTACGCAAGATGACGGTGAGAGGTTAGAATGACGAAATAGCAAGAAACGAGATTAACAAATAAAATATTAACTTTTCAAAAACCAATTATTTAATCTATGAAAAAACAAAACTATTCCGCACCTAAAATGGTGCAAGTGAGAATGGAGGCAGAGATGCCCGTAATGGCTGCCTCTGCTGGTCCAGGTCAGACAGAGAGTGTCTTATGGCTGTAGTATTAACCTTTTAAAAGCAAGAAAAGAGATGAAAAAACTTATTTACTTAGCAGGAGCCGCATTGGTAATGTTGACTTCAGCATCATGTGAGAAGAAAGCGGATGTTCAGAACCCTGAAAGCAAGGAGGGCATGGTAAAGACGGAGTTCAGTGCCGTATCAAAAGAGAGCAAGGAGAAGACCTCAATAAGCGACGCAGATATTCTATGGTCAGAAGGAGACCAAATTAAAATCTACGCTGGAACAGAGACAACAGGCAATGATTTTACCCTTACAGAGGGAGACGGCACTACAACAGCAAAATTTGAGGGTTTGATAGCTGAAATTGCCACTGCCCCATACTATGCTGTATATCCGTCATCACAGGCACTGAGCATAGACGGTAGTGTTATTAAGTTTGGAATACCAGCGGAGCAGGCATATGCTGAGAACTCATTTGCCACAAACACAGTGCCAATGGTGGCATACAGTGCGGTTGGCAAGTCACTTGCGTTCAAGAATCAGACAGCGTTCATAAAACTGCAACTGAAAGGTGAAGGCACAATAAAGACAATGGAGATAGCATCTGCCTCAAACAACATCTGCGGAACATTCAGCATAAGCAAGACAGACCCTACAGCCGCATCAACTGCTGTTGCAGGAGCAAAGAAGATAACCGTTACGGGTATCAGCGGCACAACACTTGATGCTACAACACCAAAAAATGTAATAATAGCGTTAGCACCTGCTAATTTTGCGGCAAATGACCTCACTCTCTCAATGACGGCAACTGATGGCAAGGCATTCTCAACCAAGATAGGCGACTTTACCATAGGACGCTCACAAGGTAAGGCTGTTGATGTGTTAGTTGAGTTTGTGATGCCACCAATCAGTGGCACTGCAAAAAGAATAGGTGATATAGATGTTGAGTGGGTTCAACTATGGGCTGGTGGTCCTAAGTGGGCTGTGTACAACGTGGGTGCTGAATCTATTGGAGAATATGGAGAATACTATAGTTGGGGAGGTAAAACAAACAAGTCTAATACAGATTACTATAAAGGTTCCGAAGCTCTTTCAGGCGACGATGATACAGCTACCAATAAGTGGGGTGGTAACTGGCGGATGCCTACAAATGAAGAACTTAAAGGTATTCTATCAAACTGTACGTATACAGTAAAAGATGGTTGTGCAATATTTGAAGGCAAAGGTGACTATAGTAGTAACTCCATATCTTTTCCCTTTGCTGGCTACTACGAGAGTGGAGTTCTCAACTTAAAAGGTACTCTTTGCAAGATTTGGTCTTCCACTCCTAAGAGTTCGTTATTTCGCCACTCTTGTCAAATGGGCGGCAGCTCTGCCTCTATGGATTCTGCTCCGAGTGATAAGGGGTACTCTGTGCGTGCAGTTTTAGCAGAGTAACTAAGCCACAGTTCGTCATTAAAGATATATCACTTCGTTACTCGCTTCGCTCAGGATGACGACGATAAAATGAATCAAGCGGATCAAGGTTCTAAAGTCTTGACCCGTTTGTTGTATTTTTACCTCACATTTAGGTAAAAAATAATCCCAAATATTTGTTTAAAACAAATGTTTACCTTATCTTTGTGTCTAAATTTATGTGTCTAAAAAATAGACATAATAATTTAGACACTTTTTATTTGTTGTAATATGAAAAATATTGTTAATCCGTTTTCTATTACCTCTTATTTGGGTCCTGAGTATTTCTGTGACAGAGTAAATGAAACCGAAAAAATGATTACGCTATTGCATAATGAGTGCAATGTAACGCTTATCAGTCCAAGAAAATATGGTAAGACAGGTCTGATAAAGCACGTTTTTAATCAGGATTTTGCTAAAAATTCTTATTGCTTCTACTTGGATTTGGATAAGACAAGTAATCTGTATGATTTTGTGAAAATTTTTGGAAGTGCAGTGTTGGGGCGATGTGCTTCAATGCCAAAACGTGTAATGAATAATGTATTGAAGACTTTTTCATCTCTCAGACTTGTGTTTTCAGCAGATGCTATTACGGGTCAGCCGCAATGTATGGTTGACTTTAAGCCAGATGAATCAGAAAAGACATTGGCTGAAATATTTTCATATCTTGAACATGCAGACAAACCTTGCTATGTGGCTTTTGATGAGTTTCAGACAATTGCTGATTATAAGGATGTTAAAATGGAGGCTCTTCTAAGGTCATATATTCAGCACCTGACTAATGTTCATTTTATTTTTTCGGGTAGCAAAAAACATTTGATGATAGATATGTTTTCTTCTGCCGCAAGGCCGTTTTATCAAAGTACAAGATTTCTGAGTATAGATGTGATTGATAAATCCAAGTATTTTGAATTTGCCGCACAGCATTTCAAAAAACATCATCAAAATCTATCTTTTGAATCTTTTGAATGGCTTTATAATATGGTTCATGCTCATACTTGGTATGTACAGGCTTTGCTGAACCAAATTTATATGGATTGTGACTCTGTTATTACAATAGAAAGTGTAAGAAAGGCATTGTCAACACTGATAGAGGAATATAAGGAATCTTATCTGACATATCATAAATTACTCTCCTCAACTCAAAGTGCGTTGCTTATTGCCATTGCAAAAGAGGGTAGTGTGTCGTCTGTCAGGAGCACTGATTTTATTGCTAAATATTCTATTCCTGCAAGTTCTGCACTTGCCGCATTGGAATCACTTTGTGATAAAGAACTTGTATTTGAGTATGAAAATGGCAAATACACTGTGTATGACCGTTTTTTTTCATTGTGGATGTCACAATTGTAATCTCCCAACTAACATGTATCAGTGCAGATATATAATATTATTTCCAAATTCCCAAATGTTTTTATTGAAAACCTACAGAATCCCCAAATATTTTTTGTTAAGAATCTAAATTTACAATAGCGGCGACAGGAATGTGGTGCTGTCTGCTGGTAGAAGGGTGGGGTGGAAGATGGTGATTAGGTCTTGCAACAGATAATCTGGGTGAACCACGCCGTTTTCCCAAAAGTCATTGCCTCCTGTAGGGGTGCGGCGTTTGTTCTGATTCCATGCGTTCCTGTTTCTGAATGCCTTGAATACTGACAGTCGGCTGTCTCGCTCAAGCAGTTCTGCATAACTGTCAATGTCAAGTCCAACCCATACATCGCAGTCACTGAAATTCTTTACCACATACTCAAATCCAAGTGGCAGACTGCCTGAGGTGCTGTCAGTGGCAAATTTGTAATCTCCCCCTGCATCGGTGAACAGTTGGCTCATAAAACTGTTACCTGCCGGCATATACCAAGTGCCTTTGAATGTAAGCCCTGGCAGTACAGATGGCTTGTCTGTAGCCTGTGATGCCAAATTCTTTAGCCGTAGATATTCAGATTCCACACTGTTGAAAACAGAATCGGCACAGACCTCCTTATTATAAAAGGCGGCAAAAAACTTAATCCACTCCGCACGTCCAAGCACATCGGGCTCTATCCATTCCACTGTGCCTATTACAGGTAGTCCTGATTCCATAAGCCGTAAAGTGTGAGCATCAGTTTGGTTATAGGCTGTAACAAACACTACATCGGGGTTAATAAGCAGGGTACGCTCATAATCTATTGAAAAACTGTCGCCTAAATCATTACAGGAGCCGTCTGCTACACGTTGCCTTATAGTGGGGCAGTAGATAAGGTTAGATGAACATACGCCCTTTATGGTTTTCACCTCACCTATATTATCTATAAAAGCCACCTGTGTGCAACTGCCCACCGCCACGTTACCGATGGGGATTTGTATGGCAGAGTTATCTGAGTAAGATATATTACTTAAAGTGTAAGATGCAAGCGTTTTACCACCGTTCCAAGGGTCAAGTACCACAGCCTTTTTATGGTCACTATAATACTCTATACGGAACCATTTGGCGTATTTAGGAGTAAAAATGGAGTCTGGCTCAGCATCGGGGGCTGAATTACCGCCTGAATTTGAGTTTCCACCACCGCAACTGCACAAAAACACAGTGGCAATCAGAAAGAATATGTAAAAATTGTTACGCAATCAGTAAAAATAATTAACTTTGCAAAGTTACTAAATTTTATGTAACGGACAATATGAAAATTACACTATTAGGACCGGCGTACCCGTACAGAGGCGGAATTGCGGCATTTAATGACCGCCTTGCCATAGAGTTTATGGCAGAGGGGCATGATGTAAATGTGGAGAATTTCTCACTGCAATACCCTGAGTTCCTGTTTCCGGGCAAGACCCAATACAATCCCTCTGCACCGCCGTCAGACGTTAAGATGGTACGCAGTGTAAATTCTGTAAATCCCTTTAATTGGGTTAAAATAGGCAGACGGATAAGGCATTATGCCCCCGATGTGCTGATTGTACGCTATTGGATGCCGTTTATGGCTCCATGTCTTGGCACCATTATGCGTGAGGTTAAAAAGAACGGCAAGACACAGATAGTGGCACTTGTGGATAATATAATCCCTCATGAGAGGCATTTCTATGACTCCATACTCTCACGCTATTTTGTTAATGCGGCAGATAGGTTTGTGGTAATGAGTGCATCGGTTAGAGATGAACTTAAACAGTTTACAGACAAGCCTTGTGCCGTTAATCCTCATCCGCTATATGATATTTATGGTGAGAAGGTTACACGTGCAGAGGCTTGCAAGACGTTAAGTCTTGACCCTGCATTAAAATACATAATTTTCTTTGGCTTTATACGTGATTATAAGGGGCTCGACCTGCTTCTTGAGGCGTATGCCAAGGGCGATTTTTACTCAAAAGGGATAAAACTTATAGTGGCTGGAGAGTTTTACGGCAACAGAGATAAGTATATGGATTTGGCATCGGGTTTGGAAATAAAAGATAAAGTGCTGTGGCACAATGATTTTATACCCGATGATGAGGTTAAGTATTGGTTCTCTGCCGCCGATATAGTGGTGCAGCCATACAAAACGGCAACCCAAAGCGGCATAACCCAAATCTGCTATCAGATGGAGAAGCCTATGATAGTTACCGCTGTGGGCGGATTGGCAGAGATGGTGCCTGACGGTAAAGTGGGATACGTGGTTAATGTAAATGCAGATGAAATATGCAATGCTATAGCGGAATTTTATGCTAAAGGAGACATTGATAGGTTTTTAAAGGATATAAAAGAACAAAAAAACAGGTACTCTTGGCACTCTATGGCACAAGTTTTATTAAATTCTTAAAATTTATTATAATTTTATTTGCGAGTTTACAAAATAAGTGCTAATTTTGCAGTCGCTTTTTGAGGTATGCCCCTCAAACGGTAAGTAAGAATTAAACAAAAACAGATACAGCGATGTCAAAAATTTGTCAAATCACCGGAAAGAAAGCCGTTATAGGCAATAACGTCTCTCACTCAAAACGCAGAACAAAGCGTAAATTTGATGTTAATTTGTTCACCAGAAAATTCTATTGGGTAGAGCAGGACCAGTGGATTAGTTTGAATGTATCCGCTAACGGATTACGTATTATTAACAAGATGGGTCTTGATGCAGCCATTAAGCGTGCTGCAGAAAAGGGCTACCTATAATATATAGGAGGATAAGGCTATGGCAAAGAAAGCAAAAGGCAATAGGGTTCAGGTTATTCTTGAGTGCACAGAGCATAAGGATAGCGGTATGCCGGGTACATCACGCTACATTACCACTAAGAACCGTAAAAACACACCGGAGCGTTTGGAGTTGATGAAGTACAACCCAATACTTAAGAAAATGACACTTCATAAAGAAATTAAATAATACCCCTAAGATATGGCAAAGAAAACAGTTGCAACATTGCAGAAAGGCGAAGGCCGTGCTTACGCCAAGGTTATTAAGATGGTAAAGTCACCTAAGACAGGTGCCTATATATTTGAAGAGGAGATGGTGCTTAACGATAAGGTTAAGGATTTCCTTGCAAAGTAACATTATCTATTACATACAAAAATAGGGAGTTTGAAAATTTTTTCAAACTCTTTTTTTGTTTTTTTTACATATTTTTTTTGATATAAAAGAAATTTGTATTATCTTTGTAGCAGATATATAGTGTATATTTGTAAAAAAGGATTTTGTTTAACTTATTATTAACTTTTTAAATTTTATTTATTATGAAAAAACTTTTACTTTTTGTTGCTGCTCTTTTGACAGCAATGGCTGTAAATGCAGCTACTTTTAGTGTAACTGTTCCTAGTGGAACAAAGGCAGTTTACCTGTGCGGTGACGGTAGCAATTGGGGTCATGTAGAGATGGTTTTAAACGGAACTACAGCAACTTATTCTGATGCTGCCACCTGGACTGCGTATAAATATTGCTCAGGTCCGGACTGGAAATATGTTGAAAAAGATGAATTTGGTGAAGAAATGAGCGATCGTTCATATACCGATGGAATTGATGTTGTTGCTACGTGGGCTGCTATTTATGATCCAGGTGCGTCTCATACATATTCTACAGTAGAGGTGCTAATTCAATTATCAGGTGAGAATGAGGTTCTTATTTGGGATTGGGCTGGCGGTTCTAAACGTACTCCTGGTAGCAATGATTCAGAGGGACAAACATGGCCTGGTACAAGAGCAATGGATCTTACAAAAGCAAGTGGTTGGGCATACTTCAAGTATGATGAAGTTGAAGATGGTGAGTTGAGTTTCAAACTTATAGCTGATGGTGGTGAAAGTGCTCAGTTTGATACAGACGGAAGTGCTAAATACTGCCGTTCATTATCAGATCCTGCTACTCCTGTTACTTGCCCTGAAATTACTCCTGTTGACGAGATTGGTGCTGAATCAGTTACAGGTGTACAAAAAATAATTGATGCTGTTACTGGTGAGAGATATATTCTTAAGGCTAATGGCGAAAAAGTAAATTTCTAATTTAATTCTAAAATAGTAAAGAGCAACCATCCCAACTGGGGTGGTTGTTTTTTTATTTTGCAGTTGTTAAAAAAAATTGTACTTTTGTAGTGCGTTAGTCAAATCACCGCATAACCGAATTAACGTGCAAGCCGAACACAGACAAACTTGTTTGTATGTTGAGGCGAAGCCGTTAATCACGGCGTAGCCGTAATAACCGATACAATATGGGATTTTTTAGTTTTTTTAAGAAGGAGAGCACTGCAGAACAGAAGCAGGAGGAGCAGAAACAGGAACAGCAGACACTTGAGAGTGGAGTAGCCAAGACAAAAGAAAGTGTATTCTCCAAGATTTCAAGGGCTGTTGTAGGCAAGAGCAAGGTGGATGATGAGGTGCTTGATAACTT
>JAKSNX010000037.1 GCA_024405815.1 Paludibacteraceae bacterium | reverse complement strand
TATGGTTGCTCTACGCAAGCCGCATCGTCTGCGTACAGGTATGATTGCATTGGTGGAGCCGTCAGAGGGTGTCTATATTCTGCATAGAATAGTAAAACTGAATGATGATGATATGGTGCTTTACGGCGATGGAAACATTGGCATTAAGGAGAAAGTTCCATATACGGCTGTGGTGGCAGTGGTACAAAGGGTGTATCGGGGTAAAAGGGTTATAAATTATGGCTCTTTTATGTGGAAAATACAGAACAAATTATGGCCGAACAATAAACTTGTACGCAAATATGCTCTTAAAGTGTATAAAAAAGGTGTTAAACAACTAAATAAAAACAAACAACTTTAAATTTTAAGTATTATGGATAAACCGTATGTAGTGGGCATCGATATAGGTGGCCAAACAGCAAAAATCGGGCTTGTAGATGCCCGTGGTAATGTTCTTACCCAAACTGCAATAGTTAGTAACGATACAGATGATTACAAGGTGTTCATCAAGAATCTTTGTGATGCTGTTACTAAACTTGTAAACAAGGAGTACTCAATGAGCCAAGTAAGGGGCATAGGTATAGGTGCTCCTAACGCTAACTTTTACAAGGGAACCATTGAGAATACCGTAAACCTTACATGGGGTGGCAACGGAAAGCTTATTATTCCGTTTGCAGAAGAGATGAGCAAAATAATCAAGCTTCCTGTAAAACTTACTAACGATGCTAACGCCGCAGCTCTTGGAGAGATGACATACGGTGTGGCACGTGGTATGAAAGATTTTATAATGATTACACTTGGTACAGGTGTAGGTTCAGGCATTATTGTTAATGGTAATTTGCTTTACGGACACGATGCTAACGCAGGTGAGCTTGGACACGTGACTATGGTTCGTCAAAACGGCAGACTTTGCGGTTGTGGCAAGACAGGCTGTCTTGAGGCTTATTGTTCTGCTACAGGTGTGGCTCGTACTGCACGTGAGATGCTTGAAACATCTGACCGTAAGAGTCTGTTGCGCAATATTCCACCAGAGTCCATATCATCTAAAGATGTATTTGAGGCTGCAAACCAAGGCGATGAGCTGGCAAAAGAGATTTTTGACTTTACTGGCACAATGCTTGGAGCTGCTCTTGCAGATTTTGTGGCATTTTCATCACCAGAGGCATTTGTACTATTTGGTGGCTTGACACGCAGTGGAGACTTTATAATGAAGCCTGTTGTTGATAGTCTTAACAGAAATGTTATGCCTCGCTGGAAAAACAAGATTAAGGTTCTATTCTCTCAACTTAAAGAGTCTGATGCCGCCATTCTTGGTGCCAGTGCACTTGCTTGGGAAGTATAGAAAAAAGGATTGGGTTCACGAAAAAACCACCCGAAAGGGTGGTTTTTTCGTAGTCCCGCAGGGAATCGAACCCTGACCAGAAGAACCGGAATCTTCTATTCTATCCATTAAACTACGGAACCAAATAATTAAAGTAGCGGCATTCCCGCTTTTTTGCACTGCTCCCGCATCTCATTAGGCCAAATGCTTGACTGAATCTCTCCTACGTGAGCTTTGTGTAGCAGGTACATACATAGTCTTGACTGACCTATGCCACCACCTATTGTAAGCGGTAGTTTTTCGTTTACAAGTTGCTGATGGTATAGATATTTAAGGCGTTCCTCTTTATTTGAGATAGAAAGCTGCTTTAGCATTGACTCTTTATCAACCCTGATGCCCATACTTGACAGCTCAAGTGCTTGCTCAAGTACAGGATTCCAAACAAGCATATCGCCGTTAAGCCCCCAATCATCGTAGTCTGGAGCACGCCCGTCATGTTTTTCACCATTAGAGAGCTCGCCTCCGATGCACATTATAAATACTGCACCATATTTTTTTGTTATAAGGTTCTCACGCTCTTTAGCTGTCTTATCGGGATACAAATCAAGCAACTCTTGAGATGTTATAAAGTGTATTTCTGACGGCAGTTGCGGCTTTATTTGTGGAAAACGCTCACTTACAGCATATTCTGCTTTAATGATTGTTGAGTATATTCGGGTAACTATGTTTTTCAAGAAATCAAGGGTACGGTCTTCTCTGTTTACAACTAACTCCCAATCCCATTGGTCAACATAAAGTGAGTGAATGTTATCCAACTCCTCATCAGCACGTATAGCGTTCATGTCTGTGTATATGCCATAGTGTGGCTTGGTGCCATATTCTGCAAGCATAATGCGTTTCCACTTGGCAAGAGAGTGTACCACCTCTGCCTCGGCTTCATTCATATCCTTAATCTTGAATGTTACAGGGCGTTCAATGCCGTTAAGGTCATCGTTTATGCCAGTGCCTTTTAGAACAAAGAGTGGGGCGGTTACTCTGCGTAATCTTAACTCCGATGCAAAATTGCGTTCAAAAAAGTCTTTCAAAAACTTTATGGCAATCTCTGTCTGCTCTACATCAAGCGGAGAGTTGTAATTCTTTGGGATTATTAGGTTCATATTTCAATTTTCAACTTTCAATTACATTTTGAATCTCTTGTGCAATATGATTTGCTTTCTCCATTGTTGACGCTTCTGAATAGATGCGGATAATGGGTTCTGTGTTTGACTTACGCAGATGCACCCAACTGTCTGCAAAATCTATCTTAACGCCATCAATGTCGTTAATCTGCTCATTTTTATAGACTTCCTTGATTTTTGCAAGTATTGCATCTACATCTGTAGATGGCTCTAAGTCTATACGGTTCTTTGCTATATAGTATTGAGGATAAGTAGCCCTTAATTCAGATACTTTCATCTTTTTATGTGCCAAGTGGCTAAGGAATAGGGCAATGCCTACCAATGCATCACGTCCGTAATGGCTTTCAGGATAAATTACACCGCCATTACCCTCGCCGCCTATTACAGCATTGGTCTCTTTCATCTTGGTGACAACATTAACCTCTCCAACTGCTGCTGCATTATACTCTCCACCGTGGGCTTTTGTAACATCACGTAACGCTCTTGTGGAACTGAGGTTTGATACAGTGTTTCCTGGTGTGTGGCTTAAAACATAATCTGCTACAGTTACAAGTGTGTATTCTTCTCCATACATCTTGCCGTCTTCACAAATAAAGGCAAGACGGTCAACATCGGGGTCAACAACAAAAGCTACATCATAACCGCCACCTTTCATAAGGTTCATAATGTCTCCCAAATTCTTTTCAAGTGGTTCAGGATTATGCTGGAAATCTCCTGTAGGCTCTCCGTATAGGGTCTTAACTGTCTTAACGCCAAGACTCTCAAGTAGTTTTGGAAGTATTATGCCACCTACAGAATTTACGGTATCAAGTGCTACTTTAAAGTCAGCCTTCTTGATGGCATCAACATCTACAAGTTTAAGATTCAAGACATTCTCTATATGTTTGTCTGTGTAATCTTTCTCTGTAACTTTTCCAAGTTCCGTTACCTCTGCAAATGCGAAGTCCTCTTTTTCTGCTATTTTTAAAACCTCTTCGCCCTCTGCTTTATTAAGAAATTCTCCATCTTGATTCAATAACTTCAGTGCGTTCCATTGTTTAGGATTATGGCTTGCTGTAAGTATAATGCCACCTGCCGCACCTTCCATAGTTACTGCAAGTTCTGTGGTAGGGGTTGATGCCAAACCTATATCTGTAACATCAAATCCCATTGATTGTAATGTGCCTACTACAAGTTTCTGCACCATTGAGCCTGACATACGTGCATCTCTGCCCACTACTATTGTATTGGAACCGTTTGTAGAAATCTTACGTATTAGGGTGGAGTAGGCTGCTGTGAACTTTACTATATCCACAGGGCTTAAACCTTCACCAACAGAACCTCCTATAGTTCCTCTGATACCTGAAATTGATTTAATTAAAGACATAATATTTAGTGTGTTAATCGTTTCTTACTGTAAAATCTGTGATTTCAATTCTAAGTGTAACAACCTGCTGTAGTTGCTCATCTTGCCCCAATGTGGAGTCTATAAGGAATACAGCACGGCTGTTATGGTGCATACATGCCACACAGTCATTCCAGCCTATGCACGGAATAGCACTTTGGGGGGTATATACAAATCCATATCCTTCCCAACTTTGAGAGGGGTCTGTATTGTCGCCAACAAGACGTCCGTCTAAATCATAACTCTTAAACCTTATTATGATACCGTTGCCTGCGGCGGGCTTTCTTTGTGTGGTGTCATCTTCAACAAGGCGTATATATGCCCCTCTGTAGGTCTTAAAATATAGATTCTCCGGCCATGGAAGTGGTTGAGAGAAACAATATGCAGAGTCTGATGACAGATTTAATTTATTTCTGCTTACGTATGATGAGAATTTGTTTTTCTCATCTTTGCGTTTCTGTGCGTATGTATTTGCCTTGCAACCGGCAAACATTGCCACTGCAAGTATTATTGCTGTTATAGCCGTTATGTTTATCTTATTCATTTTACTGATATTACTTTTATTCTGTATAGCACCGGTGTCATTGGTGTTATGCATTCTCTGTCGCCGATAATTCCGTATGCCATATTGTATGGGAAAATAAAATCTATCTCATCACCTATGCCATGTCCTACTATAGCTATATCCAACCCTTTGATAACTTGACGTTTGCCTACTGTAAATGTAAGTGCCTTTCCGTCTGTGCTCTGATAGCAAACTGTTCCGTCAAGCAGTTCAATGCTATACGCCATTGCCACCAAATCACCATCTTTTACCTTGTCCCTTGACCCTTGACCCTTGACCCTATAATAGAACCCATCCTCACTTTTAGTGAATCCTCCCACACTATCTATATAAGCCTCTATCTCACGCCTCTCATCTTCCTGACAAAGTTTGTTGTACTCTATAAGATTCATGCCAACAGTGTCTTCCTCAGGTGTGTTTGACGGAATTTGAGGCGGCGTTCTGTGACAAGCGGTGGTCAGGAATGTCAGGAGTATTAGGAATATATAGGAATTCTTCATTACCTAATATTTGCAATACTCATAATATCTCCAAACACACCAGCGGCTGTAACGCTTGCACCTGCTCCGTAGCCCTTTATTATCATCGGGTCATTAAAGTAACGCTCTGTCTGAATCATAACAATATTATTGCTACCCTCCAAATCGTAGAACGGATGGGTGGAGTCAACAGCCTGAAGCCCTACAGAGCATTCACCCTCTTTCATAGTGGCTACAAATCTGTATTTTTTGTTCTCTTTCTCAAGTGCCTGACGTTTGCTCTCAAACTCTGCATCAAGTTCATGGATACTCTTCCAGAAATCCTCAAGTGAGCCTTCAAAATATTTATCGGGTACAAACAGATTCTTCTTAACGTCTGCCTGCTCTACCTTATAACCGCTTTCACGAGCAAGAATCACAAGCTTACGTATAACATCTGTACCGCTAAGGTCAATTCTTGGGTCTGGCTCTGAGAAACGTGCCTCTTTTGCCATTTGAATTGATTTAGAGAAAGATATATCCTTGCTTATGGTGTTAAATATAAAGTTCAATGTACCCGATAGCACAGCCTCTATCTTTAGAATGCGGTCTCCGCTATTAATAAGACTGTTCATAGTGTTTATAATAGGCAAACCTGCACCTACGTTGGTCTCAAACAGATATTTGATACCTTTACGGCGTGCTGTGTTCTTTAGATTCTCATAAACATCGTAAGGACCTGATGCGGCAATCTTATTGGCTGCAACCACAGATATATTGTGGTTAATAAGGTCTGTATAAAGTGAGGCGATGGCACCGCTTGCAGTACAATCCACAAATACTGAGTTAAACAGGTTCATATCTATGATGGTCTGCTTAATCTGCTCAGGTGTGGTAGGCTTGCCGTTACGCTGAACCTCCTCTTTGTATGTCTTCAGGTCTATGCCATTAGGATTGAATATAGAGCCGTTGATATCTGTAATGCCAACTACATTCAGTTTTACACTGTTCTGTTTAAGAATTTTCTCTTGTTGGTGCTCTATCTGCTCAAGCAGACTGCCACCTACAGTTCCAGTTCCTACTTGGAATATGTTTAACACCTGGTAGTCTGCCAGGAAAAATGAATCATGTAACACGTTTAAAGCTTTTTGTAAATGGTTTTGAGTAATTACGAATGAAATATTGGTCTCTGATGCACCTTGGGCACATGCTATTATGTTTATACCGCTGCGTCCCATAGTGTCAAACAGTTTGCCGGCAAGTCCTGTGTTGAATCTCATATTCTCTCCTACGATGGCAACTGTGGCAAGGTTCTTTTGTGGGGTGATAGACCAAATCTCACCCCTCTCAAGTTCTGCCTTAAACTCAGTAGAGAGTGCCTTAACAGCATCATCTGCCTCTGAATTCATTACAGCAAATGTGGTGGAGTTCTCTGATGATGCCTGTGAGATAAGGAAAACGCTGATACCCTCATCGGCAAGTGCCTTGAATGTTCTGGAACTGATACCCAATACACCAACCATACCCATACCTTGTAGCGTTATAAGGCATGTATCGCTTATTGATGATATGCCTTTTACCGCTTTGCTCTCAGGATTCTGTATGTTTGAAATACGTGTTCCCTTACACATCGGGTTATTTGTGTTCTTTATATAAATAGGTATATTGCGCTCATAAACAGGATAGATGGTAGGAGGGTAGAGCACTTTTGCTCCAAAATTGGACAACTCCATAGCCTCTATGTACGACAACTCCTCTATGGCGTATGCGTTAGGTACAAGACGTGGGTCAGCGGTCATAAAACCATCAACATCTGTCCAAATCTCAAGTGCTGACGCATCTAAAGCACCTGCTATAATGGCAGCAGTATAGTCTGAACCGCCTCTGCCAAGATTTGTAATCTCTTCTGTGCGGCTGTCTGATGCTATAAAGCCACCCATAATGCTAACCTGTGGCAATGTGCTGAATGCATCTGAGATATTCTTGTATGTGGCTGACTTGTCAAGAATGTTTTTCTTATGATAAGGTTTAGTCTTGATTATATCTAAAGAGTTAAAATGTTTAGCCCCCAATACATACGATAGTAAATAGGAACTCATTTTCTCTCCATAACTTACTATAGAGTTCAGTGTGGTAGTTGTAAGTGATTTATTATCAAATACTTGCTTATATAGCCCACTTAATTCCTCAAAATATTGCTCAAGACCTTTCTTAACTGAATCAAAATCTTTTTCAGCCACAGTAGCTTTTGCTGTGTTAATATGGCGTTCTGTTATGGTGGTGAATGTGGTTGTGTATGTCTTATCGCCTGCCTCTGCTGTTTTAGCAGTGGCGATAAGTGAATCTGTTACGCCGCTCATAGCGGACACTACTACAATCTCCTTCTCTTTAGCACCCGATACGATGCCTTTGACTTTAAGGATGTTCTCTACGGAACCAACTGATGTTCCACCAAATTTTAATACTTTCATTTTATTGTTCTTCTATTATTGTATTGCACAATTCTATGTCTTTTGTTCTGAGTACAACTCTTGCCTCATCGTTATCCTGAAAGGCATACATATATTCCACAGATACGTTTCTCTCTGCCAGCTTATTTAGTAAATATGCCAGAGAACCAGTCTTATTGGCACATTTTGCCGCTACAACCTTATTGCAGAAAGCACTGAATCCATTGTCTTTTAGTACAGATTCCGCTTTTTTAGGGTCTGTTACAAGCATTCTCAATATGCCAAAATCAGAACCGTCTTCTGTACAGAAGGTGCGTATTCCTATACCTGCATTTGCTAATGCTATGGTCACTTTTTCAATACTGCCTGCCTTGTTCTCAACAAAAACAGAAATTTGTTCAACTATCATAATCTTAATTATTTATTGTTTTCTTCAAAAATTGCCAATCTCCTGTCAAGTTCATCATATTGATGGTCTTCTATAAATGAAGTGCAAGCCCTAAGCCCTTCTTGGTTACTGCCTGTGGTGGATAGAGAGATTGCTGAAACACCATAATACATTAACTCCTTTATCAGTTTACCCGATGTCATACCCTTATATCCTATTGTAAAATAAAATCCGTCTGCCACTTTGGTATCCAAATCCATATCATACACAATATGAAAGCCGTGCCTTGTAAATATCTCTTTAAGTTTTCTTGCCCTTTCTCCATATACTTTAACCTCATTAAGGAAATTATATTTCCCGTCATTTGCCGCTTTTAGCATTGCGGCAAGTGCATATTGAGCAGAGTGGCTTGTGCCGCTTGACATAGCATATAGCACTCTGTGTACAAATACTGTGCCAAATGTGCCGCCTCCATAACGCTTTGTAAGACCTGGATATTGGCGGTGGTAAAGTTTATCTGTCATACATACCACACCTATACGTTCTCCTGCATAACTAAATGCTTTAGAGCCACTTATAAGCATTGCACAGTTGTCTGTATATTTAGATACTGACGGTTGGAACGGTGCTTTGCCAGGAACGCTCAAATCTTTTCTGAAATCCATTGCAAAGTAAGCAAGGTCTTCAAACACTATTACATCATATTTGTTTGCAAGTTCACCTATAATCTGTAGCTCCTCATCTCTAAGGCATACCCAAGATGGATTGTTAGGATTACTGTAAACTATTGCCGCAATATCACCATCTTTCAGATATTCCTCTAATTTGCCTTTAAGCTTGTCTCCACGGTATGAATATACGTCAAATGTTTTGTATTTGGCGCCCATAACCTCTATCTGCATCTTCTGCACAGGGAAACCAGGGTCTATAAACAGTATGGTATCTTTGCCCTCAATACATTGTGATGCTGTAAGAAAAGATGCAAAAGTGCCTTGCATAGAGCCCGTTACAGGTACACAACTCTCAGGACTTACAGTAGTGTCTATAAACATCTTTACAAAACGGGCTGCCTCTTGTTTAAGTTCCGCAATTCCGTTAATATCGGGGTAGAGCCTTGCAATACCTTTGCTTAGTGCACTAATTTGAGCATCAACACCTATTTTAGAAGGTGGTAACCCAGGAACACCCATCTCCATCTTTATAAATTCAACACCCGATTTCTTCTCAGCAAGGGCTGCTATTGCCTTTACCTCACGTATGGTGGCCTTAGAGAAATCCTTTATTCCAAATTCCTCAATTGTTTTATCTATCAATTCTCTACTTATAGGAGTGTTCATAACATTTAAATATTTCTTCTATTCTATTTTTATCCTGTTTTTTTGTAAATGAACTTACTACCGGAACAATTATAAATCCTGAAACCATAGCAAATACACCGCAGTTAATAGGTGATTGAAGAATTTCAGGGAAATACTGACGTGCAGTCATGTTGAGAATCATTAGAACAGTGCTGAATATAAAGCAGACCCAGCATGATGCACTTGTTATTTTTTTACTGTATAGTGAGAACATAAACGGAGCAAGGAACGCACCTGCCATTGCACCCCAGCTTATACCCATAAGCTGTGCTATAAAGGTTACAGAACTGTTATACTGAATAAGTGCAATTACAGCACTTATAACTATAAATACCACTATAAACACCCTGATACACCTTACTTGTTTAGCCTGACTCATCTCTTTAATAAAATTGCCTTTTAAAAAGTCAATGGTCAAAGTTGATGACGATGTAAATACTAATGCCGACAGCGTACTCATACTGGCAGATAATACAAGAATTACAACCAATGCTATAAGAGCAGGGGATAATGTGGATAGCATTTCGGGAACTATGGCATCATATATCACCTTGCCTTCTGCGTTGTAGATGTTTGGATTATCTGCAATCAATCTGCCGAACCCACCCAGAAAATAGCATCCGCCTGCAACAATAAGGGCAAATACGGTAGATATCACAGTGCCTTTAAAAATGGCTTTCTCATCAGTTATGGCATAAAATTTCTGTACCATTTGAGGTAACCCCCAAGTGCCTAAAGAGGTGAGTAGTACAACAAACATAAGCCCCATGACATCGGGTCCGAATACAGATGCGAACTCACCGTTTGTAACCCCTGCTGAAACATCTTGAACCGCTTTCATATCTTCAAAAGCCTGAGAAATTCCGCCTTGAGTCTTTAGAACTGCAACAATTATTATTACAATGCCAAATAACATTATAATGCCTTGAATAAAATCATTTATCGCTGTAGCCATATAACCTCCTGCAGTAACATAGATTGCTGTAAGCACGGTCATAAGTATTATACATACAGAGTAATCTATGTTAAAAGCCATTCCAAACAGCCTTGATAATCCATTATACAACGATGCTGTATATGGTATCATAAACACAAAGATTATAACTGACGCACATATTTTAAGAGCGTTGCTATTGAATCTGTTACCAAAGAACTCAGGCATAGTTGATGAGTTAAGGTGCTGGCTCATGGTTCTGGTGCGTTTGCCAAGTATAATCCAAGCAAGCAGAGACCCGATGATGGCGTTGCCTATGCCAATCCAAGTTGAAGACAACCCGAATTTCCAACCAAACTGACCTGCGTACCCTACAAATATGACTGCGGAGAAGTATGAAGTGCCGTAAGAAAATGCGGTAAGCCAAGGGCCTACATTTCTGCCACCCAACACAAAACTGTTTACATCGGTCGATTTTTTTCTGCAGTAGAATCCTATTCCAATCAGGATTGCAAAATACAATATAAGAACAATAAGTTTCAAAACGCTGACTTTTTAAAATAATTTTCTTAAATCCTTAACTCTGACAGCTTTTCCACCTTCGGCAGAAGGTAATGAGCCTTTAGGTACAAGTTTAACCTTAGGTGTAATAAGTATTTCATCTTTAAGCTTGCGGGTAATGTCCTTAACCAAATCTTTAAGGTCTCCTACATTATCTGTGCCAAGCTCGCCAAGTTCAACTTCCACCGTCATTTCATCATTATTGCTAATTGTTTCCAATGTTATAAGGAAGTTGCTGCCTAACTCTTTGTAACCCATAAGTATCTTCTCTATCTGGATAGGGAATATGTTTACACCTTTCAGTATCATCATATCATCACTACGTCCTTGGAAACGTGCCAAACGGCGATGTGTACGTCCGCAAGGGCAATCGCCTGGGATTATGCGTGTAAGGTCACGTGTGCGGTAACGGATTAGCGGCATTGCCTCACGGTTAAGTGTGGTGAGAACAAGCTCTCCAATCTCTCCATCGGGTACAGGCTGAAGTGTTACAGGATTTACAATTTCAACTATTACATTATCCTCCCATATATGCAGACCATTCTGCTCCTTGCATTCAAATGCCACACCTGGTCCACACATCTCGCTCATACCAAATGAGTTGTAAGCCTTAACACCAAGCAGCTCCTCTATACGTTTGCGTTGCTCCTCAGTGTGAGGTTCTGCTCCTATGGCAAGAATTCTTATTTTAAGGTCTTTTTTAGGGTCAACTCCCTCTTCTGCCATTACTTCCGCCAATCTGGTGGCATACGATGGTATTATATGTACAACGGTTGTGCCAAAATCCTTCATAAACTTAATTTGGCGTTTGCTGTTGCCTGCTGCGGCAGGTACTGTAAGGCAACCTAACTTTTCTGCCCCATATTGGAATCCAAGCCCACCTGTAAACATTCCATAACCCGATGTGTTCTGAAACACGTCTGTATCACGAACCCCAACCATATAGAGGTTTCTTGCCACAAGTTCTGCCCAAGCGTCCAAATCATTCTTGCTGTGAAGCACTACTGTGGGATTGCCTGTGGTTCCGCTTGAAGAGTGAACCCTTACACAATCCTTTAGTGGAATGGCCGCCATTTTAAAAGGGTAGTTGTTACGTAAATCATCCTTGGTGGTGAATGGCAGTTTGATTATATCATCAAGGCTCCTAATGTCTGATGCTGACAAACCAAGTGCTTTAAACGCCTTTTGATAAAAGGGTACATTCAACGCACTGGCTATTGTTTTCTGCAATCTGGTATATTGCAGCTTTCTTAATTCATCTCTGCTGATACCTTCAACCGGGTTGTAAAAATCTTTGTTCATAATAACACTCGTATAAAATATATTAAATAACTTGCAAAGTTAATAAAAAATGTGATATGATGGTCTAAAAATGCCAATCATTTGACATCGATTTAAAAAAATATATGGAATTGTTTAGTAATCAGTAATTTTTATTATCTTTGCAATTTATAATCGCAGAGTTAAGTATTTGAATAGAGTTATGGATACTACAAATGAAAATGAATTGTCTCTTGCCGATATTGTAAAGGCATTAAAGGAGGCAGTGGAGAGTGAAACCACAAGAGAGCAAGTGGCACAACTGAAGTCTAATTTCTACAAACGTCAGGCAGCGTTGCTGGAGCAGTTGAAAAAGGATTGGGTGGCTGAAGGCAAAGAGTTAAGTGAGTTTGCACACACTTTTGCAGAAGAGGCTGAGTTTAAGGAGATTCTACAGGCATACAAAAACAAGCGTGCAGAAGAGTTAAAACAGATAGAAGTGCTTCAGGAGCGTGCTTACGACATTAAGAAAGGTATTGTTGAAAGAATCAGCGAGCTTGTAAACGGCAGTGATGATGTGGATAAGATTTTTGCTGAGGTACGCAAATTGCAGAATGATTGGAAAAATGCCGGTGAGGTAGCTCAAAGCAAATATAATGAGATAGTTAAGCGTTATCAAACTCTTATGACTCAATTCTACGATGATGTAAGAATCAGCAATGAGTTAAGGGATTATGATTTTAAGAAAAATCTTGAGGCTAAAACCGCATTGTGCGAGGCTGCTGAGGCTCTTGTATCCGCATGTGAAAAGTCATCGGGTAAGCTTAACGAGGCATTTCAGAAACTACAGAAATTGCACTCAGAATGGCGTGAACTTGGACCTGTGGCAAAAGAGTACAGAGAAGATTTGTGGAATAGGTTTAAGGCTGCAAGTGATACTATAAACCATAGCCATGCAGAGTTCTTCCAAGCCAAAAAAGTGGAGGAGGAGGCTAATCTTGCCGCTAAAACAGCATTGTGTGAGGCTGTTGAGGCTATTGATTATGCAAAAGCCTCATCGTACAAGGCTTGGGAGGAGATAGCAGAAAAGGTTATATCCCTGCAAGAGGAGTGGAAAAAGACAGGTTTTGCACCTAAAAAGGCAAACACTAAGATATACGAGCGTTTCCGCAAAGCCTGCGATGCCATTTTTAAGGCAAAATCTGAGTTCTATAAGAGTACAAAAGAGACCCTTGCATCAAACTTAGAACGTAAAAAGGCGTTGTGTGATGCGGCAGAGGCTCTGAAAGAGAGCAAAGAATGGAAAGAGGCTACAGATAAGTTTGTGCAGATGCAGAAGGAGTGGAAACAGATTGGTCCTGTATCAAAACGTGCCAGTGAGCAGGTTTGGAACAGGTTTAAAACTGCGTGTGATTATTTCTTTGAGCAAAAGAAATCTGCTACAGAGGGTACATTCTCATTTGTTAAGGAGAGAGAGAAGCTTGTGCGTGCATACGATAAGATAGTCTCTGATATCACCACGCGTGAGAATAATATGGAGTTCCTTAATTTTGACAGCAAAAAGAAAAATCCTCTTATGAAACAGATGCAGGATAGCATTGATAAACTAAAGAAGGAGAGAGATGAACTGAAGATCAAAATCAAGCAGTTAGAAAAGAAAATAAGGGATGGAGAACAATAGGAGAAAAGATAATAGACCTATAGCCAAGAAGAAGCCGTCTGTAAAGCATACAGATGACGGTAGTATAAGGCTGAACAGGTTTCTTGCAAATGCGGGTCTTTGTTCACGTAGGGAGGCTGACACTCTGATTCAGGCAGGGGTGGTACGCATAAATGATAAGGTTGTTACTGAGTTAGGCACTAAGGTTATGCCTGATGATACGGTTCGTTTTCATGACCAACTTATAAAGTCACAGAAAAAGATATACATACTGCTTAATAAACCTAAAAACTGTGTAACTACGGTAGTTGACCCACATGGACGTGTTACAGTTATGGATATTATTGCAGGAGCGTGCAAGGAGAGGGTTTATCCAGTGGGTAGGCTTGACCGTAACACTATGGGAGTTCTTCTGCTGACCAACGATGGGGAACTTACCACTAAACTCACTCATCCTAAATACGCTAAAAAGAAGATTTATGAGGTTACACTTGACAAACCTTTGTCAGAGGGTGACTATAACAAGATATTAAGCGGCATAACACTTGATGATGGTCCTATTAGTGCAGATGCTCTTGAGTATTTACCCGATACACACCGTATGAGTGTAGGTATAGAGATTCACTCTGGCAGAAACCGTATAGTACGCCGTATATTTGAGCATTTTGGCTATTCTATAGAGAAATTGGATAGAGTATATTTTGCAGGACTTACAAAGTATAAACTGCCACGCGGACATTGGCGTTTTCTGACAGAAGAAGAGGTCTC
>JAKSNX010000036.1 GCA_024405815.1 Paludibacteraceae bacterium | reverse complement strand
TTGCCGGCGCCTCTTACAGGGTTCTTGTTTGGAGGCTACACATTTGACATAGGAGCCAGACGAGACAAGTATATAGAGCCTATGGTAATGCTAAAGATGAACAAGTACTTGGAGGTTGGAATGGACCTGAATCTAAAGTATGGTCATGAGGTTACACGTGATTGGGGTTATTGGGTTCAGTTATCTTATCGCCACAGTTGGAACAAAAACAATATTCAAGCCATGCAGCTTATGCCAATGTGCAGTTTCCATTGGAAAGGTCTTAACGTAGGCTACTGTTTTGGTCTTGACCTAAATAATCTTGTAACGCAAAATGGCGGTACACACGAGATTATGATTGGATACTCGTTCTGCCCAATTAAGCATTTCTGCCGATAAAATGCAAATTGCAAACATAGAATTCTCCAAGTATCCTGTATTTCTGGCTCCTATGGAGGATGTTACGAATCCCGATTTTCGTATGCTGTGCAAGCGGTTTGGGGCTGATATGGTATATACGGAGTTTATATCCTGCGATGCTCTGATTCGTGATATTCCACGCACACTACAAAAACTTACCATAAATGATGCGGAGCGTCCTGTGGCTATTCAGATATATGGACGTGAGCCTGGACCTATGGCAGATGCCGCCCGTATGGCAGAGAGTGCAAACCCCGATATAATAGATATAAATTTTGGCTGTCCTGTAAAAAAAGTGGCAGGTAAAGGTGCTGGGGCGGGGCTTTTAAGGGATATTCCTAAAATGCTTGAGATAACAAAAGCGGTGGTAAACGCTGTTAAAAAGCCAGTTACGGTAAAAACTCGTTTGGGTTGGGACGATGACCATAAAATCATTGTTGATTTGGCAGAACAGTTGCAAGATTGTGGCATTCAGGCTCTTGCCATACACGGCAGAACAAGGGCTCAAATGTATAGAGGAGATGCCGATTGGACACTTATCGGGGAGGTTAAAAATAATCAGAGAATGAAAATACCTATTATAGGTAACGGTGATATTACAACGCCTGAGCGTGCAAAGGAGTGTTTTGACCGCTACGGTGTTGATGCCATTATGGTGGGTAGGGCTTCAATAGGGTGCCCATGGATATTTAGAGATATTAAACACTACCTGCTTACAGGGGAGAAGTCTGAACCACTGACATTTAATCAGAAAACTGAAATAATTAAGGAGCAGATAGAGAGCAGTATAAATTGGCTTGATGAGAGGCGTGGCATACTGCATGTTCGCCGTCATTTGGCAGCTACACCACTTTATAAGGGTATTCCAAACTTTAAGGAGACACGCATTGCAATGCTACGAGCAGAAACAAAGGATGAACTTTTTTCAATAATTGATTCAATAAAATGTCTATAAATGATTTTGAAATAATGGCTCCTGTGGGGAGTTGGGAAAGCCTTGCCGCAGCCATAAAGGCTGGTGCTGATTCTGTATATTTTGGTATAGAGAACCTTAATATGCGCAGCCACTCATCTAATAACTTTACAACAGAAGACCTAAAAGAGATAGTGCGTATATGCCGTGAGCATAATGTAAAATCATATCTTACAGTAAATACCATAATCTACGATGAGGATATTGAACTTATGCACCGCATAGTTGATGTGGCAAAAGAGAGTGGAGTTTCTGCCATAATAGCGTGCGATATTGCTGTAATGCAGTATGCTTTTTCAAAAGGGGTGGAGGTTCACCTATCTACGCAGCTTAATATATCTAATATAGAGGCTCTTAAATTCTATGCCAAGTTTTCAGATGTGGTGGTGCTTGCAAGGGAGCTTAATTTAGAGCAGGTTAAAAAAATTCATGAGACCATAGAGAAAGAGAATATTTGCGGTGTAAGCGGTGCTAAGATACGTATAGAGATGTTTTGTCATGGTGCTCTGTGCATGGCTGTAAGCGGTAAATGTTATTTAAGTTTGCATGAGACGGCACGCTCCGCAAACCGTGGGGCTTGCATGCAGATATGCAGACGTGGATATACCGTAACCGACCGTGAGACTGGAGAGCAACTTGATATAGATAACAAGTATATAATGTCGCCTAAAGACCTTAAAACCATTCATTTTATAAACAAGATGATGGATGCAGGTGTAAGGGTGTTTAAGATAGAGGGGCGTGCAAGGGGTGCTGAGTATGTTAAGACTGTGGTGGAGTGCTACAAAGATGCCATAAAAAGTGTTCTTGACAATACATACTGCGATGAAAAGATTGCAGGGTGGGACGCAAGATTAAGTGAGGTATTTAACCGTGGGTTCTGGAATGGATACTACTTAGGTCAAAGGTTGGGTGAATGGAGTCATAATTATGGTTCTCAAGCAACACTTCGCAAGATATACATAGGTAAGGTTACAAACTACTTTAAGAATATAGGGGTTGCAGAGTTTCTAATGGAGGCACAGACACTACATAAAGGGGATAGGATACTTGTAACAGGCGTCACAACAGGTGCTTATGAGGCTGTGGCAGAGGATATCAGGCTTGAAGACGGCACTCAGGCTAATGAGGTGGTTAAAGGTATGGTGTTCTCAATGAAAACCTCTGAAACACTTCACCGCAACGATAAACTATATAAGTTGACAGTGGACAGTTAAGGCGTAGCCTTAAAGTTGACTTCTTTAAAGGCGTAGATGCGTTCTTTGTTGTCAGTGTCTGTTATGTGGATATGCCCATCGGGTGATACGGCTGTGATTTTACCAAAAAAATCTCCGTTACAGTCTGAATATGAGGCATTAACGCCAAAACGGAATAAATGTTTCATATACATGGAGTGTAATTTTTCTCTGTCTGTTACGCCTAAACTATATAGTCTTAAAAAATTATTCCTTATCTTATTAAGTACATCGGCTATATTGTAGGCATTGCCTGTAATGTTTGTCAGAGATATAGGGTTTGGGGCATCGCTTGTAAACACCTCTTGATTAAGATTCAGCCCTACTCCTATAACGCAATCTTTTATAAATGCCCCTGCAAGGTTATTTTCTATAAGTATTCCGGCTATTTTCTTATCTTTCCAATATATATCATTGGGCCACTTAATGGTTATATCTGTAGTCTCATTTCTAAGATATTCATATATGGCAAGTGCAATAGCCTCTGATATAAAAAATTGTTCCGATGCATGCACCTCTGACGGGTGTATTACCATAGAAAAAAGCAGGTTTTTCCCACTTTCAGACTCCCAATGGTTGCCAATCTGACCATATCCGCTACTTTGGAATGATGTGTAAATGGTGTAGCCATCGGGGTAAGTGATGCCGGTGCGTAAATCGTCAAGTAACATTTTGTTAGTTGAAACGCAAATATCCAAGTGTGTTATCATAATGTTAAGCTATGGCAAATGCCATACAGTTAATGGTAATCCCTTCAATTTTAGATAATTGTTTGGCACAAGCCTCTAACGTGGCACCTGTTGTTATTACATCATCTACAAGCAGAACTCTCTTCCCTTTTAGAGTCTTTGAATCTGTAATGTCAAACAATCCTATTGAGTTTAAATATCTCTCGTTTATATTCTTATGTGTTTGGGTGGCGTTTTGGCGTACTCTTGCAAGTGTTTCTGTGTTAAGTGGCACACCCCATATATTACTGATTCCTTGTGCAAGCAATTCTGCTTGATTATATCCACGTTTTTTTAGTTTTGATGGGTGTAGCGGAACAGGAACTATGTAATCTACATCCGCTATAGGGCTATTTTTTGTCTCATTGCCCATAAGTTCACCTAAAATTATCCCTAATTTCTTAGCGTTTTTATATTTAAGGTTATGTAACAGGCTTTGCGATATGCCTCCCTTATGAAAATGGCAGTAGGCAGTGGCTTTGTTAATCTTTATTTTTCCATAAAACAGATGCTCTGCAGGGTTTGCCTCATGTTTGTGGTATCCTGTTTTAGAGAGCTCACACAAACATTTAGTGCAGATTTCTGTCTCTCCTTGCACCAAATAGCCTCCGCACCCCTTGCATACATTGGGGTATATAAGTGAGAAAAGGCTTTTTATGTATTTCAGTAAAATCATTTTGTAAAATTACGCATTTTGTTTAACTTTGCACAATAAAATGTAGTATTTATGAAAAATAAATTTAAAAAAATTGCTGTAGCCTGTTCTGTAATTGCGGTTTTGGCTGCATGCTCTTCAACCAGATTGTTGACATCTTGGGTTGGAGAATTACCTAAGAATACTGGAGGAAAATTATTGGTATTCTCATTATTAGGGAATAAGGGAGAAAGGTTTCAAGATGCTTTTGAAGATGCTGTAGTGGCACGCCTGAAGGCTAAAAAGGTGGATGTTTACTCAGCCTACGATGTTTATGGTCCTGATGCTCTTAAGAAGATGGATAAGGAGAAACTTGCCAATGATATTCGTGAAAAGGGTTTTGACGGTGTTATGCTGATAACCTTGCTTGATAAGGAGCAGGATGAGGAGTATGTTCCTCCTACAACCACTACGTATGCAGTTCCTACAGGACCGGCTTTTTATGACCCTTGGTTTGGTCCATATTTCCATTGTTATAACTACTATTATGACCAAGTTACAACACCTGGTTATTGGAAAGAGACAGACCACTACATTATGGAGGCTCGTGTATTTAATGCAAAAGATGCCAACGATGCGGTCTATATAGCCAAGACAGATACCACAGACCCTACAGATGCCGTATCTATGGCAAATGAATTTGCCTCCACCATAGTTAAGGATATGAGCAAAAAAGGGCTGTTTAAGAAAAGATAGTGTTTGTAAGGTCTATAAAATCCTGAACGCTAAGTTGTTCCGGACGTTTGTCAAATATGCCTGATGTGGTGTCAAACCCGTCAGGCAATATTGTTTTTAAAGAGTTACGTAAAGTTTTACGGCGCTGGTTAAAAGCGGTCTTAACCACGGTCTTAAATTTTTTTTCATCGCAAGGCAGCGATTTAACGCCATTCCTATGCATTACAAATACGGCGGAATCCACTTTTGGTGGCGGTGCAAATACCCCTGGAGGCACAGTAAATTTATATTCAATGTCATAAAAGGCTTGTAACAGTACGCTAAGAATGCCATAATCCTTATTCCCTTTTTTAGATGCTATGCGGCGTGCCACCTCTTTTTGTATCATACCCGATACAAACGGAATCTGGTCTTTGTGTTCCAATACCTTAAAAAAGATTTGACTTGATATATTATAAGGGTAGTTACCTATAATGGCAAAATTATCCCCGCTAAACAGAGTGTCAGTGTCCAATTTAAGAAAATCACCTTCTATGATTTTCCCTTCAAGTGCATAGCCAAATGTATCTTTTAAGTAGGTGACAGACTCAGTGTCTATCTCTACTGTTTTAAGGACAATGCTTTTTTTAAGCAGAAATTGGGTGAGCACACCCATTCCAGGACCTATTTCAAGCACATTGTTTTCAGATGAGCCGTCAATGGTATCTGCTATTCTTTCAGCTATTCCTAAATCTGTAAGGAAATGCTGACCTAAATATTTTTTTGCCCTTACCTCCATATCGTGTGCAAATGTAGGAAAAAATGATTACCTTTGCAATTTTAAAGGTTAAATATGGACATTTTGACTATATTAAATGCGGTAATTTGGAATCCAGACCCGGTAGCATTCAGTATTGGGGCGGTAGAGGTTCGTTGGTACGGCATAATTTATGCCACAGGATTTTTGTTTGCCATTTGGCTTCTTGGCAAGATGTTCAAGAGCGAGGGTTGCCCCGATGAGTGGGCTGACAAGGTTTTTATATATATGGTAATTGCTGTTGTAGTGGGTTCAAGGCTTGGTCATGTGTTTTTTTACGATTGGGCATACTATAAAGACCATCTAAGTGAGATTCCAATGGTTTGGAAAGGTGGGTTGGCAAGCCATGGCGGAGCAATAGCCATAATAATATGCGTTTGGCTGATGGCCAAATATATGTGTCATAAGAGCTTTTGCTGGCTTGCAGACAGAATGTATGTAATATGTGCTCCTGTGGCGGCTCTTATAAGAGTGGGTAATCTTATGAACTCAGAGATTTACGGTTCAGAAACCACGTTACCTTGGGCTTTCAAATTTCTTAGAGATAATCCAGGAGTGCCTGTAGATATGGTTCCTGCGTGTCACCCCACACAGATTTATGAGTCTTTGGCATATCTGCTGATGTTCTTGTTTATGCTTTGGCTATATTGGCGTACAGATGCCCGCCGCCGAGAGGGATTGCTTACAGGTATAGGATTTGCATGGACGTTCACCGCAAGGTTCTTTATAGAGTTTATTAAAAACGACCAATCTGATTTTGAGGCTGATATGGTGCTTAATATGGGTCAGTTGCTTAGTATTCCGTTTGTTATTTTTGGAGTATGGTTGATTATACGTGCATTCCGTAACCCTCTGACCCCTGTTGAGGTGGAAAAGAAGAAAAAGGTATGAAATTGTTGCTGTTTTTATTATTGTTCATTGTATTTATACTGATATTTAATTTTGTATCAGCAATCAATATGGCTAAAAAAGGTCATAATGATACTTTTGAGCCTAAAAAAGAGAGTAAGATATCCAAACTGTTCAACCGTAAAAAAATAGATAAATCCAAGGCTGAAGATGTTAAATTTGAAGAAATAGAATGATTATGAATTATAAAAGAACCACAATTACATCAGCATTGCCATACGCAAACGGTCCTGTACATATAGGACATTTGGCAGGAGTATATGTACCGGCAGACATTTATGCACGTTATTTAAGATTAAAAGGCGAGGATGTCATATTCATCGGGGGCTCAGATGAACACGGAGTGCCTATCACTATAAAGGCACGTAAAGAGGGTGTCACCCCACAAGATATAGTGGACCGTTATCACAGCCTTATTAAAAAGTCTTTTGAGGAGTTTGGCATATCGTTTGACATATATTCCCGCACCACGTCTGACACTCACAGGCAGGTGGCTTCTGACTTTTTCAAGACCATTTATGATAAAGACGGATTTATTACTAAGGAGAGTGAGCAGTACTACGATGAAGAGGCAGGTGTTTTTCTTGCAGACAGGTATATTACGGGAGAGTGCCCTCATTGCCATGAGCAAGGTGCATACGGAGACCAGTGTGAGAAGTGCGGTACAACCTTATCGCCAGATGAACTTATAAACCCTAAATCCACCATAAGCGGAAGCAGACCTGTCAAACGTCTTACAAAGCATTGGTATCTGCCGCTTGACAAGCATGAGGAGTGGCTACGTAAATGGATTCTTGAAGAGTATAAGGAGTGGAGACCTCACGTATATGCTCAGTGCAAGAGTTGGCTTGATATGCATCTTCAGCCACGTGCTGTAAGTCGTGACCTTGATTGGGGTATTCCACTTCCAATAGATAATGCAAAAGGCAAGGTGCTTTATGTATGGTTTGATGCCCCTATAGGCTATATTTCCAATACAAAGGAGTTGCTCCCTAATGATTGGGAGAAGTGGTGGAAAGACCCAGAGACACGTCTTGTTCATTTTATAGGTAAAGATAATATAGTGTTCCACTGCATAGTGTTCCCTGCAATGTTAAAGGCAGAAGGCTCTTATATCTTACCCGATAACGTACCTTCAAATGAGTTTCTTAACCTTGAGGGCGATAAGATTTCAACTTCAAGGAATTGGGCAGTATGGCTACATGAATATTTGGCTGATTTTCCTGGTAAGCAAGATGTTCTGCGTTATGTGCTTACAGCTAATGCCCCAGAGACCAAGGATAATGATTTTACATGGCGTGATTTTCAGGCTCGTAACAATAATGAGCTTGTTGCCATATATGGAAATTTTGTAAACCGCACACTTGTGCTTACCCATAAGTATTTTGAGGGTAAAGTACCTGCATGCGGAGAGCTTACAGAGTATGATAAAGATACCTTAAAAGAGTTTTCTGATGTTAAGGCTGAGGTGGAGAAACTGCTTGATAACTTTAAGTTCCGCGATGCACAGAAAGAGGCTATGAATCTTGCCCGTATAGGTAATAAGTATTTAGCAGACACAGAGCCTTGGAAAGTTGCCAAAGAAGATATGGGCAGAGTTGCCATAATATTAAACCTTGCACTACAGATAACAGCCAATCTTGCCATTGCGTTTGAGCCTTTCTTACCCTTCAGCAGCAGAAAACTGCGTGATATGATAAACCTTAAGGAGTGGTCTTGGAACAAACTTGGCAGTCTTGATTTGCTTGCCACAGGTGCATTTGTCAATAAACCTGAGTTACTGTTTGAGAAGATAGAAGATGCCCCTATAGAGGCTCAGATAAACAGACTTGAGGATATTAAGAAAAAGAACGAGGAGGCAAGGCGGTTAGAAGAGTTAAAGAATTTTAAACCTGCACAGGTGGCAGAAAACATACCGTTTGATGATTTTGAGAAACTTGATATACGTGTAGGTACTGTTCTTGAGTGCTCCAGAGTACCTAAAGCAGATAAATTACTACAATTTAAGATAGATGACGGTATGGGTTGCCGTACCATTGTATCGGGTATTGCCGCATATTATAATCCAGAGGATTTGGTAGGTAAGCAGGTATGTTTTGTAGCTAATTTTGCATCACGTAAATTAAAGGGTGTAGAGAGTCAAGGAATGATACTTTCTGCTATGGACGCCGATGGCAGGCTTGTGGTAGTTTCACCATCTGCAAACGTACATAATGGTGTAAAGGTTTGTTAATTTTCCCTTGCGTAAGCAATAGCACGGTTAAGGAGATTGTTTATCTCAACGCAGTTTGTAAAATTTTCCATAACCCAATCGTATAGACCATCAGAGTAG
This sequence comes from Paludibacteraceae bacterium, assembly GCA_024405815.1. Lineage (GTDB taxonomy): Bacteria > Bacteroidota > Bacteroidia > Bacteroidales > Paludibacteraceae > Enterocola. The sequence continues at coordinate 5,627 of JAKSNX010000036.1, read as the reverse complement.
AGGACATCCCAAGGGGTGTCCTTTCCTATTGAGTATGATTTATATTTAAGCAATTCCGCATACTTAAAGTCTGATGGGAAACCCTTGGGGCATTTTATTAGTTTTGAATTATCTGTAAGGTCAAATCCTTTTGCCTTGTCAAGAGCCTTAATAAATGCCTCAGGATTGTCATAAATCTCTTCTCTTACGCTTTCAAGTTCTTTAGGCGGCAACATATACGCCCCTGCCGCAATCATATTTCTGCCAATATAATCACACAGGTGAGATTCTATATGGAAATAATACCCTGCAAACCCCGATTTTTTGCCATATGGACATACGTATGCTCCTATATGTGATTTATAAGGGCGTTTATCGTTAGAGAAGCGTATATCTCTGTTAATCCTATAGGTGCAATCCTGTACCCTTAAACCGCTTACAAGTGGGTCTATTTTAGAGACTCCTGCAATTAGTTTCTCTGTAAACTCAGCCCATTCAGCCTTTACATCATTCCAGCGGCTACGGTTAGCGTCAAACCAAGCCTTGTTATTATTGTCGGCAAGGTCATTGATAAATGTTACAATGTTTTTCATAAGTATAAAGGGTCAGGGGTCAAGGGTCAGGGTACAAGGATTATCCTTGACCCTATACCCTTGTTCCTGTTGCAAAGATAATTTTTTTACTCAAAATAAAAAAATTATCTTTGTAACATATCTGTAACACATCTGTAAGGTATTTGTAACAAATAAAAGAAATTTAATCAAATACAGAAAAAAATTAGTTTCCGCTATTGTTGTATATCTAAAAAGCGTTACTTTTGCATTGTGATTTTTTCATAGTATTTGATTTTAAGGTTAGCAAATAGGTGTTCTGGCGAGAACACCTTTTGTGTTTTTATACCTTAATTATCTTTTTCTTTTGTAAATATGGTACAACTTTCACTTGCAAGGTAATTGCGGAATTTTTTTGTTTCCTCTTTTAGTGATTTTATCTCCCTATACAGACATTCAAGAGCCTCATTATAAAAGAAACTCTCTTTGTTTTTAATACCCAATGCCTGTATGTTTAAGTGAAGAATCTGACAAATGGAAACAAGTCTGTCAAAACTGACAGATGATTCTCCTCTCTCTATTTTAGCGTATGCTGTTAAAGAGATTCCAAGTCTTTTGGCAACGTATGTCTGATTTACTCGCATAAGTTTACGCCTTGTACGTAAAATGTCGCAGATTCTAAGTCTTTCGCTTAGTTCTGCCTCGTTTTTCCTTTTGGTTTTCATATTAGCTCATTGTTTTTTGTTGTATTTTAATTTAGGTTCTGCAGCAATATTATTTCCTATTGTGGAAAAAACATTAGGTTCTATAAAGAAACTGATAACATTAACATTCAGAATTTTAGATAGCAGAACTATCTGTGAAATGTTAAAATTATATTTTCCACTCTCCAATTTGTAATATTCACTCGTAGATATGCCCATAGAATAGGCGATGTTTTCTTGCGTAATCCGTTGTTGCTCTCTAATGGATTTTATTCTATCGCAAATGTCTTTTTTTGTCATAGTTAATGAGATTAAGTTTTACCTATAAAGGTAATAATTATAATTATTTATTAAGTAATACTTTAAGTACTGAAAATGGTACTTAAAGTACTAAAACTATGAAAAATCCTGTTTTTCATAGTCATTTTTTTATTGTAGAGGTATGAATTTATAAAAGAAAAACGGTTGCTCGGTAAGGAGCAACCGTTTCTTTATAAAGAAAATTAATCTAATCAACCTAAGAATGAGATAAGAATACCTGCAGCCACAGCAGAGCCTATTACGCCTGCTACATTGCTTGACATACAGTAATTAAGCACATGGTTTTTAGGGTCATATTTAAGGGCAATATCATTTGCCACACGAGATGCCATAGGAACGGCACTCAAGCCAGTGGCACCCACAAGTGGATTGATTTTCTTCTTTGTGAATAGGTTCATAATCTTTACAAGCATAATACCTCCAAATATGGAAAATCCAAATGCAAGAAAACCTCCAGCAACAATGCCTATTGTAGTCCAGTTAAGGAATGCCTCAACTGTCATTGTGGCTCCAACCGATAGTCCTAAGAATATTGTGGCAGCATTCATAATGCCGTTTGACGCCGCTTCAAATAAACGAGATGTATTTGCTCCAATCTCTTTGATAAGGTTACCAAACATAAGCATACCTACTAATGCTACCGCATCAGGTACTATAATTGCCACAATAGTTGTAACGGCTATAGGGAATACAATTTTTAGTACTCTCATATTCTTGAATTCCTGCTTGTTAGGATAGAGTTTATCCTGCTCTTTCATATTTATCATAAGCTCTTTTTTAGAACAGGTAAGCTTAACTACTAATGGAATTATCACAGGTACAAGAGCCATATAAGAGTATGCTGCAATGGCAATAGGACCAAGAAGATGCGGAGCAAGTTTCAGAGTTGTGAAAATTGCAGTAGGACCATCTGCACCGCCTATAATGGCAAGTGAGCCAGCCTCTTGCATTGTAAAGAATTGTGATGCTACAAGCAGTACGGCAAATATACCAAACTGTGCACCTGCACCGAATATAGCAAGTTTAAGATTACGCAGCATAGGACCAAAGTCTGTAAGAGCACCTACACCCATAAATATGATTGGCGGTAGCAATCCTGATTTAATAAGAGCGTAGTAGATATAGTTCATAAGCCCTAAGTCATGTGCTATCTCTGGCAGTGGCATCTCGTATACATTCTTTGCCACCATTACACCATCTTTCATGTAGTGAACCAAGCCTTGACCATCTGCACCAAGCACACCCATTCCGCCTCCAGGGAAGTTTGCTATAAGCACACCGAATGCGATAGGCACAAGCAGCAGAGGTTCAAATTCCTTCTTTATGCCAAGATACAGCAACAAGAAGGCAAGGGCGTACATGACTAAAAATCGAGGGTCAGCAATAATATCGCTGAGAGCAGTCATGCTGTATATTTTTTCCCAAATATTCTCCATATCGCTTATCCTTTGATTTTCATTAAAACATCATCTTCAGAGATTGAATCGCCACTCTTGTAGCAAATCTCTGTGATTACACCGTCACACTCAGCCGCTATGGCGTTAAAGGTTTTCATAGCCTCAATGTAACAAACCGTCTGACCTTTTTTTACCATATCACCCACCTTGACGGCTGTGTCGCTTGCTGATTTTACAAGATAGAACTTACCTTCAAGCGGTGATTGTAACTCTTTGCCTTCACCAGGTGCAGATGTTGCGGTTTGTGCTGCTGCAGGTGTTGCAGAAGCGGAAGAACCGTCATTAGCACCTATTGTAACTGTGTATTTTTCTCCATTAACATCTACGGTAACTGTTTGCGGTAGTGCTACGCCACCTTTTGCCCCTGCTTTCTCAGCCTTGCGTTTTGCAAGGTCTTCTTCAAACGCCGCTTTTGCCTGTCCTGATTTGTAAAGGCGATACTGTTGTGGGTGCATTGCAAGCTCAAACAACTCTTCGTCATCCTCTCCTGTTTCCCATTTATTATCTGCCATCTCCTTGCGGAAGGTGTCAAGTGCATCGGGGTAGTTTGATTGTGGGTCTTCTGTATGGAACTCGCGCCCTTCAGCTTTGGCTTTTTCTACAAGTTCTGGTGCAAGCGGACCAGGTAGTGCCCCTGCCTTGCCAAGCATCATATCCCAGATGTCATCGGCAATCATAGACCAGCGCTCTTTGCCTTTTTCCATTTGCATCACATTCATAAGTGCCATATTCTTTACATATTGGCTGAATGGTGTTACAAGACATGGATAACCCATCTTAGGCCAAATATATGCAACTTCGTTAAATAACTTTATAAGAAGTTCGTCTTGAGTCATGGCAGGAAGGTTGTTCTTTGCCTTGTATTTATTAATGCTTTCAAGGTTTGTCTCAAGGTCTGTCATAAGTGAACCCATCATGCCACCAGGAAGTCCAGGGGCTATAAGAAGTGAGTTCATTAGACGGTTACGTGAAGGTATGTAGTAACCTAAGAAATCATCCATCATCTCTTGAATCATTGTCCTTACCTCCATATACGCTTCCATATTTATCTCTGGAACGTCAAATCCTGCGTCTTTAAGCATAGCCTGTACTGCAAGCACATCAACGTGTCCTGTACCCCAAGAAAGTGGCTCCATACCTACATCTACATAGTCGCAGCCAGCCTTGCATACCTCAAGAACAGATGCCATTGAGAATCCAGGACCTGCGTGAGAGTGGTATTGAACAGGAATATCGGGGTATTTCTTTTTAATATTAGCTACAATCTGACCAAGAGTTACGGGACGGCCTATGCCAGCCATATCTTTAAGGCATATCTCATCTGCTCCTGCCTCTATTAGTTTGTATGCCATATCTGTATAATACTCAACAGTATGTATAGGTGAGAATGTTATACAGAGACTGCACTGAGAAATCATTCCTCCCGCTTTGGCATAGCCTATAGATGGTATTATGTTTCGCAAATCGTTAAGTCCGCAGAATGTACGGGCTATGTCTGTGCCTTGCTTTTTCTTAACTACATAGAAAAGTTTTCTTACATCGCTTGGCACGGGGCTCATTCTTAGCCCATTAAGAGCACGGTCAAGAAGTTGGGTCTGAATGCCTGCCTCATGAAAAGGTTTGGTCCAAGCCCTTACCGCCTTGTTTGGATTCTCTCCAAAAAGCAGATTTACTTGTTCAAAACCACCACCATTGGTTTCTACACGGGCAAAACAGCCCATTTTTACTATTGCCGGAGCAACTTTGACAAGTTGGTCAACACGTGGAACATACTTGCCTGCCGCTTGCCACATATCACGGAACAGCAGACAGAACTTAACTTCTTTCTTTTTGTTTGCCATATCTATTATTTTATTGTTTCTCTATTTTCTCTACTTTACCCTTGCCTCCTGTTATCATATTAACCGCCTGAGTGATGGCTTGAGCCACATTTGGCGTTACAGCTGCAGGTGCGGCAGCCTTTGCCTGAGGTTTAGCCTCTTCAGGGGCTACTTTGTTTACTAACAATATCAGTAACTTACCAAGTTCAATAACCAGAATAAGCACTACAAACACAGTACCCATTCCAATTCCCATAAGTTCAAGAGCATAGATAAAATTTTCCATATTTTTAGCCTTTTTGGTCTATAATTTGCATAAAATATGCATATATGCAGCCTTTAAGCAAAATTTCGCTCAAAGTTATGAAAAAAAATTCAATTTTGAAAATAAAAATGAAATTAAAGTTGATTTTTTATCGCTACTACTGAGCAGCTGTAGAGTGCCGCTGTCTCAACACGTAGCCGCATATCGCCAAGGGATATAGGTGTGAAACAGTTTTTCACAGCCTCTGCCACCTCTTCTTCACTGAAATCGCCTTCAGGACCAATCATAATAAGGTATCTGCCGTTAGGTTTGACTGCTTTTGCAAGCATCTCTTTTTCTCCGCTATGACAGTGCCCTATGAACTTTTGTCCGTTAAATGCTGAGGCACGTTTCATAAACTCTTTGAATGTGCAAGGCTTATTGAGTTTTGTGAGGTATGGCTGCATTGACTGTTTCATTGCCGATACAAGAATTTTCTCAATGCGGTCTGTCTTTAGAACCTTGCGTTCAGAGAATGTGCAGAATATGGG
>JAKSNX010000035.1 GCA_024405815.1 Paludibacteraceae bacterium | reverse complement strand
ACATCCATCTTGTACTCCTAAACTTAAATATATATCGGCAGTGCCTCCTCAATAATTTTAAGTGTCTCTTCCATAGTTCCTTTATTCTCTGCACCCGATGCATTCTTATGCCCGCCACCACCAAACAACTCGTTTGCCATCTTGTTTACATCAAAATCGCCCTGTGAACGGAACGACAGTTTCATGCACTCCTTTTCTTCCTTTATAAAAATACTGCAAAACACATGGTCAATAGAGAGTGGCATGTTTACAAAGCCCTCACTATCACCAGGTTGGTAATTAAATCTAAGCATCTCTTTATAGCTTAGAGTCAGTACGGCAGTATGGTATTCGGGATATATTTTCATCTTTTCATAAAGCATATATCCCATAAGTCTCATTCTGTTTTCTGAATAGTTGTTAAATATTTTACGATAAAGAGCATCTTTATCAACACCTTTTTTTAGCAGTTCACCCATTATGGTATAGACATCGGGGCGGTTTGCATTATATGATAATCCACCTGTATCGGTCATCATGCCTGCACATATACACTGTGCCGATTCTAGTGGCATGGCGTCATAGTATCCCATTCTACTTATAAGGCGGAATACAAGTTCGCATGTAGATGACATCTCAGGGTGTGAAATTATAATGTCACAAAAATTATCGTGGTGCAGGTGATGGTCCATAAGAACCTTTTTTGCCTTGCTGTCATTTACAGGTGCAGACAGGTTCCCAATCCTGTCAAGTGCATTGAAATCAAGACAGAAAATAAGGTCGCATTTGTCTATAAGTTCCTGTGCCTTTGTCTTTTGATTGTCATAAAAGACAATGGTGTCTGCTGATGGCAGGGCATACATATAGCCAGGTATGGCATCGGGTAAAATCACAGAGACTTCCTTGCCCTGACTTTTAAGAAAATGATACAGGCCAAGAGAAGAGCCTATAGCATCACCATCGGGTCTTTTGTGTGAAACTATTATAATCTTGCCTGCATCACTAATCAGTTTTGATACGGCAATAACATTCTCTTCTTGTATTATTTTGGTTATCATCGGGTAATGATTATACACATTTAACCTACAAAGTTACGAATTTTTGCTGAATTTATTATATAGTAAGCGGTAAAAATGATGGCGAACATCAATAATACTATATAAAAATCAATGTGAATATCAGAGATTACGGAGTATGGCAGGTTAACTATCCCCGCAACGCCGTTGCATAACATCTCTGTTATAACGTCTGCAAGCCTTCCAATTAGCATTGCAACAGGTGGTATAAAACTGAAAACAAGTAGAGCCAAAGCCACATAGATGATTATAAATGCCGCAGGTACCACCACAAAATTGGTAAGAATGCTATACACAGGTATCTGATGGAAATAATATACTGTTAATGGTAATGTTCCTATTTGAGCCGCCGCCGATACGCAAATCATGCCCCAAACCCATATCATTATCTTGTTTTGAAAATGTAGTATAGAGTATAGTTTAGGATAGAAAATAAGAATGCTTATAACCGCCGCGTAACTCAGTTGAAAGCCTATGTCAAAGAGATACAGAGGGTTATAAAGCAACATAAAAAACATAGATACAAAAACTGAATTCAGGCTGTAATTGCTTTTTCCAAGTATGTATGACCCCGATATAAGAGAAAACATAAATGCTGAACGTACTACGCTTGCAGGCAGTCCGCAAATAAACGCATAAAACCAAAGGCACAATATAACAATGGAGTGCCTGGTAATGTTTCCAATCTGTGAGTGAGGTATAAACGACAGTAATCCTAAAATTATGGCATATATTATGCCTACATGCAGACCGCTTACGGCAAGTACGTGTGAGCCACCTGCCAGCGAAAAGATTTGACGGGTGTCTCTGCTAAGGTCATCTTTTTTGCCAAGTGTAAGAGCCGATATTATGCCTACGTTATCATTGGAAATGTATTTACGATAGATTCCAATCAGAGATTCCCTAATTTGCAACGCATTAACTTCTATGGCAGATGGGGTGGCGTTTTTGTTTAATTTATATATTTGGTATGATGACACCTGTTTAATACCTGCAAGTTCAGTTGGAAGCGAAGCGTTATATACCGCTGTCCCGCTTGCTGTAAGTAACAGAGACAGTGCAATTCCTTTAATATGGCGGTTGTTATAAATCTCTTTATGCTCACATAAAATTCCTAAAATCCAAACTATTAACCCCGATATGGCAAATAAAATAGCGGCTGTATAACTTAATGTTATCCAGCCGATTATAATTCCAATAACAAAAGGAATGGTGATTCTAAAGAATGGACATATATGCATAAATGCTTAATGTATGATGTATGATGTATGATGTATGACGCATCACCGAATAACCGAATCACCGTAATTGTTTTAGTTGGTGTATAGTATCAATCGGGTTATGAGATTTAAACACAAAATTACCTGCTACAAGAGCATCTGCTCCGCAATCTACAAGTTTTTTACCTGTCTCAAGATTAACGCCACCGTCAATCTCAATAATCGCTTTGGAATTTTTGCGTGCAATAAGTTCTTTAAGCTGAACACACTTGTTTAGAGTGTTCTCTATAAATTTCTGCCCACCATAACCAGGGTTCACTGACATAAGAAGCACCATATCCACGTCATTTACAATATCTTCAAGTAGAGATACAGGTGTGTGTGGATTAAGTGTGACAGCAGCCTTGGCACCAGTGGCTTTTATTTTTTGAATAGTGCGGTGCAGGTGGGTGCAAGCCTCATAGTGTACATTTATATAACTTGCCCCAATCTTAGCAAAATTATCTATGAACTTATCTGGTTCCACTATCATAAGGTGAACATCTAACGGCTTTTTACAGATGTTTTTAAAAGACTCTATAACAGGGAAACCAAACGATATGTTAGGCACAAAAACTCCATCCATAATATCAAGGTGGAGCATATCAGCCTCGCTGCTGTTAATCATTTCTATATCAGCAGCCAAGTGAGCGAAATCAGCTGAAAGAAGAGATGGCGCTATTAAACTCATAATTCATATTTTTATTGCAAAGATACGAATAATTTTCTGCAAATGCTAATATTGCATCAATAGTGCTTTGTTTTGGCGACAATAATTCAGCAGGATTGAAATCTGATGTAAAGTAAGATGAAATGAAGTGGTAGTTGTTTGTCATAGGCAAATAAATTATCTATTTACCTATATAACGGAGCAATAAAATGAATATTGTTCAGTATAGCAATTTATTTTCTTTTGCCATTTTTCTCATGTTGAGTATAGCATAATGCATACGCCCCAATGAAGTATTTATACTGCAACCTAATTTATCTGATATCTCCTTGAAACTCATGTTTTTATAATAACGCATATACACAATTTCACGCTGGTTTTCGGGCAGGAATTGTACAAGTTTTATTAAATCTGTGTTAATTTGGTCATCAACAATTGAGTCTTCTATATTTCCTTCACAAATGTCCTTGTTGTTAAGTAACGTGAAATCCTCATTTTCTGCAGATACTGTAGTGTTTGCCACAGAAGCCCTAAGGTAGTCCATCACCATGTTATGAGCAATGCGTAGCACCCAATTACGGAATTTGCCCTCTTCATTGTAGTTATTATTCCTAATACAGGATATTACCTTGATGAATAACTCCTGAAAAATGTCGTTACTATCATCATGGTTATGAATAAAAGAGTAGATATAAGAATAAATGTAATCCTTATGCCTGTACAAAAGATACTTGAAAGCGTCATTATTGCCTTCTGCGTAAAGCCTGACCAAATCCTGATCAGACATTTCTTGTAACAATGTCATACTTTACTTATGCAGTTGATGGGGTAAAGTGTTTGACTTATAGGCAATGATTTTATGGTTAAACATCGCAAAGATATGAAAAAAAGTTTAAAAACATAAATTATTGAAACATTTTTTCAATTTCCTCATTGTATTTTTCCATAATTTTAGGCCTTTTGACCTTCAATGTAGGGGTAAGCAGCTTGTTTTTTACCGTCCACTCTTCAGGGACAAGTGTTATTCTCTTGATTTTCTCTGTTTCGCCAAGTGTCTGATTGTATTTCTTGACCTCTTCATTTATTCTTGCCTTTACACGCTCATCTTCAATGATAGCGGAATCTGATGTATAAGGCACTTTATGAGACTTGCACCAAGATTTCAGAAAATGGAAACTTGGAGAAATTATGGCTGCTGCAAATTTCTGATTTTCACCCACAACCATAATGTTATCTATAAATGGTGATTGAGAGAACTTCTCCTCTATAACAAATGGGTTTATGTATTTTCCCATCGATGTTTTGAATATGCCTTTCAGTCTGCCTGTCACCACAAGCTGACCAGCTTCTGTAAATCTGCCTGTATCACCTGTGTGGAACCAACCATCTTTATCTATAACTTGTGCAGTTAAATCAGGAGCCTTGTAATAGCCTTTCATAACATTGTCTCCGCGGCAAATAATCTCACTTGTCTCAGAATCAATCTTTACCTCTACACCTCTTAATGGCTTGCCTACTGTACCAAAAGCAAGTCCGTCAGGCTCTTTAGTGCTTACTGCAATTACAGGAGACGTTTCTGTGAGTCCGTATCCCTCAAATATAGGCATTCCTATGGCGGTGAAGAATGCGGCAAGCCTTGGCTGTAATGCGGCTCCTCCTGATACAATAGTGTCAAAATGACCGCCTATTGCCTCTCTCCATTTGGAATATACAAATTTATCGGCAATTTTATAGAGTCTGGCAGATGCAGGATTTAAGTCTTTTCTATAGTTCAAAGCCAATTTAATAGCCCAAAAATATATTTGCCTTTTAGCATAAGGTAGTTTTTTTCCGGCAGCGAATATCTTGTCATAGATTTTCTCAAGAACACGAGGAACGCAAGTCATAATGGTAGGATTAACCTCCTTTATGTTCTCTATAATAGTACCCAAACTTTCTGCATAATATATTGACATGCCTCTGTATTGGTACATATATACCATAAGTTTCTCGTATGCATGGCATAGCGGCAGAAAACTGAATGCAGTGTCACTCCAATCGGCTGGAATTTTAGAGGTCTCCTTAACTTGCATCATAATGTTCTTATGGCTTATCATAACACCTTTAGGTAGCCCTGTGGTACCCGATGTGTATATTATGCAAGCGGTGTCGTCTTCACCAATAGAGGCCTTAATTTTTTCAATTTCAGCTTTTTTAGACTCGTATTGTGCTTCTCCTAATTCAAGTAACTCTGCCAGATATTTGTGACGACCTCTGTCCTTAAACGTATAGATTCCCTTAATAGATGGTACCGTAGGCAGAATGCTCTCTATTTTACGCAGTAACTCCTCGCCTTCAGAGAAAACGTAAGATATTTCTGCGTGATTTAGAATATGATTGTAGTCTGCTTCGCTAATAGTAGGGTATATAGGTACGGTGATTGCACCAATCTGCATAATACCCATGTCTATCATATTGTACTCAGGTCTTGAAGAACTTATAATAGCTATGCGGTCTCCCTTTTTTACCCCGATGGACAACAATCCGGCACTTATATAGTTTGTTTTTGTAATGTAGTCATCCAAACTATAGTTAATCCATTGTCCTTCCCTCTTGCACGAAAGTGCCACTTTTTGATTAGGATTTATCTCCTTGTATCTGTCTAATATGTCAAAAAGTCTTGTAGCTTCCATTATTTTTGAGCCAATGAGCCACTGACAATGTCTATAAGCTCATTTGTTATAGATTCCTGACGAGCCCTGTTATATTGGACTGTTATCTCTGATAATAATTTCTCGGCATTTTCAGAAGCCGCCTGCATAGCGGTTGTTCTGGCACCGAATTCTGCAGTAGAAGAATCTAACAGAGTGGTGTAGAACATGGTACGTATAACAATAGGAACCAAGCTCTCTACAAATTCCTTAGGGTTAGGCTCTACAAAATAGAGTCTGTTAGAATCTCCACCGTCAGCACTTATAGTGGCAATAGGTAGGAACTGGTCCACAGTAGGAATCTGTACACCTGCATTTTTGTAATGATTATAGATAAGTTCAACCCTGTCAAAATCACCATTCTGGAACATTTCTGTCAACATTTTAGAAGCCTTGCAAGACTCATTGTAGTCAGGTTTCTCACATAAATGTACAAACTCCTTATCTATTTCAATATCAGGATGCTGTGTTTTTACTGCTTTTAGAGACTCCTCAACTTTTGTGCCTATTGGTATAACCAAAACCTTTCTGCCAAGAGCCAAATTATCTTCTATCTTCCGCTTTAATAGCTTTGCAATATTGGAATTAAAGGCACCACACAAACCAGAGCTTGAAGATACGGCAACCAAAGCTATTTTCTTAACCTCACGCTCAACAGACAGTGACACTTTAAAATTCTCATCATCAATAGAGCCTAAATATCTGGCAAGAACCTCAGAAAGTTTGTTTTTATACGGTACAGCCTGAAGTGTACGGTCTTCCGCCTTATGTAATTTGGCGGCAGAAACCATCTTCATGGCAGATGTAATCTTGTGCGTTGATTGCACAGACCCTATCCTTGCACGTATTTCCTTTAATGATGCCATTATTTGAATTGATCAGATAGTTTTTTAGCCTCAAATGTCAGAATCTCTTTAATATTATCGTCTATTTGACCTGCCTTAATAGGGTCAAGAACATCTTTTCTGTGTTTAATATTCAGTATCTCAAGGAATTTAGACTCAAACTCCGATACCTTCTCTACAGGAACCTCTTTTAACAAAGCGTTTGTACCACAGAAAATTATTGCAATCTGCTCCTCTGCCGTAAGAGGGGAGTATTGTGGTTGTTTAAGAATTTCAACATTCTTTTTACCTTTATCAAGGGTGGCTATTGTAGTTGCATCCAAATCTCCGCCAAACTTGCTGAAAGACTCTAATTCACGATATTGAGCTTGGTCAAGTTTAAGTGTACCTGCAACCTTTTTCATTGACTTGATTTGTGCGTTACCACCTACACGTGATACAGAGATACCCACGTTAATAGCAGGACGTACACCAGAGTGGAACAAACCAGATTCCAGGAATATCTGCCCATCGGTGATTGAAATCACGTTTGTAGGAATATATGCTGAAACGTCACCTGCCTGAGTCTCAATGATAGGCAATGCAGTAATGGAACCGCCACCTTTAACTATATCCTTAATAGATTCAGGAATATCATTCATTTTGCGTGCAACATCATCGTTGGCAATAATTTTAGCGGCACGCTCCAATAATCTGGAGTGCAGGTAGAAAATATCGCCAGGATAAGCCTCACGTCCTGAAGGACGACGAAGAACCAAAGACACCTCACGGTAGGCAACAGCCTGTTTTGACAAGTCATCGTAGATTACAAGTGCATGACGACCTGTGTCACGGAAATACTCTGCAATAGCAACACCTGCGTAAGGAGCATAGAACTGCATAGCGGCAGGGTCAGATGCAGTAGCAGAAACTATGATGGTATATTTCATGGCATCATATTTCTCTAATGTCTGTACCAAATTGGCTATTGTGGAACCTTTCTGACCAATACCTACATATATACAGTAGATAGGCTTACCATCTTCAAAGTTTTGTTTCTGATTGATGATAGTATCTATGGCAATAGCAGTCTTTCCTGTCTGACGGTCGCCGATAATAAGCTCACGCTGGCCACGGCCGATAGGAATCATGGCATCTATAGCCTTAAGTCCTGTTTGAAGAGGCTCATTTACTGGTTGACGGAAAATAACGCCTGGAGCCTTACGCTCAAGAGGCATCTCGTATGCCTTGCCCTCTATAGGACCTTTGCCGTCCAAAGGCTGACCTATTGTGTTTATTACACGGCCAAGCATACCCTCAGAAGCCATAATGGAAGCAATACGTTTTGTTCTTTTTACTGTATAGCCCTCTTTTACAAGAGATGTTGGTCCAAGTAACACAACACCCACATTGTCTTCCTCAAGGTTTTGCACAATACCCATTATTCCGCCTTCAAACTCAACAAGCTCTGTTGCCTGTACATTGTTAAGACCGAATACACGTGCCACGCCATCACTAACTTGAAGAACCTTACCAGTCTCTTCAAATTCTAACTTGTTTTTGAAACCATCAAGTTTTTGCTTTAGTACACTTGAAATTTCACTTGGTTTAATGTCCGGCATAATATTCCAGTTTATTTAATTGTCCTTTAATACTTGCATCTAAGCGATAATTATCTATATCAAGCACAAATCCACCTATTAGAGACTTGTCTTCCGCAGAGTGTAACTCTATGGTTTTGGCACCGCTTAGATTTGCTATATATTTCTTAATTGACGCTACCGCTTCATCAGAAAGGGTAGTAGCGCTTGTAATGTTGCCTGTTACAATGTTGCAATCTTCTCTATACAACTTTTTATACATGCGTGCTATACTTGGCATGTAATCTACACGTTTCTGTGCAACAACAAACTTAATGAACGCCTCTGTCTCCTTACTTGCTTTACCATTAAGTGTAGATATCAATAAGTCTTGTTTCTCTTCTGCAGTAATAGTAGGAGACGCTATACCCATCTTTATTTCAGGGAATTTCTCAAAAGCCTCCTCTATGACACATATTTCAGCATAGACCTTATCTGCCACCTTCTTCTCCTTAGCACTAAGGAGTAGGGCACGTGCATACCGTATGGATATTTTTCCGTTGTCCATTGTTGTTAACTTGCAGGGGTGTTCTTATCCATCTCACTAAGCAGTGTGTTTATATAAGAAGTTTGGGCTTGCTCGTTAGCCAACTCTTTCCTTAACACTTTCTCTGCCATCTCAATAGAGATAGATGCCACCTCTTTTCTCAACTCTTTAATTGCATTCTCCTTGTCGCTTTTGATTTGCTCTCTGGCTGCCTCTATTATTTTAGCAGCCTCTGCCTCCGCTTTTGCTTTAGCCTCCTCAATCATTGTTTTGTTGAGTGCCTGAGTCTCTTGAACCATCTTTAATTGCTCAGCCTGAGCGTCAGCAATTATCTTGGCTCCCTTCTCATTTAGTGACTCCAAAGCCTTAGCGGCCTCGTCCGCTTTTCTAAGGGATTCAGCAATATGCTCCTGACGACTTGTTATCGATTTCAGGATTACAGGCCAAGCAAACTTGGCAAGCACTATGAACAGGATGAGGAATGCAATAGTCATCCATATCACCAATCCTGAATCGGGTAGAAACAGATTCATAAATAAATTTTTTAATTTAAAAGTGGCTAAATTTAACAGTATAACGCTTGCGGGTACAAAAAGACCCGCAAGTGAATATGTCAATTATACCAAAATAGCCAAAGCACAGATGATGATAGCAAATAGGGTTACACCCTCAATAAGTGCGGCGGCGATAATCATACTTGAACGTATGTTACCAGCAGCTTCCGGTTGACGAGAGATGGCTTCCATTGCTGTACCTCCAATACGACCGATACCAAGTCCTGCACCTATAATTGCGATTGCGGCACCTAGACTTGCACCTAACTTTGCCAATGATGCGCCAGCAGCACCTGCTGCAGCGGCTTGAAGAATAATACCTAACATAATAATTGAAAATTAAAAATTGAAAATTAAAAATTATTTTTTACTTTATCTTAATTTATACATCATACATCATACATCATACATAGTAACATTACTCTTCTTTTACTCTTGCCAATCCTATAAAAATGGCTGAAAGCATAGTAAATACGTATGCCTGAATGAATGCTACAAGCAGTTCAAGACAATACATAAATAAAGAGAATGCAATTGAAACCACTGATACACCTGCACCTACTGCAATACCCATAATAGATGAGAATATGAATATAAGACAGATTAGTACCAATATAATCATGTGCCCTGCAAATATGTTTGCAAACAACCTTATCATAAGGGCAATAGGTTTTGTAAGGGTTGAAATAATCTCTATTATAGGCATCAATGGAATAGGTGCTTTTAAGAACAGAGGTACATCTGGCCAAAGAACATCTTTCCAATAGCATTTAGTGCCGCCTATGTTGGTTATAAGATATGTGAGAACCGCCAATACAAGCGTTACAGATATATTTCCTGTAAGGTTTGCTCCAAACGGGAAGAATGGAATAAGCCCCATCAGGTTGTTCAATAATATAAAGAAGAACACTGTGAGTAGATATGGAGAGTATTTAAGGTATTGGTCTCCCAATGCCGGCTTTATTACATCGTCTTCAATATATAAAATCACGGCTTCCATCATATTGTGTCCTTTAGACGGTACTCCAAGTGGATTTTTCTTATACTTACGTGCCATAGGCACAAATATTAGAATAAGGATGGTACAAGAGAGCAGTAGGGCAAATACGTTTCTTGTTATTGAGACATCAAACGGACGGACTTCTTCTCCAGCGGCATTCAACTCCACAATTTTACCGTCATAGTTGCCTCCCTTGGCAATGTAGAAACCGTTGTATGTGTCTCCATGTACAACTTTGCTTGCACCAAATACAAACCATCCGCGTTCCGCACTTCTAACAATTACAAGCAGTGGAATTGCAATAGGATGTCCGTTAATCTCTGTTATGTGATACTCATACGCATCACCTATATGTGAGAATATGACATCTTTAGCGTTAAATGGTTCACTTTCAGGTGAATCTTGCTCTTCTGCAAAAACACTTACACTTATAAAAGAGAAAAGTGCTATTAATAATATGTTTAGAAAACGCTTCATCAATTATTTTTTTTCTGATATCGGGTACTGATTACTGTTTCTGTAATAAGGAATGCCAAGTAATATACAATAACCCTGATAGGCAACCATTTATCAACTTCTTTAGCAACCAATATATATATCAGTATAAAAGCAACCGCTACAAAAAACTTTATCCCTTTGTATAGGAAAAAGTATTTAACACCATCGTTTGTAGAGAAGAATGTCTTAATGTTTATACAGAATACTGTTTGAAATACAGCATATACCACTGGTACTATCAAATATACCCAACTATAAGCACTCTTAAACCACAACTGATTAAATAACAATAACAAAATTTCTGTTGAGATTATTGTTAAAAAGGATAATATCAAACATTTCTTTGTCATTGTACCTCAATACATGCTGTTACAGAATTATCACTTATCTCCACAAACCCGCCTTGAATATCAAACGCCTGCTTTTCACCGTTCTCAGATGTCTGTACCAATATCTGCCCTTTGTCAAGTAAAGAGACTATAGGTGCGTGATTCTCCAATGCGGTAAAACTACCATTTACAGAGGGCAATGTAATTGCAGTTGCCTCTCCAGTAAAGATTTTTTTATCAGGCGCTAATATTGAAATTTTCATGCTTTGTTTTCTTTGAGCAATTTTTCACCCTTCTCAATAGCCTCTTCTATGGTTCCTACATAGTTGAAAGCAGACTCTGGATATTGGTCGCATTCACCATCCATAATCATATTAAAGCCCTTTATAGTGTCTTCTATTGATACCATAACACCTTTCATTCCGGTAAACTGTTCTGCAACGTGGAATGGCTGTGAAAGGAATCTTTGAACACGTCTTGCACGGTGTACCGCTATTTTGTCTGCCTCAGAGAGCTCTTCCATACCTAATATGGCTATGATGTCCTGAAGGTCTTTATAGTGCTGTAATAACTCAATAACCCTTAATGCTGTGTTGTAATGAGCCTCACCTACAATGTTAGGGTCCAATATACGTGATGTTGAATCAATAGGGTCAACAGCAGGGTAGATACCAAGCTCTGCAATCTTACGACTTAACACTGTGGTTGCATCCAAGTGAGAGAATGTGGTTGCAGGAGCAGGGTCTGTAAGGTCATCAGCAGGTACATATACTGCCTGTACAGATGTGATGGAACCATGTTTTGTAGATGTGATACGCTCTTGCATTTGTCCCATTTCAGTGGCAAGTGTAGGCTGATAACCTACAGCTGAAGGCATACGTCCAAGTAGGGCGGAAACCTCAGAACCTGCTTGTGTGAAACGGAAAATATTATCAATAAAGAACAATATATCATTACCTTTACCGTCTTTGCCTACAGCGTCACGGAAAGACTCTGCTACAGAAAGACCTGATAATGCAACGGAAGCACGTGCACCAGGAGGCTCGTTCATCTGACCGAACACTAATGATATCTTGCTATTTTCAAGTGCCTTTTTATCAACTTTTGTCAAATCCCAATCTCCGGCTTCCATACTTTTCTTAAACTCTTCTCCGTAGTCAATTACGTTAGAGCCAAGCATCTCACGCAACAGGTCATTTCCCTCACGGGTACGTTCTCCTACACCGGCAAATACACTGTAGCCACCATAACCTTTGGCAATGTTATTGATGAGCTCCATAATAAGCACTGTCTTACCTACACCGGCACCACCAAACAAACCAATCTTACCACCTTTTAGGTATGGTTCCAAAAGGTCTATAACCTTGATACCGGTAAATAGAATCTCTTTACTGGTTGCCAATTCCTCGTATTTAGGTGGCTCACGATGGATAGGGTATCCGTTTGTCTTGTCTAAATCACCGATGCCGTCTATAGCATCGCCTGTAACGTTTAGAAGCCTTCCTACAATTTGCTTGCCTGTAGGCATTTTAATAGGTGAGCCAAGAGCAGAAACAGCCATTCCTCTTACAAGTCCGTCTGTAGATTCCATAGCAATCGCCCTTATGGAATTTTCACCAATGTGTTGTTGGCACTCTAGAATAAGTGTCTGTCCGTCCTCTCTTGTAAGCTGAAGGGCATCGTGGATTTTAGGCAGATTGTCACCGCCTTGTTCAAAATAGACATCCACCGCCGGACCTATAACCTGAGTAATTGTGCCTTTGTTTTGAGCCATAATATTTAGTTTGATGATTTGCAAAGATAATAAAATTTGTTTAAGGGTGTTCAAAAACAATCACATTTTTTTTAACATATCTACAAAATATATCTATTTTGGTGATGGAATGTTTTTTAAAATGTCATTTATGTAGAAATCCTTAACCTTGTCCCACTCATAATAAGGTCCGTAGTAGGCATCGATAGGAATACTACATTCCCTCTCATTCAGCATTATTTTAACTAATACTGGATTGCTTGATTTTTTTGATTTATAGAATATTAACTGTATATTACAAGCCATAGGGAATATCTTGTAAGCCTGCCAGTTGTCTCCAAGTGTCTCCATATCGCCGGTAACATAGTAGTAATTATTAAGACGCATAAGCATAGCAAGAGGCAAAACAACGCTATCGTGTCCAAAACGCATGGTGGCGGCTATTGAATCGTGCTCAATGGCCTCATCAGCGGCTGATATTATTTGTCTTAAAAGATTGCAGTGAACGTATGGTTTCATCTGTTTTGTCTGTAGGCTTGGACCTGACTCCAAGTACCAATGTGTATTTGAGATAGTCCAGTTGTCATAGCACTCATCTTTCGTAAACAGGTACAACATATCAATGCTGGTGTCTAAGTTTTGCAGATTGGCTGCTATCTCCCATAATGAGTTGTACATTTTGTCTTTGCTCCACAGATTTGAAAGGGTGTCAGGATATGATGTAAACAGTTCGCCTATAAGCCTTTCCGGATTGCGGTGCTTTTGTTTGAAATCATTTTTGCACTCTTTTACCTCGGTTGTTTTGCCATATTGCTCATTGATAGGATTAAACCAATGATTCATATAGTACATATCATATAATGATGCGTCAATAAACAAATTAAGTTTTGGATTGTTGGCTAACAGGGTAGATGTCTCTGCAAACATGGATAGAATGCTCCTGATAACATCGGTGGAACGGGCATCTATGGTTTTACTGCCCTTGAATACCTGCGGAAAGTTATTGTACATACGCTGTGCCACACCCTGATGCTGTTTATAGCCCTTGTTTGTAAGTTCTCCGTAACGGTTGTCTGCCAATGCACAAACAGAATCCACCTTGCCCATAACCTTAATGCCCTCATCAGTGAGCAAACCTAAAGAGTCTGCTCTGTGTAGTATTTGCTGAGGCTTCAGATAATCATTTTTAGCGATAAGATACCTTGAACCATGCCTGTGATATGAACTTATATAAAAAGGTGTATAGCCTTTGGGTGCTTTTGTGTATTTAACTCCTATTGGTTCAGGATAGACCAAATAGTTACTACAAGAGAGCATAATGTTCTCATCAATCTCTTCACGTGCTGTTTTTGCTGTTACAACAATGCTTACACACAACGATACAAGAATCAGTAAAATTTTTTTCATAATAGTTGATGGTTATGAGTATATATAAACTTTCATTAAAAAGTTATCAGTTTTTTATAAAGTTTTTGTATAGGTAGCCCCATAACGTTAAAGTATGAGCCTACAATTTTCTCTATCCCGATGTAACCAATCCACTCCTGAACACCATATGAACCTGCTTTATCAAACGGTTTGTAAAAATCCACATAATGTTCAATCTCCTCTGTGGTAAGACTGGCAAAAGTAACCTCAGATGTGGCACTAAAAGTTACACGTTTCTGTTTAGTCTGTATGCAAACACCTGTAATAACCTGATGTGTATTACCCGATAAATGTTGCAGCATAGCAATGGCGGCGGCTCTCTCACTTGGCTTTCCAAGTATCTGATTATCAATAAATACCACAGTGTCGGCAGTAATAGCAAGAGTGTTGTCCTCCATTTGCGGAAGATAAGCGTCAGCTTTTTGTGTGGCTATATAAATAGGTATGTCTGCTCCTTTAAGTGAAGTAGGGTAAGACTCGTCAGTATCTACGCTTGTAGATGTAAAGTCAATCTCCAAACCTTTCAACAGTTCCCTGCGGCGTGGCGACTGCGA